>JABDFL010000029.1 GCA_013286575.1 Candidatus Omnitrophota bacterium
TTCAAATGTCTCGGCAGAGGATGTCTGGTAGGCGCGTTCGAATTCTTTGGGGACAGGGCTTTTCAGCAAATCACCGTCGTTAATAAAAGGATAGATTTCACTATAATCTTTGACCTGTGAAAGGGATACACGCCGCATTAAATGCCGGGGCCTTAATTGCTTGGGATCAACAAAACCCATGGCCCCTAAAATCTCAGCGAAACTTTTGACAGTGGCCTTATGGAAATTAGCCACGCGCTTGTTTTTTTGGGCAACAACCAGGCCATTGACTAAAGACGGGTCCTGGGTGGCGACGCCTGTGGGGCAATGATTGGTGTTGCATTGCAGGGCCTGGATGCATCCTAAAGACAGCATCATGCCGCGCGAGGAATAACATAGGTCTGAGCCCATGACCATGTGCTTGATAATGCCAAACCCTGAATTGATCTTGCCGGATGAGATGATCTTCACACGGTCCCGCAAACCAAATCCGACGAGGGTATTGTGGACAATGACAAGCCCTTCATTTAAAGGCGAGCCCACATAATTGGAGAACTCTAAGGGTGCGGCACCCGTTCCCCCTTCACCGCCATCGACGGTAATGAAATCCGGCGTGATCCCGCTTTTATGCATGGCTTTGGCAATAGCCATGAATTCCCGCGGTTTGCCGATGCATATTTTAAACCCGACGGGTTTACCGCCGGAGAGTTCTCTTAAGCGTTCAATAAAGCCCAGGAGTTCCAGCGGCGTGCTGAAAGCCGAATGTCCCGGCGGAGAAATAACACTTTTGCCCATCTCAACCCCGCGGATCTGGGCGATTTCTTTAGTGACTTTCTCGGCAGGCAAAATACCGCCATGTCCCGGCTTGGCCCCTTGGGAAATTTTGAGCTCTATCATTTTAACTTGGGGCAAGCCGGCTTTTTCAACAAAGCCTTCCGCTGAGAATTTGCCGTTCGCATCACGGCAGCCAAAATAACCGGTGCCGATCTGCCAAATCAAATCTCCCCCTTGCAAGTGATACGGTGTCAGTCCCCCTTCGCCGGTGTTCTGGGCAAAGCCACCCATCTGTGCCCCTTGATTAAGGGCCATCACCGCGTTCTTGCTGAGGGAACCGAAGCTCATCGCCCCGATATTAAATATGCTCGCTGAATAAGGCTTGGCCCTGGAAGCGCCCACCGTCACACGCAATTGTTGAGGGTCAACATGCACCGGCATGATGGAATGCGTCACCCATTCATAGCCCACTTCATAAACATTTTTTTGCGTGCCAAAAGGCACTGTGTCCAATTCCCCTTTGGCGCGCTGGTAAACCAGGGAACGGTCCAAACGGTTAAACGGCGTGCCCGAGGTATTGGATTCGACAAAATACTGGTTTATTTCCGGACGGAAAAGTTCCAGAAGATACCTGAAATTACCGATGACAGGAAAATTACGGCGGATGGCCTGGCGTTCCTGAAGCATGTCCAGCATCCCAACGGCCATCAAAGGGCCGAAGAAAACCATGGACCACCATATCTGCGGAATAACAGGGGTGAGAACACAATTAACAAGGACGATCAGCAGCGAAATCAGTAAAAAAACAAGCCGGGCCATAAAAATATTCTAGAGGCCCGGCATGCTAAAGCAAGCAATAACTCCAGTTTCTGCTAAAGATTTATCTGGACACTTGGGGCCCTCTGGACAACGACAACTTCATCGTGTGAATACCACCTTCCATCGTGGTGGCGGTACCTGAAGTGATCGTGCCGGTATTTTTCTCCCCTTTCGCCGTCCGCCCGCGCGAAGGTGCTAAAACTTAATAATGCTAGCCCCAAAATGAGGGCCAAAACTGACCTGAATTTTAAACTTTTATTAATCATGTTATTCTCCTTTGATTTTTATCGTCCCTGCCCTTTTTCATCTGCTTTA
This sequence comes from Candidatus Omnitrophota bacterium, assembly GCA_013286575.1. Taxonomy (GTDB): domain Bacteria; phylum Omnitrophota; class Gorgyraeia; order Zapsychrales; family Fredricksoniimonadaceae; genus JABDGZ01. Next base: position 1,888 of record JABDFL010000029.1, read on the forward strand.
ACCCACCATCTGCATGACCACTTCTGTAAGGATCACGACCAACAGCCCGATCTCAAATATCGTGATCATATTTCCCCCTTCTATTGGTTGCGCTATTCATAATTGCATTTTAGGGGCAAACAAAAATGAATCAATTGTACTTAGGTGCAATAACAGCTAGTGAGGATTAATGCGGGGGGCTTGACAAGCGCTTTCACCGCCAAAACTACCGCCAATTCTACTTAGTGAAACGGGTCAATACCTTCGGGTATACGTCCTTACGGTGGCCAATCTTAAGGACAATTACTTTTTTCCCATGAATACGGTAAATGATCCTATAGTCTCCAACGCGTAATTTACGGAAACCCTGCAAACTTTTGCGCAAAGGCAGGCCATAACTAATAGGATCTGTTAAAAGGCGGGTTTCAATTGCTTTCCTGATGCGATCTTTGATGTTCCCGGGGATTGCAGCCAGATCTTGGGGTATCTCGTGATGATAAACTGGACTATATTCCACTACTTCCAGACCTCATCATGCGTGAACGCCTTTTTGGATGAAAAGTTAGATTCCCTCTTTTGGGCGATCTTTTGCCATTGGCCGTCTTCATAAGTATCCAACGCTTCTTTGATCAAATCTCTGGCCATGGTAGACAAAGATACTCCTTGCGCTTTTGCCAAATGGTCAACCCCCTTCATAAGAGTGGGCTCTAAAACGACGTTTAATCTTGGATTTTTAGTAGCCATATATTTATCCTCCTAAATAAAGTGTATCATAAGTGATGAACCAAAGCAAATACACGTTGGGGCCGATTGATTTTTAGAGAATGCAACTTTTTTATCAAATGTCGATAGTTTCAAAATTCAAATTATTTGGATCGTACCCCTTTAACTCCTCCTCGATCGGATAACGCCTGTTCCAGCAAACCGGCCTTCTCTTGAAGATCTTTTTGCCTTTTTCCTTATAATCAGCCAGCGCTTCGACGTAATACCAAAATTCCTCTTCGGTCAAGTCTAGCTTCATAACACCTAACAAGGCGAATGTTATCACGATTTTGCTTGTTCCCGGTCTCCAATGATTAATGACGCAATACCACGGGCTGGTGGGATCTTTCATGTCGAGGCGCATCTTAGTGAAAAAGCAAAAATAACCGAACCGGCGTATATAGTTGATAAGATCTTCCACCGCCTGAGGCGAAAAATGCCTGCCGTCACTTTTAAGGCGACGGGCCATTATGGCGCATACAGGACAGTAGGTGAACATCTTGCTTTTAAGCCGCTTGCCGCATATGTCACATGTCCCCGTCCCGCGCGTTGGAAAAATGGTGGTCTCTACGGCTGTCCCCGGCTCGTCGAAGGTATACTTATGGTCCCAATAACGAAGTTTTCTTTTTCTTAACGGTATTTGATACCGCTTAAAATTGGTCAGTGCGTCGACGATCCACCAAAACTCTTCTTCAGAAAGATCTGTTTTCATGCCATTGATCAACGCAGAGGTGATTACGATCTTACGCGGATCATGCGGCGCCCAATGGTCAAAAACGCAGAACCACGGGCTATGAGGATCTTCCATATCAAGGTCCATGCCCGTGTAATGACAGACATACCCGTACTTTTTCACATATTTCCAAATTCTTTTAACGACCTTGGGCGGATATTGCCTTGCTTTCATACGAAAGGCAAACCTGGAACATATGGGGCAATATATTGAAAACTTGGTAGGGACCGGCTTGCCGCAGATGCAGCATCCTTTATTGCGTATGGGGGTAATTTTGATGGGTTTGATAAAAGTAAATTACCACAGGGGGCCGAGTTTGGGCAAGAAAAAAAATAACCCCAACGGGTTTTACTTTGAACCAAATACTCAAAGATATTGAATCTATATTCAAATTTAAGGACTTAGTATCTATCCCAGCAAATGAGAAAGTTATTTCTTGCACTAAAAATGAACTATGCCTTTTCCAAAGTTGCGATCAATAAACTAAATAAGTAGTCAAGAAATTCCTTTAAGGTTGGTGGATCATCCGGTGCTGGTGAAGCAGCCGGCGTAGCGGCGGCAGACGCAGTGGCAGCTGGTGTAGTAGCGGCTGTGCTGGATGTGCTGTCGGTTGTGGTGGCCACAGGACTACTGTCCGCAGCCGTGCTTGGCGTTGTAGCCACCGTTGGAGATGTGTCTGGCGAAGCTGTGGTGGATGAATACTGATAGAAAGATGGATCATTATCATAAAACACATCAGCTTGGACCAAGCCAGGGGCCATCAAGACAAAAGCGGTGAATAAAAATCGACATAATTTCATGGTTTCCTCCGTTTTTTTAATTAAAAAATAAAGCCCCAAGTAAAAAATTCTACTTGGGGCTTCTTCGCCTGAATCTTTACAATACAGCATCAGCGCCGATTGACTTTTGAAGTATGCAACTTTTTTTACCAAATGTCAAGATATACCACAACTTCATTAAGCATAATAGAGTCTCTACTTTTAGCTTTACAATGTAAACAAGTGACACTGCCGGTCTCCATTATTTACCTTCCTTTCAAATCTGGGTCAATTGCTATATTATTTTGCCACCAAACCACCACCGAAACTTCTAAAATTCTTGTTTTTCTGGTAGCCCCAACCGGATTTGAACCGGTGTTTTCTGCCTGAGAAGCAGACGGACTCAAATTTACACAGGAAAGTGACCTGATTATGATCCAAATGTAAATGAATTCATCTAACGAACTAGTGCTTGGACCAGTTTCAGAAAATCTTTGGCTTGTTCGATTTTAATGGCAGCTTCAGGGCGGACGATCTCTTCCTGAATGTCATAGTCGGCGATCTCTCTTAGCTTACGGGCATCAAGTAATATCCGATGATATTTCTGTTCAATCTTGCCGGTCTTGACAAAATGATAACCAACTGCTGACTCAACTGCGGAATGTTTGACAACATCTATTTTAGATGATTTAAGTAAGGCTTGGGCTGCGTAGAAGATTGCGTAATAGGATTTACTGGCTGAATCAGAAGGATACCCTTGGGCCAAAAGACCTTGGGCGACTTTGATGGCATGCTTGGATTTATTAATAAGCCCCTGAACTTCTCGGGTCATACCACAACACCTTCACGGACATGGCGGTAAAAAGAAAACCCTTGTTTATAACGATCTTCAAAATCGCCTTGGCTAAAAACCTTCAATGAAATGACCGGTTTAAAATCATGCTCCAACATCAATTGATAGGCTATATCTTCCAAACGCTTTTCCAATTGTCTGGTTTTCCGTTTAATTAAAACAGCCACGTCTAAATCCGAATAACGGCTCACCTTACCTTGGGCACGAGAGCCAAAGATAATGATCCTCGCCAGCTGTTTACGGATTTCCGCTGGGATACGTTCTTTGAACTGAATAATGATTGATTTATCTTTCTTCCCCATAGTAGAAGTATACCAGATATTAGATGGATTTGAACAAAAAAGAGGCCGTAAAATATATTTCAAGCCTGAACTATCTGCCAGTCTTTAAAATAATTGAGGATTCCCTCTTCAACCTCTGAATTTAAAGCATGGGTATATTTATCCGTCTGCACCAAGCTACCATGCCCCATTCTTTTCCACAGCTTAAACTCCTATAGAATTTTTATGATCCAAATTATGATCCAAGCATTGCTAAAAGCGGCAAAAATCAGGTAAAAGGAAGCAGATTAGGAAAACTGACGACGAGATAAAAAAAGACGTAGCTCGCCGATAAATGGAGTGTTACGTCTATGAAAAGTACTGGTAGCCCCAACCGGATTTGAACCGGTGTTTTCTGCCTGAGAAGCAGACGTCCTGACCAGGCTAGACGATGGGGCCGAATCAATAACGGAAGGTAAGGATATCTCAAAGGTCCTTAATCGTCAACAAATATCGTTGGCCGATATTGAGGCGCCTGCACATTTCTAAAACCAGGTTTATCAGTATTATGGTTGACACTTGGTATCTTAAATTTATAATCAACCAAGAGCACACTAATGTTAACGAATCCCCATTGCCTGACGCAAAACAAAGCAATAGGGAATAGGGAGATCTTCTTTGTCTACCAGCGTCAGTATCGGATTCAGCCAGGACCCCGACCCCGAGGAAGCGGTTTTAAAGGCTTGTGTGCAGGTCAAAAACCAGCTCAACAGCCCCGACACTGATTTGATCATTATCTTTGCGTCCCCCCAATATGCCGTCCCTGAGATCCAGGCGGTCATCACCCGCATCCTTAAACCAAAACATCTGGTCGGCTCTTCCACCGGCGGGATCATTTTGTCCAATGGCGTAACAAACCGCGGCATTGCCCTGGTGGGCATTAATTCCGATGAGATGCTCTTCGGGATCTCCGCCGTCAAAGATCTTGAGACCCAGGACATGCACTACACCGGATTTGACCTGGCCCGCCGGGCAGCCCAGGACCTGGGCTCCACTCACCGGGAAGTGTTCCTCACTTTTTCGGAAGGCATTGAAAAAAACAGCTCGCCCTTTATCCGCGGCGTCAGGGAAGTATTGGGCGTCGTTTTCCCTGTGCTCGGGGCCATTTCCAGTGATGATTTCAAATATAAAAAACTCTCCCAATTCTTTCAGGACCAGATACTGCAAAATGCCGTTGTCGGCCTTCTGATGGGCGGGACATTCCACCTGGCTTTAGGCTGCAGGCACGGCTTTAAACCGCTGGGCCGTCCGCGCACCGTCACCAAGGTCGACGGTTATGTCCTGCGCACCATTGACCATAAGCCGGCCATTGAAATTTATAAACATTTTTTGGGGCCCGAAGCTGAGGGATTAAAGAACATCTCTTTAAATTCTTACGCAGCGATGTACCCCCTGGGCTTCTATCAGGAAGAATCCCGCCAATATTTGTTGCGTAACATTATTGACATCCTGCAAGACGGTAGTATCGTATGTCATGAGGGCATCCCGCAGGGCGCCGAGGTGCATTTGATGATCAGCAATAAAGAGTCTTGCCTCGACTCTGCCGTCCAAGCGGCGGAATTAGTCAAAGCATCCCTCGCTGACAGGCCGGCCAAGCTGGTACTTGTGTTTGAATCCCTGGCCCGCCATAAAATCCTGGGGCGTAGCGCTTTCAGCGAGATACAGGCCATCAGGAATGTTTTAGGGAACACCACACCGATTGCCGGCATGTGTTCCTACGGTGAAATAGGGCCCTTTGGCAAGCTGGACGATATAAAAAATATTTATTTACATAATGAGAGCATCCTCATGGTGGCTATCTCATAAACGCTATGGACCCGACAACTCTTGAAACCTTGTGGACACTCGGCATCGTCATTTTTATCCTGCTGTGTGCCACGACCTATCTTTTTTATACTTCGGCCGCTAAAGAAGAGGTCATCAACACCATGAACGAAGCGCAGAAAAAACTGATGCGCTCTTTTCACGATTTAGATGAACAAGCCAAAATGATCGTCCGCACTGATCTGGAGCTTAATAAAATCCGTGAGGAAATGGATAAACGTCTCAACGGCCTGCACACCCTGCAACGGACGTCCCGGCAAATGAGCCAGGCGCTTAATGAAAGTGAGATCTTCCAAAGGATCTCTCCGGCGCTATTCGAAGACCTGGGCTTCGCCCGCGTCCTGATTGCCTCCGTGGATGAGGCCAATATTCTAAAGATCCGGCTTAACCTGGGTTATAAGGACGACCGCGCCGAGGCCATCCTCAAAGAAATCACCGCCGAAGAGCCTCTCAAAAACGTCCTCCAGGAGATCCACTCTGTTTCGTCAATCAATTGCGCCAGCAAAACCAAAGAAAAGATAATCCCTCTATTTGAAGCGGAGCATTTCATCCTGGCACCCATCCTGACCCAACGGGGAGGCATTGGTTTTGTCTTCGCAGGGAACCGTTATAATGCCCCTGCGGTGACACAGGGCGACGAAGAATTGATCACCATCCTCGCCGGACAATTAGGCCAGTCTATCGAAAATGCGCAGCTCTTTGAAAAAGTGTTCCGTTCCAGCCAGGAGCTGGAATTAAAAGTCTCGGACCGCACCAAGCAGTTGGCCCTTGCCCTGCAGAAGGTCAATGAGATCAGCAATAAAAAATCGGAATTTATCTCCGCCGTGTCCCATGAACTGCGCACCCCCTTGACGTCCATTAAAGGCTATGCCGCCATCCTGATCGCCGGAAAAATCGGTGAGTTGCCTGAGGCGGTCAAAGAACGCCTGGCCAAGATCAATTCCCATTCTGACAGCCTGGTCGCCCTGATCAACGATCTTTTGGACATCGCGCGCATTGAATCCGGCCGCCAGGAGATGAAATTTGCCGTTTACAAAATCAAGAATATCGTCGACAGCGTCGTTGATTTGCTGGCCCCCCAAATAAACGCCAAAGGCGTTAAATTAAACCTGCGCCTGCCCCAGGAAATAGAAAGCGTTTATGTGGACAGCGCCAAGGCCGAACGTGTCCTTATTAATCTGCTGAGCAATGCCATCAAATTCACCCCGCCAAACGGGACCATTACAGTGGCGGTGTCACCGAAACTGGAACATGACTACGCCGTCTTTAGCGTGGCCGACACCGGCATCGGCATTCCGGCATCGGAAATACAAAAACTGTTCAGTGAATTTTTCCGCGTTGATAATGAAATCAACCAAAGTGTCAAGGGATCGGGTTTGGGGCTGGTCCTGGCTAAAAATATTGTCCAGGCGCACCGCGGTAAAATGTGGGTCCAAAGCCAGGTCAAGCTAGGGACCACCTTTTATTTTACCCTGCCCTCGACACAAAAAGCGTTTGAGAAATATTTGGCCCACAATGCCTCTCAGGCGAGCACCTCACAGGAGTTTGCCATCTAATGCGTAAAGAACGGATCCTGATCGTTGATGATGACCCTGATATCCGCGATGTCCTTAATTTGACCCTGTTCGAACATTACTCCATTGCCGCGGCCAGCAACGGTGAAGAAGGCCTGGAAATGGTCAAAACCAAGAACCCCGACCTGATCATCCTCGATTTTAACATGCCGAAGATGGACGGCCCTGAATTCTGCCGCCAATTGCGCCGTGATATTTTACTGCGCCACCTGCCGGTGATCATGCTGACCGGCAGGAGTGAAACCAAGGACATGGTCACCGGCATAGAATCCGGAGCGGATGATTATTTAGTCAAACCCTTTGAACCTGATACCCTGCTGGCCCGCATCCGCATGATTTTAAAACGCACTTCCCGCTCGCTGGATGCCAATCCCCTCACCCACCTGCCCGGCAACTCATCCATTATGGAGGAGTTTCAAGCCCGCATTGACGCCGGTAAACCTTTTGCGGTGGGCTATGTGGACCTGGATAAGTTTAAAATTTATAATGATAAATACGGGTTCGAACATGGTGATGAGTTTATCCGTTCCCTGGCCCGTATCCTCATTGATGCTACCCTGAAATTTTGCGGGAAGGACGCTTTTGTGGGGCACATCGGCGGGGATGATTTTGTATTTATCTGCGATGATGATAAGGCAGACGCCGTCAGCCAGGATATCATTGATGCCTTTGATAAACTTTCCCCTGATTTCTATAACGAAGAAGACCGCAAGGCGGGTTTTATTACCGGAGTTGACCGGCAGGGCAATGCCGTCAAAGCAAACTTAGTCTCTGTTTCCATCGGTATTGTCAATAATATCCATCAAAAAATCACCCATGTGGCCCAAATCGGGGAACTCGGCGCGGAATTAAAGAAATTTGCTAAATCGGTGGGCAAAAGTAATTTTCAGAGGGACCAGAGAAAACAAAAATAACCTACCCCTTTTGAAGAGGCATGCTCCCCAACTGATGGACGTACTCTTTAAGTTCGTTTTTAAACGTGTCCATCGACGGGTCAACCTTGGGGTACAGATAGGTCCTTAATCCCGAATAGAAACCTGACGAGACAAAGAAGTAGCTCTCCTCTTCATCCGCTTTCAGGGCTTCTTTGGGAGCTGCAAAAGTCAATTCAATGTCCTCACCCCTGACCAGATGCGCATAAACATTGTCCCTGGCTGATAATTCTTTGAGCACATCAACGCCGCCGGTCTTTACTGCTTTTATAAGCGGCAGTTCTTCCATGTTCATCTGTGCCGGTTGCGCTTCAACCAGCCCTATGTGATCCACAAAGTGGTGCGCTGTCCAGTTGATCTTTATGGTCAGGGTGTTCCCGGTCATGGCTTTGAGGGCATCTTTCAAATCAACCATATCATTAGATAAAGCAATGTCCCTGGGATGCACGTCTTTTAAAGAATAAAGGACACGCTCAGGATGGGCGTTGTCCACGACAACGATATCAATATTTAACGAATTGGCCTTGGCTTTGAACGGTGCCAATTGCAGAGGCGGCGGATCACTTTCCCAGGCATGCATTGTCAAATACAAATTATCCCTGTCAACACCGCTAAGATCAAAAGTCACTGTAAAGGAATCACCCTTATTGCCTTCAATCCATTGATCATCAACGGCTGAAAGCTCCCTGCTGCAATCTTTCCCGTCCTTCATCGTGCAGGTCTTTAAGGCTATGGCTTTCATGGATGCCGTTGTTTTGATGCTTTGGCTTTGCTCATCCACAAAAGCACTGCTGCCTTGAGGATGGATGACACGGATCAAACGGACCTGGTCTATATTGTCTTCTTCCGGCTCGATTTCCTTTAAGAGCAGTTTGACCCCATCAGCCGTCACATCAGGATTAAGGCGCATTTTGTAATAATCCGTCTGCTTAAATTTACGGGGATCCCCGGAATTCTGTTCATAGCCTTGTTTAGCCAGTTCATAGTACTGGTTCTTGTAAGTCATCATAACGTCGTTTTCAATGTAATACTTCCCGTCTTTGAAGGTGAACAAAAAGGGCGTGGAGTTGCCTCCATTGCCACCATTAGAGCTACCACAAGAAGCAGTCCCTTGGCATGTCCCTCCACAACTGTCAGCGCAAGTACTTCCCGCACAGGTGCTGGACGCACAACTGCAATCCGGCGTGCACCCAGAAGGAGAAGTCCCCGACGACGATGAAGGCCCTGCAGCCCCGCATGCTATGCTGCTGCCGGTGCAATATTGTCCCCCAAAAGCAGGGGCCGGGCATTCGCAGGAACGGTATATGACTGAAGGAGCAATGCTGCCGGAAGGACAGGTGACCGGGCACCAGCCGCCATTGATGGGCTGAGGGTTGGCTCCCATGATGACGTTGCTGACGGTATTATAATAGCCTCCTGCTGCTGTACCAATCTGGCTAATCAAAGACCCTGGCCCAAAACTGCCGATAACAACCACGGCCACGACGCTCAAGAGCAAAAGATACTCTAAAGAGGTTTGTCCTAGCCTGTTTCTATAGACAGCGGAGATTCTCATAGATAATACAAATATACCATATAAATTCAGGGTTGGCAAAATCAGGCAAGGCTTTTAAGGCCCTTGGTGACTTCAGAAGGACTGTCTGCGCCAAACAGATAACTGGCGGTAATCAGGACATGGGCCCCGGCTTTGACTGCCAAAGGAGCGGTTTGGGCGTTGATCCCTCCATCGATGGCGATATCACCTTTAAAGATTTCCTTCAAGCGCTTGAGCTTAGGCAGGGCTTCGGGCATGAATTTCTGGCCGGCAAAGCCGGGATTGACAGACATGATTAAAACCCCGTCGCAATCCTTGAGGATTTCTTCACACAAGGGTGTGCCGGGATTAATGACCACAAATGCTTTTTTACCAAACCCGCGGACCTTTTTTAAATCGGCGCGCAAGGCAGGAATGTCTACCTGGTCTATTTCTTTGGGCCATTGGTTCCATTGGCGGCATGAAGGGCGGCGCTGGCCGTAACACTCTACCTGGATCTGAATAATGTCTGCCCCGGCTTTCGCGTAGCTTTCAATATAATCGCCGGGATGCTCGATCATCAAATGGGTTTCCAGGGGAAGTCTGGTATGCCGGCGCACAGCTTCAACGATCACCGGCCCGATGGTCAGGTTGGGCACAAAATGCCCGTCCATGCAATCAATATGAAAACGCGCCACCCCCGCGTCTTCGCAACGCTTGATCTCACGGGCCAAATTGCCGAAATCAGCCGCGAGAATGCTGGCTGAAACTTCGATGGGTTTATTCATGTCATTTCCAACTAATTGGTGCGCGGGGAGGGAATTGAACCCTCAACACCTTACGGCATACGCCCCTGCGATGCTTATGCACAAATCAAAAATGCGTGGGGAGGGGGTCGAACCCTCACGCCTTACGGCACACGCCCCTCAAACGTGCGCGTATACCAGTTCCGCCACCCACGCATAAATGCCTACGAAAACCTCTATTGCTTCCGCACTTCTCAATGTTTCCGCCACCCGCGCATATATTACTCTTATTCAATCCTATCTGACTGCATTGCTGGGCAAGCATTATAAGTAATAAATTTGTTCTTTTTGCTCCTGGAATCGCTTTTTTAACGCCAAAAGCTACAGTCGCAAAAAGAACAAATTCATTACTTATGACGCACTCTATCTATACAAAACTAAACATGCGTGCGTATATGGCTGAACGGTGTTGTGGACGAAACAATCAGGGATTTTTTGCCAAAAGTCTGCGAGGATTTACATCAAAAATTTTCCAAATAAAGAGAATCTTTAGAAAATTTTTGATGTAAACCGAAGCAGACGGCAAAAATATCCCGTTTCGGGAACAACACCGTTCAACCATATACGCGCTCATTTCACGTGATTCAGTGCCGCCGCGATAAAGCCTTTGAACAATGGATGGGCGCTGTCGGGTTTGGACTTGAATTCCGGATGAAACTGGCAGCCGACAAACCATGGATGGTCTTTGATCTCGATGATCTCCACCAAATCACGCTCAGGATTGACCCCCGCGATGACCAAACCCTTTTGCGTCAACTGCTGACGGAACGCATTGTTGAATTCATAACGATGGCGATGGCGCTCGGAGATCTTGGCACTCTTATACGCCTCGAAACTTTTGGTATTCTTTTCCAAAACACAATTAAACGCGCCCAGGCGCATGGAAGCGCCCAAATTCTTGACCTTCTTTTGTTCCTCGATCAAACTGATCACCGGATAAGGGGTCTCTTTCTCAAACTCCGTCGAGTTGGCACCTTTCAAGGCCGCCACGTTGCGGGCAAATTCAATGGTGGCGATCTGCATGCCTAAGCAAATCCCGAAAAAGGGGATATTGTTCTCGCGCACGTATTTGACAGCCGCGATCTTTCCCTCGATGCCGCGGGAACCAAAACCGCCGGGAATTAAAATCCCCTGCGCGTCTTTCAAAAACTTTTTAAAACCGGCGCCTTCCACTTCTTCCGAATCAACTTTTAAAATAGTGACCTTGGCATTATTCGCAATGCCCCCATGCACCAGGGCCTCATAGATGGATTTATACGCATCCTGCAAAGAGATGTATTTGCCGACGACCGCAATCTTGACTTCCTTGGCCGGTGAACGCAGGCGCTTGAGCACCCCTTCTTCCCAATTCTTGATGCCGCGGTCCACCATCTTGATATTGAGCTTCTTGACGATCAGCTCATCCAACCCCTCTTTTTTAAGGGCCAGGGGCACTTCATAAATGTGTTTGACATCCGCCGCTTCAATGACCGCTTCCACGTCCACATTGCAGAACAAGGCGATCTTCTCACGCTGTTCCTGGGAAATAGGCCGCTCCGTGCGGCACATCAATATCTGGGGGATGATCCCTATTTCGCGCAGGCGCCCGACGCTATGCTGGGTGGGTTTGGTTTTCTGCTCGCCGGCGGATTTGATATAAGGCAATAATGTCACATGGATATTCAGGGCGTAATGCTCGCCTAATTCCCAACGCAGTTGCCGGATGGCTTCCAAAAAAGGCAGGCTTTCAATATCGCCTACGGTGCCGCCTATCTCAACGATCGTCACATCCACATCCGCAGATTTAGCGACCTTCTTGATACGCTCCTTGATCTCATCGGTGATATGCGGGATGATCTGCACGGTCTTGCCCAGATAATCCCCGCGGCGCTCCTTGGTGATCACGGAATAATAAACTTTCCCGGCGGTAATGCTGCTGTCTTTGGAAAGCTGGGCATTGGTGAAACGCTCATAATGGCCCAGGTCCAGGTCTGTTTCCGCCCCGTCGTCCGTGACATAAACTTCCCCGTGCTGATAGGGGTTCATGGTGCCGGGGTCCACGTTCAAATACGGGTCGCATTTGATGATGGCGGTCTTAAGGCCGCGGGCTTCCAGCAATTTGCCGATCGAAGCCGCAGCGATGCCTTTGCCTAAACTGGAAACTACACCGCCTGTAACAAAAATGTATTTGCTCATACTTCCAACTTTAGTTTGTCTGTGTTCTTAGGGATGGCTGTCGGGTATTTGCCGGTAAAACACGCTGAACAAAAACTCCCCTTGTCCTTCATCACGGACATCATGCCCTCAAGGCTTAAAAAACCTAAGGAATCTACTTTAATAAAATCAGCGATCTGCTGGATCGTCTTATTATGCGCGATCAGTTCGCCCGACGAGGGAAAATCAATCCCGTAAAAACACGGGGACTTGATGGGCGGGCATGAGATGCGCATATGGATTTCTTTGGCGCCTGCTTCCCTGATCTCCTCTATACGGCTGCGCGAGGTTGTCCCGCGCACAATGGAATCCTCAATAACAACCACCTTCTTGCCCTTGATCATGTCCCTTATGGGATTGAGTTTAACACGCACACGGAAATCGCGCAAAAACTGGGTGGGCTGGATAAAGGTGCGCC
>JABDFL010000030.1 GCA_013286575.1 Candidatus Omnitrophota bacterium
AGGTTAAAAATGTATTTTTTGTGCTTGGTCTTAGCGGCTTTGAGGATGGCCCTTGTTTCTTCAATAATGGTTTTATCATCGGCATACAAAAGGCTGTTGAGAAGATTTCCCTGAATCCCTTTTTTTAGTCTTGATGTCCTTGATATTGACCGTTTCACAAACAGAGAGCATCTCTGCCCCGCTTTTTTCCATTAAGTCCATCAGATGCGCGCAATTTTTTAAATAATAAATGGAAGGAAGTTTAACGGCTTTAAAGATTTTTTGGACGTAAGGCAATACAAAAATTTCATAATCTTCACGGCGTAAGGTCCCGGCCCAGGTATCAAACAGCTGAAACACATCGATCCCCGCCTCTTTTTGCTGCTTTAAATAGGCAATGGTATTGTCCGTCAGCAAATCCATCAACTGGTGAAATGATTGGGGGCTTTCATACATCATGCGATTGTGTTTTGAGCATAAATACGTGGCCACGGTAAAAGGAGAACCGGCAAAACCGATCAAAGGGATCGAAGGCGGTAATACCGCATTGATCAATTGGATGGTGCGGGTAACATGTTCCAGGCCGCTGAATTTACCAAAACGTCTGATGTCCCCGGGATGATTGATGGGGTTGGCCACCACAGGCCCTTTGTGGTTAATAAAATCAATTCTGAATCCCATGGCTGAAGGCATGGTCAAAATATCAGCGAACAGGATCGCGGCATCCACCCCCAAGATTTCCAAAGGCTGCAAGGTGATGGCACCTGCAATTTCAGGGTCGCGAAAGAGTTCATTGAGAGGACGGTTGGCTTTGAGGGACTGGTATTGGGGCAAGTACCGCCCTGCCTGGCGCATAAACCAGACCGGAACACGTTTATTCTTGCCTTGAAATGCCAATAAAATGTCAGACTGTTCTTGAGAAACGTTTTTGGCCATTTTTGTCCTTTAGGTAGTAGTCAAATCCCATGCACACATTCCGGATAAAGATCTTACCCAGATCAGTGACTTGAATACGTTGTGAATTTTCATTAATTAATCCGTCTTCAATGCAATCATGCAGATGCCTGCCTTCTTCCAGAAAATAATCTTCAAACTCATAACCAAATGTATCAAAGAATAACTGTTTGTCCACCTTAAACCGGCACATCAGGCTATTGATCACCCATTGCCGGATCTGGTCGTCCCGGCTTAATTGTTTGCCCCGCTCTATAGGCAAACGGCCTTGAGCGGTTTGTTCGTAGTATTCAGGCAGGATTTTTGTATTCTGAAAATAGGTATTCTCAATATAACCAATGGCCGACGGGCCTACCCCAATGTATTCGTCCGCGGGTTTTAAGGTATAGCCCATAAAATTGCGGTGCAGGCTCCCCTCATTAAAGGCGCGGGCCATGGCATCGGTTGTCAGGGCAAAATGGTCCATGGCAATGGCCTGATAGCCATGGGCCAATAAATTTTCACGGGACTGGATAAAGATGTCTAATTTTTCATCGTGCACGGCAATGGCATCGAGATTGAATTTATTTTGCGGCTTGGAAAGCCACGGTACATAGGCAAAACTATAAAGGGCGATCCGGTCGGGCCTGAGCCCCATGACTAAATCCACTGTTTTTTTAAATGTATCCCTGGTTTGATAAGGAAGGCCGTAGATCAGATCATAATTCACTGACTCAAATTTAAGCTCCCGGCACCATTGATGGACTTGGGCCACCTGTTCATAGGGCTGGATACGATTGATATCATCCTGGACTTTTGCGTCAAAATCCTGGACACCCATGGAAATGCGGTTAAATCCCAGACGGCGTAAAACTTTCAATTTATTTTGGGTGACTGTGCGGGGGTCGATTTCAATGGCGATCTCATCGCCCGGATCAATGTCAAAGACCGATTGAATTTTAGAAAAGAGCCGTTCGATTTGTATTTCTGATAAATAGGTGGGTGTGCCTCCGCCAAGATGCAATTGACGGATGAGTTTGCGCTGCCTGATCAGTTTGGCCACCCTATCGATCTCTTTAAAAAGATGGTCCAAAAATTCATCCCCCACCTTTTCATCCTTGGCGCGGATGACCTTATTGCAGGCGCAAAAATAACAAAGCTGTTCACAAAAAGGAATATGGATATAAAGCGAAAGTGTTTTATCGTTTTGGCCAAAGCGGGTCAATGCCGAAGCATACATCTCCCCCGTTACATCGGCAGACCATTGCGGCGCAGTCGGATAACTGGTATAGCGGGGCCCGGCGATATCGTATTTTTGAAGGGTATTTTTGTCCATACTTATGTGTATTATGTCATTGCGAGCGAAGCGAAGCAATCTCTAAAAATTTAACGCAACTTGTAAGGGACTTTGACGAATTTATGGATGGCAGGGTTAAAATCTTTTGTGTTTCGCGTCATTAAAATCAAATTATATTTTATAGCTAATGATGCCAATAAGGCATCAGGCAATTTGAAATTCGGAAATTTATGCCTTAGTTGAGCTGCATGGATAAAATCAGACAAATCAAAGGTCAAGCATTGTATTTCATCTAAAATGAGCATGGCTTTTTGCCATTCTTCCGGGGTATGGCAGCCAGCCAAGACCTCTGCATAGGTGATCCAAGAAAGATACAAGTCTCTGATTGAAACGCTTTCCATCCAGTCTCTAGCTTCATGACGTTGATTGAGATGATCAATAATGATGTTGGAATCCAGCAGGCTCTTCATTTAAGTTTGTCCCCATCCCTGTCCCATTCGGAGCGTAATTGCCGGACATACTCAACGCTGTCTATGTTTTTGTCCTTCCACATTCCAAATGTCGCTTCCAGAGCTTTGTGAAAATCATTCTTATCATTCTTTTTACGTTTTTTGAATTCATTAATAGCCATACGGATTATTTGGGCCATAGAAACATGATGTGAGCGACTATAGTTTTTAAGCCACTGCTTGTCTTCTTCAGGAATGGTAATTAGTGTGCGGACCATAATGATATCTCCTTTCTGATATATGTATATCATTTATCTGATATCACGTCAAGCTGTCCTTGAGATTTTGTGGATGATAATATCAAAGTTTAGGAGCTTCCATCCCTAATAAAGACCAAACATTGCGGATGGTTGCGTTAACTGCCTAGCTATAGATTTTTTGATTAATTCCAGACGCTTAAACTCGGACTGTCGTATCATTAAAATGTCTCCATTCATAATGTCTACCTCCCGGTAGACATTATCATCAATACGACATTTTAATTTTGCTAAAATACGACATTATCACGTTGCTGTTACAGTCCAAGGCTATCTAGGCTATCTAGGGAGAGATTTTTTATAGCAGATTGGATTGGTGAAAATCTTTGTTTATTTTGGCGATTAAGATTTTTTCTTGCCAAAGATTTTATGGAGAATGATCGCGATCGGGTCAAAGAAACGGTCCACCACGCGCTCTTTGAGAGGGATGATGGCGTTGTCGGTAATATGGATGTGCTCGGGACAGACGTCGGTGCAGCATTTGGTGATATTACAAAGCCCGGAGCCGTATTCGTTCATTACTTTCTCAATACGGTCTTCGGTGTCTAAGGGATGCATTTCTAAAGAGGCCAGGCGGATCATAAAGCGCGGGCCCACGAATTTATCTTTTTTGTCCTGATCGCGCAGGACATGGCAGACATTCTGGCATAAATAACACTCAATACATTTACGGAATTCCTGTGAGCGCTCAACGTCGCGTTGATACATCCGGTACTGGCCGTCTTTGGGCCTGGGGCCCGGTTTAAAGGGTGCGATGCGTTTATTCTGCGTATAATTCCAGGACACGTCCGTGACTAAGTCTTTCATGATCGGGAATGTTTTGAGCGGCTGGATGGTCACGACTTCATCTTCCTTAAATGAATTCATGCGGGTCAAACAGCTAAGCCGCGGCTTACCATTGATCTCCATGCTGCACGAGCCGCATTTGCCGGCCTTGCAATTCCAGCGGCAGGCCAAATCACTGGCTTGAGTGGCCTGGATGCGATGAATGACATCCAGAACAACCCAGCCCTTGCCGACATCGACCTTATATTCAGCGAATTTACCGCCGGTTTTGTCTCCGCGCCAAACGCGGAATGTCCGTTCAGCCATCGGCTTTTTTCCCTTCCAAATCCTCTATTTTAGCGTAAGCAATATCCGCTAATTCTTTAGGAGGAGCGGCACGCGGCTCCTTACGTAATTGCATTTGACCATTCTCATCTTTTTTAATGATAATATTATAAGCAAGGCCTTCTTCACGCTCACCCGGAAAATCAATACGGCTATGCCCCCCGCGGGATTCTTCACGCACAAGAGCTGCCATCGCCACAGCCTGAGCAGTGACGATCAAATTATTCAGATCGTTGGCCGCATTCCAACCCGGATTGAATTGAGGGCTGGCGTGTGCTTTGACCTTTTCGATGTCTTTTTTGAGACGTTCTATCTCAATAAGAGCTTTTTGTAGTTCTGTCCCCACCCGCATGATCCCAACATTGACCTGCATGACTTTTTGCAGGTCTTCCTGGACGACAAACGGATTTAAACCCTCTTCCCTGTTAAGGAAGCCCGTTGCCCTGCGGATAATAGCGGTCGCCTGAGCTTCATCGATCTTTCCCGGAGAAGATTTTTTAATATAGTCAGCAGCGCCGACTCCCGCTAATTTTCCAAATACCAACAAGTCTGATAAGGAATTGCCTCCCAAACGGTTGGCGCCATGCATGCCGCCGCCGCATTCCCCGCAAGCAAAAAGACCGGGAACATTGGTGGCCTGCGTATCCGCATTAACGCGGATGCCGCCCATGAAATAATGCAAGGTCGGCCCGATCTCCATGGGTTCTTTGGTAATATCTACTTCCGCGAGTTCTATGAACTGGTGATACATCGAAGGCAGTTTCTTTTTAATATATTCAGCCGGGCGCTGGGAGGCGATATTAAGAAATACGCCGCCGTGAGGAGAACCGCGGCCTTCTTCAACTTCCTTCTTTATAGCGCGCGCCACCACATCACGCGTCAATAGTTCCGGCGGACGCCTGGCATTCTTATCGCCTTTTAACCATCGGGCCGCTTCTTCAACGGTATCAGCTGTTTCCGCGGCGAATTTTTCAGGGATATATTTAAACATGAAGCGTTCGCCTTTATTGTTTAAAAGAAGGCCTCCTTCACCGCGCACACCTTCGGTGACCAAGATCCCTTTCACCGAGGGTGGCCACATCATTCCTGTGGGATGAAACTGTGTAAATTCCATATCAATGAGTTCAGCGCCGGCCCGGTACGCCATGCCCAAACCATCGCCGGTATATTCCCAGGAATTAGACGTCACCTGCCAGGCCCTGCCCCCGCCGCCTGTCGCAAAAATAACAGCTTTGGCTTTAAAAATGACAAATCGTCCCGTTTCCCGCCAATACGCGAGCATTCCGGAAACTTTACCGTTATCTAAAAGCAGGTCAAGCCCTGTGCATTCCATGTGCGTGGCAATGCCTTTATGGATACAGAAATCCTGGAGTGTGCGGATGATTTCAAGGCCGGTGCGGTCCCCAACATGGGCCAAGCGCGGATAACGGTGCCCGCCGAAATTCCTTTGATTGATCAGGCCCTCAGGCGTACGGTCGAAAATAGCGCCCCATTCTTCCAATTCACGCACACGGTCCGGGGCTTGTTGGGCATGAAGTTCTGCCATGCGCCATTGGTTCAAGAATTTTCCGCCGCGCATCGTATCGCGGAAATGGATTTTCCAGTTATCGCGTTTATCGACGTTGCCCATCGCGGCCGCGACCCCGCCTTCAGCCATCACCGTATGCGCTTTGCCAAGCAGGGATTTTGAGATCATCCCGGTATTAAGCCCAAGCTGTGCGCATTCAATGGCCGCACGGATCCCGGCGCCGCCGGCACCGACGACCAATACATCATGTTCAATTGTCTGAATTTCTTTAATATCCAACGTCAGTGCCTCCATGTATTAAAATCGTGCCAAATCCCCATCGATACCATCCGGACATAAAGGTCTGTAAACCCGACCCAGATCATGCTGACCCATGCCCAAAACATGTGATTTTCGTTTAAGTGCGTGACTTTTTGCCACAAACTGTACCCCAAATGTTCCTTGCCGTTAGCGCATGAAAAGCAGTCCGTGCGTCCGCCCAATAAATGCCGTAGGGCATGGCAGCCAAAAGTATATTTAGATAATAAAAGGACATTAATATACAAAACAACTGTCCCGACCCCCACCCCGAATTGGCCGTCTTTGAAGAAAGCCCTAAAAACATCGCAGGTCAGGATCAGGATGTAGACGATGGCGATATAAAGGCAATAACGGTGGATGTTTTGAAAAAGCAAAAGGTGGGTTTCGCCTTTATAATCTTTTTGGGGTAAAGCCGTGACCGCGCAGGCCGGCGGTGTGGCAAAAAAAGACCTGTAATAAAATTTACGGTAATAATAACAGGTCAAGCGGAATGAAAGGGGCCCAATCAGGACAAGCATCGCCGGTGAGGGCGGCAGGAATTTCGGCCACCAGCCGGGCCATGCCCCAAACCAGGCTGTTCCAAGAGGTGCTGATCCGGCGGCTGTTGGATCGATCATCAGTGTTGGTGAATAAAGGGGTGATAAATAAGGGGCGGCATAATAATAGCCGGCCTGGAACATTGCCCAGGTTGTATAAACAACAAAACATAAGAAACCAAAACCTGTGGCCATTGGTTCGATCCACCAAAGGTCGGTACGGTTGGTTGAGGCAAAATTGGTTGAATGGGCTTGCGTTTGTGTCTCTTTCATATGGCGGGTCTCATTATATCAAAGCAGGGTCAATTCGATAGTTAAATTTCATAAAGTTAACCGGCCTTTAAGGGCCTGCATTAATCCATTGAAAAACAGGTCGATATCGTTTTCAACTTCTAAAGCGACATTATACCTGTTTAACTCTATTTTTGTATTATTGACGATCACCAATTTACCCGGCACAAACTGAGGCAAGGAAGCGGCAGGATAAACCGCACAGGAAGTCCCGATCACAAAGAATAAATCCGCGCTTTGGGCCAGTTCCAGGGATTGATGATAATATTTAACATCTTCGCCAAAGAACACAATGTCCGGCTTGATGATCCCCCTGCATGAGCAATGCGGGATGATGTGTTGCAGGACCATTGACCTGAGTTCCTGGTAATCATAAGGCTTGCGGCATTTTAAACAATGGCTGCTTAAGAAGTTGCCATGCATATCCAATACTTTTTGAGAACCTGCTTTTTGATGCAATCCGTCGATATTTTGGGTGATCACAGCTTTGATCTTGCCGGAACCCTCGAGATGGGCCAAAGCGCGGTGGGTCGGGGTTGGTATGATCTTTGATTCAAGGGCAATAAAATCAAAGGCGAATTCATAAAAGGGCTTTGGGTCTTTGAGAAAGTAAGCAATATCAAAGATTTTTTCAGCGTCATACAAGCGGCTGGTGTAAAGCCCTTGCGGCCCCCGAAAGTCGGGAATGCCCGCATTCGTGGAAATCCCGGCGCCGGTTAAAACGATGGTATTTTTGGATTGAAGGATTAATTGGGCGCATCTATAGGATTGTTCTTTTAAAGATTGCTTCGTCACTTCGTTCCTCGCAATGACACTCTTCTTTTAAGCTTCTTGATATTTTTCTTTGAGGGCAGCAACGATACCGGCATCTGCGAGGGTGGTGATGTCTCCGAGCACCCGGCCTTCGGCGATATCACGCAAAAGACGGCGCATGATTTTACCCGAGCGGGTTTTGGGGACATCGGCCGTGAAAATGATCCGGGAAGGGCGCGCCAGGGCGCCTATTTTTTGGGAGACATGTTCTTTAAGTATTTCTTCTGTTTTGGCATTGAGTTTATGTCCTTCTTTGAGAATAACAAAGGCGGCAATGGCCTGTCCTTTAATATCATCTTTAACCCCGACAACCGCTGCCTCCGCCACCATAGGATTATCCACCAAGGCGCTTTCCACCTCGGAGGTGGAAATATTGTGTCCTGCCACGAGCATGATGTCATCCACCCGCCCTAAAAACCAGAAATACCCGTCCTTATCCCGTTTGGTGCCGTCCCCGGCAAAATAATTTTTGCCTTGCCACCGCCCCCAATAAGTTTCTTTATAGCGCTGAGGGTCCCCCCAAATGCCTCTGAGCATGGACGGCCAGGGGCTGGTCAAACTTAAAAATCCCCCGCCTGCCGGGATGATCTGGCCTTCTTCATTGAGGATCTCAGCGTCAATGCCCGGCAAAGGTTTGCCTGCTGAGCCCGGTTTCATTGGTGTGACACCGGGCAAGGTGGTGATCATAATGGCCCCTGTTTCTGTTTGCCACCACGTGTCAACGATAGGGCATTTCTGGCCGCCGATATTTTCGTAATACCACATCCAGGCTTCAGGGTTTATTGGTTCTCCGACGCTTCCTAATAAACGCAAAGAACCTAAATTACATCCCTTAGGCCATTGGTCCCCCCATTTCATAAAAGCGCGTATGGCCGTGGGTGCGGTATAGAGAATAGTGACCTTATATTTTTCAATAATTCGCCAGAAGCGGTCCCGTTCGGGGAAATCCGGCGCGCCTTCATAGAGGATTTGGGTGGCGGCATTGCTCATGGGGCCGTAGACGGCATAGCTATGCCCTGTCACCCAACCCACATCGGCGGTGCACCAGAAAATATCATTGGGCTTTAAATCAAAGACCCAATGCGTTGTATTATAAACTCCCGTTAAATACCCGCCGGTTGAATGCACAATGCCTTTGGGTTTTCCGGTTGTGCCTGAAGTATAAAGGATAAAAAGCACGTCCTCGCTGTCCATGGCCTCAGGTTCGCAATAGGGTTTAACATTGCGGACCACATCATGGTACCAATGGTCGCGCCCGCGTTTCATGGCAACTTCTGCTTTAGAGCGTTGTACGACAATGACATCCTGGATACCGGGCGTCTGTTCCAAGGCAGTATCAGCGATATTTTTGAGCGGCACAATATTGCCCCGCCGGAACCCTCCGTCCGCCGTGATGAGCAGCTTTGCCTGGGCATCATTGATGCGGTCGCGCAGGGCTTCGGCACTAAAGCCCCCAAAGACGACCGTGTGAATGGCCCCTATGCGCGCACAGGCCAGCATGGCAAAAACAGCCTCAGGGACCATCGGCATATAAATCGCCACCCGATCGCCTTTTTTGATCCCCAAACTTTTGATGGCATTGGCCAGTTTATTGACTTCCAGATAGCTTTCTGCATAGCTGAAGGTCCGCTCCTCGCCATTTTCACCTTCCCAAATCAAGGCGGTCTTATTGCCCAGATTGGCCTTGATATGGCGGTCTAAACAATTATAGGATGCGTTGATTTTTCCGCCGACAAACCATTTGGCAAAAGGCTTCTCCCAGATCAGGGCTTGTTTCCAGGGTGTTGTCCAGTGGAGCTTTTTAGCGCATTCTTCCCAAAAAGCCACCCGGTCGGTTTTGGCTTTTGCGTATAGGGAATCATTTTTGATATTGGCCAAATTATGAAAAAGGGAAGGAACTTGAAAAACGCGGGTTTCGTGCAGGAGATCATCGACTTCGGTTTTAAAAGTTGTTCCGTCAGGGATTGCCACGTCGCTTCGCTCCTCGCAAAGACATGATGTTATTGCTACCTTTTAAGATAGGACAAAATTTCTTTGAATTTAGGATGATCTGCTGTTTTAAGCAATTCTGTCATGGCCATTTCAGCCGTGGTGATGGTGATCCCTTCATCGCGCATCCGGGCAATGGCCAATTGATGGTCTGGTTCCCGCCGCGAAGATACAGAGTCAGCAATGACATGCACCTGATAGCCGTGATGATGCAGGTCACGGGCGGTTTGATAGACGCATACGTGGGTTTCAATGCCTGTCACTAAAATCTGGCGTTTGTTGATTTTTTTGAGATGTTCGACGTATTCGCTACAGCCATAGCAGCTGAAGCTGCGTTTACGGATGGGTTTGAGCATGGGATACAATAAATTCTTTATTGATTCAATGGTCTCCCCTATTTTATCCGGTGCCTGCTCACTCCAGAGAATAGGTATGCCGAATGCCTCGGCGGCCTTGATAAAATGCTGGATATGCACCAACACTCTTTCGTGCTCATACACCAGCCCGCTAAGATTGCCTTGAACATCGATGACCGCTAATGCTGTATTTTCAATTTCTAACACAAATGGCCTATTTTGTTTGGGTTTCAATTATACCGCAGCCAATACGGCCTCCGGCGTTGCCTGAAGGCTGGCTGAAATCATCTTTCTTTTCATGCAGGATGATCGATAGGCCGTTAACCGCATATTTGCCGTCATTTAAAGTAAGTCCGGGCATGAATACTGAAAAATCCCCCGTACCGTCAGCTCCGACAACAATATTACCCATATCCCCGGCCATGGCTTTCATAGGGCCGTCCATGGGGTATAAACCATGCGGGGATTTGTCCGGATTAAAATGCCCGCCGGCAGCTTTCCCCATATCTGCACAGTTGCCGATGGCATGGATATGAAAACCATGCGACCCCGGGGGAACATTGGTAACCCTGGCCACGATTGTCAGGCCGCCTTTTTCTTCAGTTAAAGTCACAGTACCTGCGATTTTAGAATCAGGTGCCGTGCCTTTGATGATAGCGGTCGCCGTCGCAGACCAGGCAGAGCCTGCCAATAGAAGTGTTGCCCCAATAACGGTTAAAATCAGGTTAAATTTTTTCATGAAAGCCTCCTATAGTTATGGATTCCCGCTTGCGCGGGAATGACAGTAGATTGATGCTCAATTTTTTAATTCAATTCCAATCGGGCAATGGTCTGAACCCATCACGTCTTTCAATATAAAGGCTTTTTTCAATTTGGGCAACAGGTTTTCCGTGACGAAGAAATAATCAATGCGCCAGCCCACGTCCCGGGCACGGGCCCCGGTATAATAATCCCACCAGGTATAATGCCCGCCATCCTTGGTGAAATGGCGAAAGGTGTCCACGTACCCGCACTTAATGAATTTGGAAACCCACTCCCTTTCTTCGGGGAGAAAACCGGTATTTTTGGCATTTTCTTTAGGCCTTGCCAAATCTATTTCAGTATGTGCGGTGTTGACGTCTCCGGTGACGATTATTTTTTTGCCTGCTTTACGCAATTTCTCAATTTTAGTAAAAAAGGCATCATAAAATTTCATTTTAAAAGGTACCCGTTTATTGCCTTGCCCGCCGTTAGGGTAATAAATATTAAACAAAATAAAATCTTCGTAATCGGCAATCAGGGTGCGGCCTTCATTGTCAAATTCTTTGACACCTAAGCCCTCCATCACTGTTTTAGGCGGTATTTTAGAATAAATCGCAACCCCGCTATACCCTTTTTTTTCAGCCGCAGACCAATAAGAATGGTAGCCTTCCGGTTTAATAAATTTTTCAGTCAATTGCTCGGGATGGGCCTTGGTTTCCTGCAGGCAGAGAATGTCCGGGGATTCTTTTTGCAGCCATTCAAAAAACCCTTTTTTTTCCATGGCACGGATGCCGTTGACGTTCCAGGATAATATTTTCATAATCAATGATTTCCTATGCTGACCGGTATCCGTCTGGCCCCCCAATGACCGGGACCGGCTTCAAAAACACCTGCGATATTGTATCCGCAAAAATGACATGCATTATTTCGGAGATTATACTCCCCTAAAACAAACCAATCACGCTCAATCAATAATTTTTTACAGGAAGGACAATAGGTGCTGGAGCCGGCTGCATCATGGACATTGCCG
The DNA here is from genome assembly GCA_013286575.1 of Candidatus Omnitrophota bacterium. Taxonomy (GTDB): domain Bacteria; phylum Omnitrophota; class Gorgyraeia; order Zapsychrales; family Fredricksoniimonadaceae; genus JABDGZ01. The sequence continues at coordinate 11,670 of JABDFL010000030.1, forward strand.
GTATAAACATAATGAAGCCCTTTGGACAGAGCGATCTCACGCGCTTGCTGTAAGGTATTCGTGGGAGTGGCCTCAATATCGAGCATTTTATAATCCGGATGAAAAGCAGTGAAATGCAAAGGGACGTCCGGTCCCAGATTATCTGCAATCCATTGGCACATATCCGCTGTTTCAGTTTTTGCGTCATTAAGGCCGGGGATCATTAAATTGGTGATCTCAAACCATACCTTTGTTTCTTTTTTTAAATAGACCAGCGTATCTAAAACAGGTTTCAAATGGCTTAAAGTAATTTTATTATAAAAATCTTCCGTAAAACTTTTGAGGTCCACATTCGCGGCGTCCATGTGTTGATAAAATTCTCCGCGGGCTTGGCGAGTTATATAGCCGGCGGTGACAGCGATGGTTTTAATGCCCAGCTTATGGCATTCAATGGCCGTATCTATGGCATATTCGGCAAATATCACAGGATCATTATAGGTGAAGGCAATGCTTTTGGCATTTAATCGGCGGGCAGCCTGGCCGATTTCCTGCGGGCTTGCTTCTTGTGTGAGCCGGTCAAACTCTTTGGATTTACTGATGTCCCAGTTTTGGCAGAATTTACATCCTAAATTGCATCCGGCCGTGCCAAAGGAAAGGCAGGATGTTCCCGGCAGGAAATGGTTCAAGGGCTTTTTTTCAACAGGGTCAAGGCAGAAGCCGCTGGAGCGGCCATAGGTGGTCAAAACCATTTGATCATCAATATTCTGGCGGACAAAACAGAATCCCCGCTGGCCTTCGCTTAACGTGCACAGGCGCGGGCAAAGATGGCATTGCAGGCGGCCATCACCGGTTTTGTTCCAATAACGACCCGGATATGACATAGATAAAACCTGTCATTAAGATGCTTTTTTGATTTCTTCAGGCGATACGATACCGATGGAAACAACCATCTTGAGAGATTCTTCGACTGTCCAGCCGCAATCTAAAACTTCGGAAGGCTTAACAATAAAAACGATGCCTGTCAAAGGATGCGGAGAAGAAGGGACAAATACCCTCAATAGTTCTTCGCCATTTTGACCTTTTATAGTGCCTGTCACAAAACCTATCATCCATCCATTACCGTTAAAGGAATTCACCAAAACAGCTTTCTTAAAGGCCTGTTTTTGAGGATCAGAGACAGACAGGGTATCGGAAATTTGTTTACCGACACTGTAAATAAATTTAATGATGGGGATCCGCTCTGCAATATTATCAATAAACCTGAATATCTGGCGGCCCAATACATTGCTGAATATTAAACCGATGACATATAAGCTGAGCAAAAGCAATACAATGCCTAAACCCGGGATCTGGCGGATATCAATGTACTGCGCCAGGAATTTAAGCACTTGCTGATCAATAAATTTGCGTAATAACCATACAGCTGTCCAGCACAAAAAAATCGGTATAACAGCAAGAAGGCCGCGGAGAATATAGGTGCCTAAATGAATAAAGAATTTTTTCATAAGGAAATTATATTAACACAAAATCAGTGGGATAACATTAAAAATACTCAAAATGGCCCATGCCTTTTAATTTGAAAAGTTAGGTTGACTTTCGTCGGTACTGGGCTAAAATAATGGTTCACTATGAACCGTAAACCTTGCAATCCTAATTTTAATACTCCACCGGTTGATTCAACCGCTAAAAACGTGGCAGATATCGTCAAAGAATTGCGTGAAGGTAAATTTAAAAATATAGCCGAACGCTCCGGCCGCGCCCAGGACAAGGAAGACGGCGGCGGCCTTGAGACATTGCGTAAAGAAGGGTACATGTAATGTCTAATCAGCGCGAACAGATGAATGTGGTCATCGTCGGCCATGTGGACCACGGCAAAAGCACCCTTGTAGGCCGCCTTTTAGCGGATACAGGTTCACTGCCTGACGGAAAATTGGAATCGGTCAAAGCAAATTGCAAACGTAACGCCAAGCCTTTTGAATACGCCTTCTTATTGGATGCCCTCAAAGATGAGCAGGCACAGGGCATTACCATTGATACCGCGCGCTCATTCTTTAAATCTTCCAAACGTGATTACATTATCATTGACGCGCCCGGCCATATTGAATTTCTCAAGAACATGATTTCCGGTGCTGCGCGTGCTGAAGCCGCTTTATTACTGATCGATGCCCATGAAGGCATTAAAGAAAATTCCAAACGCCACGGGTACATGATGCGCTTTTTAGGCATCAAGAATATCGCTGTCTGTGTGAATAAAATGGACCTGGTCAAGTATGACCAAAAAGTATTCGAACAGATCAAGTCTGACTACACCAAATTCCTGACTGAAATCGACCTTACCCCAAAATCTTTTATCCCTATCGCGGCTTTTCACGGCGATAACATGATTTCCCCGTCCCCCAATATGCCTTGGTATAAAGGAGGCAGTGTTTTAGACGTGCTGGACAGTTTTGAAAAAGCCGCACCCCGTGATCTTTTGCCTTTTCGCATGCCGGTGCAGGACATTTATAAATTTACGGAAGAAGGGGATGAGCGGCGCATAGTGGCCGGCCGCGTTGAGACAGGAACAATTAAAGTGGGGGATAATATTGTCTTTTTGCCTTCGGGCAAGAAAAATCGCATCAAAACCGTTGAATATTTTAACGGCCCTGCGCGCAAAGAGGCTTTTGCCGGTGAAAGCATTGGCTTTACCTACGATACTGAAATTTATATCCGTCCGGGAGAAATCCTCTGCAAATCCTCAGAAAAGCTCCCCTCTGTCAGCAATAAATTCCGCGCGAATATATTCTGGATGGGCAAGCAGCCTTTGATCAAGGATAAAATATATAAATTAAAGATCGCCACCCAGCAGGTACCTGTGATCGTCGCGGATATTATCCATGTCCTTAATGCCGCGGAATTGG
>JABDFL010000031.1:0-11869 GCA_013286575.1 Candidatus Omnitrophota bacterium
GCCGCGGCTTTTTTGGCACCGATGGTTTTTTTTGGACCAGGCAGGCTACCGACGGAAAATTGCTGTCAGGGGAAATGGTTGCGACAATGATCAGGTCTATTTTTTCTGCGGAAATTTTGGCGTCCCGAAGGGCGCTCTTGGCAGCTTTGGAAGCCAGCTCACTGGTTTTTTCATGGGAAGCGACCCGGCGCTCTTTAATGCCGGTGCGGCTGCGGATCCATTCATCGGAAGTCTCCACCATTTTCTCCAAATCAAAATTGGTGAGCTTCTTTGAAGGTAAATAAGCACCCTGGCCTAAAATGCCGACCTTAACCATTCGTAGCCATTTCTTCCTTGATCTTCTTAAGGACGTTGTGTTCGACCTGTTCCTTGGCGGCCCGGATGGCATTTTTAATGGCCTTGGGAGAAGAACGGCCATGGCTGATCAGCACCAGGCCATCAACGCCTAATAACGGCGCGCCGCCGTATTCGGAATAGTCGACACTTTTTTTAGCATCACTTAAACTGGATTTGAGCAATACAGCCCCTAAAATGGCGATGGGATTTTTCATGATTTCACGTTTGAGCAGTTTACCGACAGATTCCATCATCCCTTCGGCAACCTTCAGGGTGATATTGCCGACGTAGCCGTCACACACAATGCAGTCTGTCTTGCCCGCAAACACTTCATTGGCCTCAAGGTTCCCGACGAAACAGGGTTCTTTTTCTTCCAAAAGTTTATGCGCTTCCTGCTCAAGGCCGGTCCCCTTGCATTCTTCTTCGCCGATATTAAGCAGACCGATCGTGGGATTGGGCCTATTTAAAACTGACTGGGCGTAGACCTTGGCCATTTTGGCGTATTGGAGTATATGCTCAGGTTTGGCAGCCGTATTGGCGCCGACATCAATAACAAAGGTGAATTTCTTTAAGGAAGGGAAAATGCAGCCGATACCGGGACGGTCGACCCCTTTGATCATGCCTAAAATAAAGGTGGATGCCGCCACACAGGCACCGGTATTGCCGGCGCTGACAAAGGCATCATAGCCTTCTTTTTTAAGAAGGGCCATGCCGATGCTGATCGACGATTGTTTTTTTTGGCGTATGACGACCGTTGCCGCATCATCCATGGCCACGACCTCAGGCGCATGGACAATTTCGATCAGGTCTTTGGGGAACTGGTATTTCTTGAGCTCTTCTTCAATACGTTCCTTGATCCCCACCAGCGTGACGCACACCTTGTATTGCTTAACAGCGTCCACGGCCCCAGCCACTACATTCTGGGGAGCAAAATCACCACCCATGGCATCAACGACGATCTTCATGAAATACCCTCAGCAATTCAAAAAATGGGACTTATTTAGACTTAGCCATTTCGACGATCTGGGTACCTTTATAATAACCGCAGAAAGGACATACGCGATGGGAAAGTACTGGTTTAGTACATTGGGGACAGGCCCTCAGAGAAGCCACTGAGACCTTCCAATGGGTACGGCGCTTGCGGCCGCGTGTTTTAGAATGTTGTCTTTTTGGTAGAGGCATTGAATTTCTCCTTGATTATGCTTATTTACATTTACATTTTTCAACGTTTAAATTCGCCCCGCAACCGGGACAAATACCTTTGCAATCCTTGCTGCATAAGACCCGGGCAGGATTGGCCATGATTATTTCCTGGCGTATCTCTTCACCCAGATCAACATATTCGACGGTGGGCCCAAGCTCGAAATCAAATATATAAGAACGTTCTTCCTCTGACGACAATTCCTCCAGGCAGCGCGCGCACATGTAACCGAACCGGCCCTTGATGCGCGTGCTGGCAATGACGGTATTGTCAATTTTATCCAGGCGCGCCTTGACGCTCAGCAAAGACCTGATGTCCACCTCTTCATCGGACAAACCAATGCCTTCCTTAGGAATGCTTTGGTCAATGTCAAGCCCGTTGGAAGGTATGTCTCTGACCGCAATCTTTATCATCTCAGGCGTTCTTTTAATTTGCGCTCAACGACCTTAGGCACGAAAGAAGATATGTCCGCGTTCAAACCGGCAATCTCCTTCAAAATGCTCGACGAAACAAAGGACACATGCTCCGAGGGCATTAAAAAGACCGTTTCAATATCTTCCGCCAAACGGCGATTAGTCAGCGCAATTTGAAATTCATAATCAAAATCAGATGTCATGCGCAGGCCGCGGATGAGCACATTGATCTTTTTCTTACGCGCGTACTCAATGACCAGGGCGTCGAATGTTTCCACCGAAACATTTTTTATTCCCTTGGTGACTTCTTTAAGCAAGGCAACACGCTCTTTGATACTTAAAAGGGCTTTTTTGCCGGTATTATCCGCCACGGCCACGATCACGTGATCAAAAATACGCGCGGCCCGCTGGATCACGTCCAAATGGCCGTTGGTGACCGGATCAAAACTGCCGGGGTAAATAGCTCCCTGCCCTTTAATCATTATTTACAAGCCTTTGTAATAACGTCAGATAGGATGAACCGTAACGCCGCTGGGTAAGCAGGTCCAAGTTTTCCGGGATTTCAAGTTTTTCAGATACTTCACACTGCACACAGACCAAACTTTGAGGGTGTAATATATCACTTCGGGCAAGCAGTTTCAAGGTTTTTTTGGCCAAGTTCTGGCTGTAGGGAGGGTCAAAAAATACGATATCAAAGCGTTTTAGCTCCTCGGAAAGGCGCTTGACTGTGCTGAAGGCGTCCCCATGGACCAAAGAGAAAGGGCCGCCGAATTCAATACCCAAAATTTCCCCGTTTTCCCGGATTGTTTTGGCGTTGAGGTCATTGTGCTCTACCATAACCACCTCTTGGGCCCCCCTGGAAATAGCTTCCAGGCCAACTGCCCCGCTGCCGGCAAAGAGCTCTAAGAAGGTGATCCCCCTTAGGTCATGGCCCAATAGGTCAAAGATAGCTGCGCGCACAACGTTCTGTGTCGGCCTGATGCCGGCCGGCATGTAAAAATTACGCCCCTTATATTTGCCGCCTAGTATTTTCATATAATTAACCCGCCAATATTAAATCTAAATATTGTGGATACCTTTTCTTAATAGTTTCCTTGATTAGGTGATGCCCGCCTAATTGGGGATCGGATTTGGTCAAGATAATAGCATCTTCACGGGCTTTTTCCAAGACTTCGATTTGGGTGATGGGGTTGGACATCTTGAGCTCATTTAAGCCATGCTGGTGACGGCCGAAATAATGGCCGGGGCCTCTTATTTTTAAATCCTCTTCGGCGATCTTAAAACCGTCCGTTGTCTGGACAATGGCTTCTAAGCGAAGCTTGCCCTCCTGCGTTAAAGGATCGCCTAATAATACGCACATGGCATCTTGGCTGCCGCGCCCGATGCGTCCGCGCAGCTGATGCAATTGGCTGAGGCCAAAACGCTCGGCATGTTCAATGACCATAACGTTAGCGTTGGGGATATCAATGCCTACTTCGAGGATTGTTGTGGCGACCAGGATATCCAGTTCGTGTTTCTTGAATTGCTCCATGACCTCATCGCTTTCCTGGCGTTTCATTTGGCCGTGCACCAACCCTAAACGCAGGCCCTGGAATTCAAATTTTTGCAGATGGACAAACATGTCGCGGGCGGCTTTTAAATCTAATTTTTCGCTCTCATCGACCAAAGGATAAATGATATAAGCCTGGGTCCCTTTTTGGACCAGCTCCCTTACCTTTTGATAAACAGCCTGGGCCTTGGCCAGAGGAAAATGATAGGTTTTAATTGTCCCGCGGCCCGGAGGCATTTCGTTGATGACAGAGACGTCAAGATCGCCGTAAAGGGTCAAACATAAGGTCCGGGGAATGGGGGTGGCTGTCATGATTAAAATATCCGGGTTGCCCCCTTTATCCGTCAGTAAGGCGCGCTGATTGACGCCGAATTTGTGCTGCTCATCAATGACCACAAAACTCAGGTCTTTAAAGGCCACGGTTTCTTCCAATAAAGCGTGCGTGCCTATCATTAAATTGATCTCGCCTTCTTTAAGGCGCTTGTAGATGGCTTTCTTTTCTTTGGCAGGCGTGCTGCTGATAAGCAGCGCTGCCTTAATATCTTTGAACGTCCCTTGCCCTAACAATTTCCGGAAATTCAAGTAATGCTGTTGGGCCAGGATTTCCGTCGGGGCCATGATGGCGGCCTGTTTTTTATTGTTCCAGGCCAGCACTGCCCCCCAAAAAGCCACGACCGTCTTGCCGCTGCCCACATCCCCCTGGATCATGCGCAGCATGGGACGCTCCAGGGCCATGTCCTGGTTTATTTCTGTAATAGCACGGTTTTGGGCGCCCGTTAACTTAAAAGGAAATGAGTTTTTATACTGCTCAAGGACGCTGTTATCGACGTGATGGACAATCCCCTTTTTATGCACGATGCTAAAACGCCTTAAGATCACGCAAATCTGAAACAGGAAGAACTCTTCGAAGGCAATGCGGTCAATGGCTTTTTGCTGATGGACGGCATCAGAGGGAAAATGTATTTGTTTTATGCTTTGGGCAATGGGCCCAAGATGCCGTTTCTGACGGACCTCCTGCGGAATAATGTCCTGCAGCCGGGAAGCATGGAGGTTTAAACAATCATCGATTAATTTACGCAAATACCGCTGAGTAATGCCCTTTGTTAAAGGATAGACCGGCACGATCTGCCCCATGTTTAGACTGCGGTCTTCCGATTGGATGATTTCAAAATCAGGCACCACCATCTGCAGGCGTTTGCCGAAAATGTCCACCCGGCCATAGAGGACAACTTCTTGGGCCTCTTTGAAAATATTGGCCAGATACGGCTGATTAAACCAGACGCAGGTGATCCTTCCGCTTTTGTCGCTGATAGCGACCTCAACGGTGCGGTTTTTGGAATAGAAATTACGGCGGCAGGTCAGGACCTTGCCGCAGATCGTCCGGGTTTCTCCCACCCGGAGCATGGCAATGGGTGTAAATTGCGAACGGTCTTCGTAGCGGTGGGGAAATAAATACAGCAGGTCTTCGACGGTGTTGATGCCCAAATTAGCCAATAACTTGGCCTTGGCAGGCCCGACGCCTTTGATGAATTGGATGGGGATTTCACTTAGGGCTTGAGGCATTTGGTATCTTTTTTATTTCCCGGATATTCTTGTTTCCTTAATATAACTATCTTTAGTGATAACTTTCTTTCCTGTTTTTCTTTCAATTGATCTTCTAGCCTTTCCAGCAATTGAACCGCCTGTTTTGGCAACTTTTTTATTCTCATCAAAAGTTTTTGGTTCTTTGGCCTGTGAAATCTCAGTGGTACTTGCTTCTGCCAACATATTGAGAATCAATTCTAAATTAGTCATGTTATCCCGCAAATTTTCTTTGGTCAGCTCCTTAAAACTTTTATACTGTTTTGTTGTCATACCAGCCCACGCAAAGGCAATTTCATCAGTCAGTATGGCAAACTGATCTGATGATTTTACCCCGCGTTTGACCCATTCGTCAGTCAATATTTTACGGATCTCGATGCTCTTAAGCCGCATATTGACCCAGTCTTTAGAATAGCCTTTCTTCAAGTAACTTTGCATTGCCCGTTGGATAGCTAATTCAGGGTCAACGGATTCTTCAACGCGTTCATAACCAACCTGGGCTAACCATAATTTAAAAGGTTCGGCATTAGGTGAAGGGATTGACTGAATAATACGAAACATGGTTTCAGTATCAGCCATATCTGTTAAACGAAACTTCCCATCAGCGGCTGGTAATTTGAAACCGTTACATTTTGTAACGGTTTGATGGCCGCCCTCGTCAGTCAGACGTTTTTTAAGAACCCGCCAATAAACAGCAGGACTTTTACTTTCTGAAAGGGCTGTAACGACATCCACCACAGAAAAATACCATTTTTCCTGTTTTTCATCCCAAACCCTACGGATTTGTTTTCCTTTAAATATGGCTATTTGTTTTTGATTTTCAGACATGATCCCCCTCCTTGAAAGGTAACAACTGTTTACTTTTGCGCCTGGGGGAAACGCATTGATTTATAAAGGCATGCTTTGGGGGCAAGAAATGAGGAAACCCTCATTTCTCGATAGCTATATTTGTAACATAAATAATGAGATTATGCAAACCGAAACGGCAAACACCTTTATGAATTGGATGGGGATTTCGCTTAGCGCTTGGGACATTTAATGATTATATTACGCAGGCGGGGATTATTTAAATATATTCTCTACTTTGACGCCTTTGATGACCTGGCCGTGATTAAGGTCTTCTGTCAATAAAAGACCGCATCCGCCTTTTTGGGCTGAAACAACAACGAGGGCGTCCCAATAACTAATTTGGTCAAGAATACTGCAATCGATGGCTTCTTTAATTAAAGGAACATCGATATCAATAATTTCAAATTCGATCAAACTGTCGATTTGATTTCTTACATCTATAGCAGAAAGGTTTAATTTTTGGGTGGATATCACATAATACTCATGCAGAATTTGAGTTGAAATAACGCCGTTTCCCCTCTTAAAAATTTCCTTAATGACCGCCCTACTCTTATTTTGTTTTTCAGGATAAGCTTTATCGTTAGAATAAATCAATATATTAGTATCAATGAAAACCTTAGACATCGTAAGCATCTTCCCTTTTCCATTTTTTACCTTTAGAAGACGCATTGGCACGATCGGCTATAGCAAAAAATTCATCCCATGAGTTCTTTTTAGGTTTTTTAAAAGTTTTTTCTAAGAATTGCCTGATGAGGGCATTTAGGGAAGTATTGTTCTTTTTTGCGTAGTTTCTGGCTTCTTTGAGCACATTATCGGGGATGGACAGTGTTATATTGGACATGGCTTTAGCCTCCTTGATCCAATATTAACACATAATACGTGTATGTGCAAATAATATCGATTGCCTATTTTCCGAACAAAGATCGCATGTCCGCAGGCTGCATGTTGATGATGACTGGAATCACCTCAGGCATGCCTTCACGCTCAACACGCGCGATCAAAGCCGGGTCAACATCAACCTTCACCCCGCCGTTGGCGTCTTTCTCAATGTGCAGGGCAGCCCCCTGCTGGCTTAAGTCGATACCGCCGGTGGGTGTTGCCATTGCCAAGTCTGATGCGCGGATCAATTCAATTGTTGTTGAGGAACTGGTCTCCTTTTCGGCTGTAATAGTAATGTTGTCTATATTATTAGTAATTCTTCTTAGTTCATATGGAACAGGTGAAGGTGACGGAAGCTCCTGAACAATGCTTGCCCTCTTATTTTCTACTTTTTCTACTAAAGAAAAGCCTTCGGCTAACAACTCAGGTTGATGAATTCCATATAAAATTTTCAATGACCCAGCGGCAGATAACCCAATGATCACTGAAATTGGGCCTTGCCCTTTGTCGTACCATGTGACCGACAAACTCTTGGGGCCTGATTTAGGAAATTTTTGCAGTAATACATTTTTAGGAATGATGACAGCACCGGCGACAGCTTTTTTGATCACTTGAGGCAAGGTATCTATCATCGCCGCGTCTTTGCGTAGAAAGTCTTTTACTTCTTCAGGTACTAGTTTATTATTTGGGTCAATTGCAATTTGCCTGATCAAATCAAGTCTTGTGTAGCCATCATCTTGGGACTCTTTTTTAAGCATTCCCCAAGCGGTCTTAGGGTCTAAAAATTTATTTTTACCCAACACTGCCCCTTCCAGATTTTGTATGACAACTATTTTAAGTTCAGGAGACAAGGACAATGCTTTTAGATAAATCCCCTCTAAACCATGATACTCCCCTTTAACGGTCTTCGCCTCAAGAATTTTTAAGGCTGTATTTGCATCACCATTTCCCAGCAAAAAGGATTCACTAAAAGCGGCCTCAAGATCGGCAAAATCATGCTTTGAAAGAGCAACATTGCTCAAATAATTCTCTAAATTCTCAATACCTTTGCGGCCAATCATATGAAAACCAATATTCTTATGTAGAAGTGCGTGTATATAGCGATTTATCAAATCTTCTCTTAATTCTTGAGTTCGTTCAGCTATTTCTGTTTCAAAAGCACCATTATTCACAGATGTATTTAGCCTTGTATCGTTTTTGATATCCTGAAATAAAAAAGAGCCTACTGCCGCCGCAATGACATATAAAAGCACACCATAAACAACAACGCCGAGCCAAAAAGCACCAGCAGACTTTTCTGTCATTGCAAAATCCACCGTTGAATCATTTATCCTTGTCACATAGGCCTTGATTCCTAAAACCGCTAAATCAGGACCTATGCCAATGGCCAATCGACGCAAAGCATGCTCTAATACCGGAGTGGAAGCCATACGGAAACGGACCCCGTTTGCAAGCCGTGTAATAGTCATCGCCGCATCACTTACCTGTCCTTGAAACGCATCTAATTTTTCTTTAGCCTTCTCAAATCCTTCCTTTGCTAACAGATAATTAAAATAATAAAAAAATTTATCCTGATCCACCAACAGAAAAGCTCCTTCTGAACCATTTTTATACCTTATTCCAGAATCAAAGAGAGCAACCACTCGATCACCGTTTTTTAAATCTTTGGGATATCTTACTTTGTCCAATCCCATACCACTCTTTAAAAAATTGTTAAATGTAACAACTAATTTCTTCCCTTGACCTAACCGTTTTTCACTAATTGAACGGGTGTTAAATGTTATAGCCATTTGATCAAAAAGCTCTTGAATGCCTTGACTAGTTAAGCCATGCCTCACTAACCTGCCATCAGGGAATCTGTCTCCTGTCTCAATATCAAACCTGTCTTTATCCCTCTCAAGCCTCTGATTATATGTCAACATCGCCGCGTCAGCTTCTTTGATTAATATTGTAAGAAGCCCATCACCACCGGGTTCTTCAACAATAGTAATGATATGTTTCTTATGTTTTGTCTTAATCCCCAACATTGCCCATTTTATCCTTTTTACTATTTCTTTGAAATCAGGCTTATTAATGTCTATATTTAAAAAGTTATCAGGAGTCACATAGGCAACCTTAAGATTTGGAGTCCTTCGTCCTAAGGAACCATCCGGCAGGAGATATTGCAATTGCCTGTCTTCCCCTTCTCCCTCAAGCCTTACATTAGAATATTTTCCTTCTTCAATATCCTTTAACAAACCGTTATACCTTGCTATTAAGTCATTTTCTATTGTGTCGGAGTTTGTATCTGTTGTCGTGACCACATCCGGATGATCATATGAAAGGGCATAGGTCAGTTTAGGCAAGATTATTCTATCAATATTTTCTGGTCCATGGGGCAGTGACGACATTTGATTTATTAAATTCTGATATTGATCAAGGTCGCCGGAATTTGAAGAAATCTTTACTTGAATGCCATCAGGCAAATTTTCTATTCGATTCTTAATTTCCAAAAGTTGATCTATGCCTATGGAGTCTAAGCGAATTACATCTGAACTGCCCATTTGGAAACGGCCACTAAATTCTGCCTCAATCCATTTCAAGGCCTGCTGCTTTGTGCCCTCAAAAACCGTCGTCATCGCCGCGTCTGTTCTTTGTGCCTTCAATCGACTTATTTCATTCGCTAAAGCAGCTTTTCTTGCTCCAGATATTCCCGGTGAATTCTTAAAACGTTCAAGAGTGTTTATTTGATCGGATAGTGCCCCAAATAGACTTCTTTGAGGTTCAAAAAATCCATCATCCAGCCTCTCTCTTTCGTCTTGAGCAATCTCTTCACTTTGCGCATTTAATATAACTCTATGGTTCGGAGGAAGGTTGTGATACATTCTTTGAGCCATACGATCTTGATGGTTCCCCCAAAAATAAGTCTTTTCTGTATTTATCATCGCCGCGTCGGCATTACTGGCTAATGCAGCGGCATCTGCCGGTTGGGCAGCTACAGCCGTAACATCAACATAATGCGCAGCTGTTTGGGCCATATCGCCTGCAGCTTCCGCAGAAAGCTGCGCGGAATCGATTTCTAGTTTTCCCAGTTCATATCCGCCGGAAAAATACTTGCGCGGCAGGGTCTCTTGAGTCACAGGATCGATGTCTTCCTTAATATAGTTAAATACACCCTTCTTGTACGCTCTCAAATATTGCTGATAAATCGCCTCATTGGTCGCTAAATCATTCTGGTCTATGCCTTTGACCGTGCCTTTGTCGGTGTAGACGCGATTGAGCAGGGCCTGCTTTAAATTGCGCTTGAACCACACTGCCAATGCCTGGGCGTAGAAAATCTGGCGCAGGGTGGCGAAATTTTTGCCTTCGTTGATCTCTTTTTCGATTTCGGGGAGGATGATGGCGCGAATGATTTGGGAGCTGATTGTGTGCATGTTTAAAGATTGCTTCGTCGCTTCGGCTCCTCGCAATGACACAGAGGAAGGGCCCGTAATTATACCGTTGTGTTTCACTAACGACAAATAATCTTCTTCCAGCATGACCTTTAGATGGCCGCTGACTATAAAGGCGGTTTGATTGTGCTCATAGATGCCGACTCTTTGCGGGACGATCCATACCTTGTTAAAAGTGTTCACCGGAATTTCCGTGGTGCCGTACATGGCTTTGGCTTTAGCGTAAACCGTGTCCCAAAATGTTTTGCCTAAGGCTTTTTGAGGGTATATTAGGGAAGCGGTCAATTGCTTGAGCATGTAATCCTGGGCCAATAGATCACGGCCCATGGCTGTTTCGCCTAAGGATACAGGGACCATGCGGTCTTTTTCATAGGGGCTCAGGTTGACCCAAATGTCTTTGTCGGGAATAGTCAAGGCGGCAAAGAAATACTTGATCATGCGGTCTGATTCATCTTTGAGGACTTGCCTGGATAATTTAGACTGGCCCGGGTCTACAATAAAATCAAATAGAAATGGATTGTCACGATGCACGGTCAAGCCCCTGATCAAGGCCGGGTCAAAGCTCGGGCTGACTGAAACCATGGTGCCGGCAGCGGGCAGGTCCAGCACAGTCTGGGCGTAAAGATTTTGCGGTGGCGTTATTAAAGTAGAAACAAAGCTAATGGCAATCCAAGAGCAAAGAAAGCGGTGTAGGAACATCTTGTCTCCTTGTTTGATCATATTTAGTTAAAGGGTAACATCTCCTCAAGGAAAAAGCAAATTTCAAATGCCGGCTTATTCAGTTGTAATATACTGGTAAATAATAAGTTATGGATTATGGAAAAATTATTTACTTGGGATTTTAGATATAAACATCGGCAGTTAAGATATTTTGGCTGGCTGATACATTAAAATTTAAGACATCTTGGGGTTTGTTTTTTTGACCTGATCATAATAAAGTTTTATCTTTTGCAGACTATCCGGGCTTAAGGCGTCCTCGATCTCGTGCATCTTATCTTCATCATTTGAAGCGTCCTGGCCGGCTGCCAGTTTTTTAGCGTAGCCATCAACAGCCTGCCTGGCCGCTGAAAGAGAAGCCCGGTCATAATAATCCTGCAAGGCTGACTGGTCTTTATCCGGCACTTCTTTAATGGCCTCGTCCATGGCCATGTTGGGGCCGAGCGTGCTTTCATCTGTTAAAATGGCATTAAAGTATGCCTGAATGGCGTTCTCGGCTTTTTCAAGGGCGCTGTCTTGGGCGTAAACTGCATTGATGACGCTTAGGCTTAAGAAGCACACGCTCAATAAAATGGCAGGAAGTTTTTTCATCTTCCGTTAATCGTTCAATCCCTTTCCGTCGAGAATTTGCGGCATGTATTTTTCAACCCTTGCTTTTCTGGTATCGGATTGTTTGGCGGCAGAAAAGTAAAGCAGGTATCCCCTTTGACGTCCCGGGGTCAGCGCCTCAAAAGCCTTTTTTAAGGGAGGTGTTTTATCTAATTTAGCCTTAAATTCTTCAGGCATATTGAATTCTGAAGTCTTTTTCAATTTTATTTTTAAACCGGATTTTTCATTGGCGATGCTCTATTAAATAAAGCCCCCAGGTGGCAGGCTGAAATGAAGGCGTTGAGGAGCATCATCCTTGAATGCC
>JABDFL010000031.1:11879-13369 GCA_013286575.1 Candidatus Omnitrophota bacterium
CCGGATTTTTCATTGGCGATGGCTTCAAGAATATAGGCTTTTAAGACGGGTTTTAGCTTAATGATATCGTGAAGGCTGCTAAAGCGGATCTGGCGGGCTGCCTGCACATTTTGGGTTTGTTGGACGAGAATACCCTTGGGATCTTTGAGCAAGGCGCCTTTAATAAACAAAACCGCGCAATATTCTTTAAACCCGTGAATCAAAACCACGTTACTTTCCTGAAAGGTGTAACAGGGCTGATACCACTTTACCTCCTCGGTGAGCGGGCATTCAAGGATGATGCTCCTCAACGCCTTCATTTCAGCCTGCCACCTGGGGGCTTTATTTAATAGAGCATCGACCTTGGGGCTTGTTTTAATTTTTGTCATATAGCCCCCTCTCCTTCTTGAATAAACTTGTCCCAGCCGGCCGGGTCTTTCATTGTGATGGGCGTCCCCAGACGTTTATAATCCGCCAACTGAAAGATATTATACCAAAATTCATCCTCGGTCTGTTCCGTTTTCATGTCATTGACCAGGGCCGTTGTAAGGACAATTCTTTTAGGATCGCCGGGGATCCAGTGGTCAAAGACACAATGCCGCGGGCTTTTGGGATCATCCATATCCAGCGGGACTTTTGTATAGTGGCAAATATAGTCGTAGGTGCGGATGTACTCCCAGACACTCTCAACAGACTCAGGCGGAAAACGCTCAAAGCTCATGCGTATGCAAATACGATAACAATAAAGGCAATATTCCGCTTTAGGCGCCCTGGCAGGCCTGCTGCAGATGATGCATTTATGGTCGCTTGGCTCAAAAGCTTTAGTGGGCATGAGAAGATTATACCAGCTTGTCAAATAAATATTGATAAATAATCAATACATGTTAGTATATTAATCAATTAGTGCCCCGGTAGCATAATCTGGATCAATGCGCCTCTCCACCGAAGAAGGAGATGCGGGTTCGAATCCCGCCTGGGGTACTAAAGGCCTTAAAGGTGCGTGGAGACATCTTTAAGGCCGACTTTTTTCTTGCATTTTAAAAGAGCTAATTATATACTTAAGAAGGTGGAGGGGCGTTTTATCCATTATGCTACCGGAACCGCAGGCAACTGCGGTTCTTCTTTTTTGCCACCTAACTACCCAATTCCTGCCCGAATTATGTTCTGTGTCACCGTATTTCTTCGTAATGAAATCCAACCACACCGATTTTAAACTCTGTCACAGATAATAATTTCAAATTTACTTTGGAAACAATACCTTTAAACATGGGGATTCATAATGACATATTCATCGATCAGTCCAAGTTGGGTGAAAGAATGCACAAGCCCCGGACTTCCAAAGATCATCATATTCTTCCCCGGATTCTTCTTGAGGCTAGCGACCGTTCCTGCAAGATCCTCTTTCACAAGATGTGCCGCTGGATCATCTAACTTACTCAAGCTCCTGGAAAAAACAAATTTTTGGGCCTTGGCATACCATTGGGCGTGATTGAGCTGGTGGCCGACGGCTT
>JABDFL010000032.1 GCA_013286575.1 Candidatus Omnitrophota bacterium
CCCTGTGCCTGAAATCCGGTAATGCGGCCATTCTTAAAGGCGGCAGTGAAGCTATTTATTCGAATAAGGCGATTTTTAAGATTTTGAAAAGCCAATTAAAGAAAACCAAAATTCCTGTGGATGCTTTGCAATTGATCGAATCAACCGACCGTCAGGCGGTGCATGAGCTTTTGAAACTTGATGAATATTTAGATGTCATTGTCCCGCGCGGGGGCGAGGGGTTGATCCGTTTTGTTACGGACCATTCCCGCATCCCGGTGATCAAACATTATCATGGCGTCTGTCATGTGTATGTCAGCAATAAAGCTGATTTGAATATGGCGCATAGGATCACCATGAATGCCAAGACACAGAAGCCCGGCGTATGCAATGCCATGGAAACCTTATTGGTTGATCGTACCGCAGCCAGGAAATTTTTGCCGTCGGTGATTGAGGATTTACAAAAGGCCGGCTGTGAGATCCGCGGTGATGCGGCCACATGTGCCATTGTTAAGGGTATTAAAAAAGCCACTGAGCAGGATTGGCGCACGGAATATCTGGATTTGATCTTGTCCGTGCGGGTGGTGGAAAATATGGATCAAGCCATTGACCATATCAACACCTACGGTTCCCATCACTCGGACACCATTGTGACCAAGGATAGAAAACAGGGCCAGGCGTTTTTGGACGCGGTGGATTCGGCCTGCGTTTATGTGAATGCTTCCACCCGCTTTACCGACGGATTCGAATTCGGCTTCGGGGCAGAGGTGGGTATCAGCACGGATAAATTGCACGTGCGCGGGCCCATGGCCCTGGAAGGTTTGACCAGTTATAAGTACGAAATTTACGGAAATGGTCAAGTACGTATTTGACCCGGTCCGAAAACCAAGGAACAGGGAATTTTGAGACGTATCGGAATTTTAGGCGGCAGTTTTGATCCCATCCATTTTGGCCATTTGCTGATGGCCCAGAGTGCCGTGGAAGCTTTGAAGCTTGATGCGGTGTTTTTTGTACCGGCTTTTTGTTCGCCGTTTAAAACCAAGCATCCTGTGCCTGTTGCCTCTAAACGTCTGGTGATGGTCAAAGAAGCTATTAAAGGCAATAAGGCTTTTAAATTGTACGACGGTGAATTGCGCCGGGGCCAGGTTTCATACACCATTGATACATTAAAAGAACTGAAAGCCAAATGTCCCAAGTCCAAATTTTATTTGTTGATGGGGGCGGATAATTTAAGGACCTTTCACCGCTGGAAAGACCCTCAAGGCATCTTAAGTTTGGCGAATCTCGTGATATTAAACCGCCCGGGTTTTGATAAGAATTATCCCAAACGCTGGCCTTATGTGAAAATCAATATGCCGGCTGTTGATATTTCGTCCAGCGATATCCGTCAGCGCCTCAAAACCAGGAAGTCAATCTGGTATTTGACGCCCAAGGCAGTTATCCGCTATATTAAGGCTTACCGGTTGTATGTAAAATAAGGAGCTATATGAGCGATATCAGGTCTCAAATCAAATTCGGCACCGACGGCTGGCGCGCGGTGATTTCAGACACCTTTACTTTTGAGAATGTCCGCATCGTGGCCCAGGCCGTGGCTGACTGGATCAATAAAGATAATCCCCAATTCTACCTTAAATCAGCTTCCGTCGGTTATGACAACCGTTTTCTTTCCGCTGAATACGCCCAGGCCTTTGCTGAAGTATTTGCGGCCAATGGCATCAAAACATACCTATCAGATACATCGTTGCCTACACCTACTCTAAGTTTCGGGGTCGTCGGTTTCTCCAATGTTTGCGGTATTATGATTACGGCGTCCCACAATCCCGCCAAATTTAACGGCATTAAGATCAAGACCGCCCAAGGGGGAGCTGCCTCCAAAGACATTACCAATCTCGTCGAGAGTTATCTGGGGCAGACGCCGGTCAAAAGTTTAAATTGCCCTGCGGCTGTTGACCAGGGCCTGGTTGTGGTGCATGATTTTAAGAAAGAGTATGTCAAATTTATCCGCGGCTATTTGAACCTTAAGAAAATGAAGACAGCGAAATTCAAGGTCCTGGCGGATATCATGCACGGCAGCGGACGTGATCTGATGCTTTATATTTTAAAGGGGACAAATATCAAGCTTACCCTGATGCGCGAGGATGTCAACCCCGGCTTTGACGGCAGCAAGCCTGAGCCCATCCCTGAATGCCTTGAAGTCATGATGGCCCGCATGAAAAAAGAAAAGTTTGATTTCGGCCATGTGCTTGACGGTGACGCTGACCGCATTGCCGCGGTCATGCCCGGCGGTGAATTTGTTTCCCCTCAAAAGATCTTAGGGCTTTTGATCCTGCATTTGGTGCGTAACCGCAAGGTTGAGGGCGGCATTGTCAAGACCCTGTGCGGGACAACCATGCTTGATCATATTGCCCAAAAACTGGGCCGCAAACTTTACGAAACACCGGTGGGTTTTAAATATATTTCGGATCTGATGGTCTCCGAGAAAATAGTCGCCGGCGGAGAAGAAGCCGGAGGCATGGGCCTGCCTAATTATATCCCCGAGCGTGACGGCACCCTGGCCGGGCTTTTGCTGTTGGAGATGATGGTTTATAATAAACGGAATTTCAAGCAATTGGTCGAAGATATGGAGCGTGAATTCGGGCGTTATTATTATTTGCGGCTGGATTATACGATGGATGCTAAAAAGATCGATTTAAATAAATTGAGAACGATCGGTTCTGTTTTAGGCAAGAAGGTCGTTGCCCTCAAGGACAGCGACGGAATCAAACTCATCTGTGAGAATGAGGACTGGCTGATGTTTCGCCCCTCGGGCACGGAACCGCTGGTGCGTATTTACGCGGAATCTAAAAGTTTAAAGCGGTCCAAAGACATCCTGGAATTCGGCCGCCAACAGGTGGACCCCAAGTGATTTATTACACCGTCTATTTTTTAACCAAGCTTGTCAGCTGGCTGTATTTTCCTTTTACAGCCCATCAGACCCAAAAGATCCCCCGCCAGGGGGCTTTTATTTTAGCCAGCAATCACATCAGTAATTTGGATCCTGTTTTATTGGGAATTTGTTCTGTCCGCCGTTTGAATTTCATGGCCAAGATAGAGCTGTTCAAAGGCGCCTTGGGATTTTTTTTGACACGTCTGGGGTCTTTTCCGGTCAAAAGAGGAGAGTCGGATTTCGGCGCCCTGAGAGAAGCGCTCAGGCGCCTGAAAGAAGGCCGTGTGATCTTGATTTTTGTCGAAGGCACCCGGCGCATCGGCAATGAACCAACCGAGGCCCAGGCCGGGGTCGGGTTTTTAGCCATGAAATCCCGCGTGCCTATCGTTCCTGTGTATGTTCAGGGGACAGATAAAGTCATGGCGCCCGGCACTAAGTTCTTAAAAAGAGGCCGTGTCTACGCGACTTTCGGAGAACCTTTTTTCGTCAATGATGCCCCCACCTATGAAGAAGCTTCCCGGCGCATTTTAGACAAAATTTACGCCCTGGCCTAGGCTGCCCACCAGTTTGCTTTATACCATATAAATATGGCATACTTGCTGTATGCGAAGCTATACATCGTTGCGGGGCTTGTTTTACAGGCCGTGGCAATCTTTTATCATTTTACTTTTCTTTTTTTTAAATACTTTAGGCCCAATACCTCAAGCCCAGGCAGATGGATTCCGTTTGCCTGCACCCGGTGTGCGTGTTCTTTTAAGCCCGGAATTTAATCCGCCAATTTTAAAAGGAATCAAGGTCCATCCTGATAATCCTTTTAGATTCGATTTCATCCTAGACCAAGGTGATTCTACCAATGTCATTCCTGCGAAAGCAGGAATCCAGAATCAAGAACAACTTAAAACTGAATCCACTAAATTAATTAAATACTTCCTCGCCAGCCTCACCATCCCTGAACAAGACCTATGGGTCAATCTTTCACCCTACGAAAAAGACCGCATCATTCCCCAAAGTTTTGGCCTGACTGAAATGGGCCGGGATCTTTTGGCTGAAGATTACATGCTCAAGCAAATCACCGCCAGCCTGATTTATCCTGAGGGGGAAACAGGCAGGAAATTCTGGAAACGCATTTACGAAGAAGCCTACAAGAAATTTGGGACAACCAATGTTCCGGTGAATACATTTAACAAAGTCTGGATAGTCCCTGAAAAAGCTGTGGTCTATGAAAACGCCAAAGCCGGCACGGCCTATATCGTTGAAAGCAAATTAAAAGTCATGCTTGAGCAGGATTATTTGGCTCTTTCGCACAGTGCCATTCCCGCAAAAGAGCGAAGCAAAAACAAGAACGATATCAATGCCCTCGGCTCCCAAATCGTCAGAGAAATCGTCATCCCCCAACTCGACCAGGAAGTCAACCAAGGCAAGAATTTTTCCCAACTGCGCCAGGTCTACAACAGCCTGATCCTTGCCACCTGGTACAAAAAGAAAATACGGGATAGTATTCTGGCCCAAGTCTATGAAAACAAAAATAAAGTCAAAGGGCTTAGTTACGTGTCATTGCGAGGGAGCGAAGCGACCGAAGCAATCTCTAAAAGAACGACTAACGACGTAGAAGCCATCTACCAACGCTATCTCCAAGCCTTCAAAAAAGGCGCTTATAACTACATTAAAGAAGAAATTGATCCGGTCACTCAACAGCCCATACCAAGAAAATATTTTTCAGGAGGGGTATTAATCGCGCCGGGGCAAGACTTAGCGATGACAAGCCAGGTCCCGGAAGATGCCCAAGGATTAATTACTTTGGATGTCCAAATGGATGCTGCGAGGGGTACTGTTAATCCATCTACCCCCGACAATTTTATACGTCAGATAGATTCGACCTCTTTAAATTATCGAGACACCACAAAGTTTATTTCTAATCCAGCGCAAATACCTGCGAGTAATCATGCGATGGTTTCAAACAGTGTTTTGCCTAATGGACATTTTGAAGGATTGATCAATAAGTTGCGTAATGGCGAAAATCTTACTGCTTCTGAACTTAAGTCACTTGGTTTCAGGAGTAATAAGGAGTTGTTTGAATGGGGGGAAGAATTGGTGCGTAAGAAAATATCTGGAGATAAAGATTTTAATCCGCAAGCCGGCGGAGAGGGATTACAGGCCCAAGTATTCGGTGATAGCAGATATACATACATGATAAAGGTCCTTAAGGCAGACCGTCCTCAAGACATGTCTGTTGCCCAGGCGTTTAAAATCGCCCAGTTGAAATTGGGAGGGCTGGTCACGCCATTCCTGCTTCAACCTCAGGGAGCTGCCGTTTTAAAAGTCGCGCCCATCGCGGATGAGGATATCCGCCAGCGAGGCAAAGAAATTATCGATGTGTTTTTTAACATCATGATGGATGAATACGCGGCCAGGGGTGTTTTTGACCATGATTTATTGATTGACCGCCTGGGAATAGATCCGGAAGGGAAAATTGTCGTGCTTGATTTTGGACTTTCGGAATTATTAATCAATATTCCGGACAGAAGGTCCTATAAAACATCCGACATACCGGAGCTTTTTTGGGACACTTTTCATACGGCCATAGATAAGCTTCATGAGACAAGGGACAGGCTTTATAGGATAGATCCGACTTTGGCGACCTATTTTCAAAATGAGTTGAAGACCAGATATGGGGTTAAGCTTTTTCCTCATGGCACCGCAGATTTTACAGCTGATCAGTTGCCGAATGATAGGGCGTCGAAGCTGGCAGAGGCAATCCAAAAGGATTTTGATATTCCTCAACAGAAGGACCGGACAGGGCTAAACGCTGTTTTGTCTGACATACATTTTTATGACCAGTGGAAATCATTGATGGGATCAAGGGGCGCGGAGCTTGATTTAGACAAAAGAGCTTTAGATTTGATAAAAATCCTTGATAGCCGTAACCCGATCAGCCTGACAGACCGCATACTTCTTAATAGGCTTCTTTTGCAGGCGACGTACCGTTCTTTATGCCCTGAACTTAAAGATTACGAGGCATGGACCAAGCCCATGAGAGGACAGGATGTTTCCATTCCTTTAGCCCAGGCATTGCGGGACAGTCTTACCCGAAAGCAAGATTTATACAAAATCGTTGAGTATCATTATGTCTACCCGTTTTTAGGCGCGGACATCGATCAGTTAATTATTAATGACCTTAGAATTAAATATCTGCTGGGCCAAGAAGTTGTCAGAAGGGCATTAGAGCATGACCATGAATTCTTTACGAAAGCGATTATTGAGATCAATAAGGATGAGAAAATCCTGGATTTCATAGAACATGTGAAGTCAACAAAGCCCGAATTATTTCCAGTGGTCCAAAATGCATTTATTTATTCGGCTTATTATTTTGTCCAGGCGGTTAAGGGTTTTGTAAAGAATGAAGATTGGGAAAAATTATTTGATCAATACATGGACGCATCATCTGGTTTATTGAATATCAAAAAATGGATCGAGGAATCCGGAGTCGCAGTTCCTCCAATACTTTTTAATATCAAAGATTATGGTGATTTAAACGCAGCGGTGGGGCTATGGCCCATATTACATAGTTTTGGCCTAACACAGCATATCTATTTTAATAACACGGGTGAACTTGAAGGTGAACAGGATTTAATCAAGGAGCGGTTACAATCCGGGATTAAGGAGGGTGTAGAAGCCCCTGTCCACTTTATGCCCCCAGGCGTTTTAGGGGTGGAATTCCATCATCAAGGCATTGTCATGTCATTTAAAGACAATCGATTAAAAATCGACCGGGATTTTCAAGCCCCCAAGGGATATTTGAAAATCAATTTTCCTAAACAAGACCCGCAAGAAGTAAGAAATAAATTCGGAATTCCTGCGCAACGCAAGGTGATGCTGGCTGTATCAATGGAGAATGATGAAATACCGGGTCTTTTAGATGTTAATGAAAGGGCAACGGGTGAATATCCTGCTGATGACAAACCTCTGCTCATAGTTGCTCCCTTCTCATATGAACCGGGGCATGATTTTAAGGGCCGCAATGCCGGTATTTGGTCTTCTTTGGATCCTAAAAATGCAAAAGCAGCAAACGGGGATGTGCTGCCGATCAACTCTTTTGATATTATTATTGTCCTTGAAAAGGGAAAAGTGGATCAATTTGTCCCTATGGGAAACCTGGGGATCGTTTATGGCGACCGTAATTATGCTGAATTAGGCATATATATGCCTGTTATTAAGGTCCAAGGTGCCGGAGATAATAATAGGGAACAGGAGTCCATTTTGCGCCGAAGAGACACCTTCAAAGTTGTCAACAATGTGGATGAACTTTCGGTTGCAATGAAAATTATGCTATTTCGATCAGACTATTGGGGGCCTCAAGTCAAATCACTAGCTGGAGACTTTCTCGATGCCCAAAAATCAACCCATTTTTGGTTTTCTTTGGCGATTTTTAATGTCATAGCTCAATCAGCAAAAAATGCAGTACGGAATCAGGCTATGTTATCGACCCGGACAAAGGTTTTTCTTAGAGGTCTCGTAAGGCCGTTTCTTCCTGAACTTGTGCATAAAAACAGATTGCCGCTTAGTTATTTTGATTTACCGGTTCAAAGGTTTGGCGGCCAGGCTAATCTGGTTGCGATATTGGAACAGGCAGCCCGAGAAACCTTGGGATATCTTCCTGTTTTATCGGTAATAGGTTCGTTGACGTATCTTTTTAAGGAAGACGGTACGCCGGATTGGGATAATATTGGTGATATTGATCTGCGGATTCAAACCAGAGACAGACTTTCCGATGAGCAATACCAAGTGTTATTAAGGAATTTTTATGCATTATTAAAGGCCAGATTGGGAGACGGGGTTGTCATTGCTCCTGAGTTGAATGAAAGCGATCCTGAAATATTTAAAAGAAGAAGCGAGGAGTGGGGCATTAAGGACAAGACAGGCCATCTATACCGGGTACATTTTTTAGATTCAGGTATTTTTAGATGGAAGTCTTCTGTCTATTCGTATTTTTTTAGTGGTTTCTATTTTGGGGATATGGAAAAGTTAAATCAAATACTGACAAAGGTTGGGAAGAAAGTCATCATCGACGTGGAGGTAAAATACTATAAAAACAAATATAAAGAACTTATGGCTACATCGGAAATCAAGCAGATCGTATATAGTGAAAATCTGTTAAGGGAGGCATATCAATTAGCCGGGATGGTCGGAGAAACTAGGGAAGTAATATTTTTAAAGGACGCGAATGCAAAATTAAAGAGGGGTGGTAGCTGGGCCGATGCCCTAAAAGCCTTTCATAGTGCTATGAGTAGGTTGAATTTAGGTGACGAAGAGTTGGAAAGGCGCATCAAAGCCTCTGTGGATTTGTCCCTTCAAAACGCAGCAGACCAGCCAAGTGATGCAGCGATGGTGACAAGGCGTAAACTATTGAGGGGAATGGTAGGGTTGATTGTTTCTACTCGGCCCTTCGGTGCCGTAAGGTTAGGTTCATACGACGAAGGCCGAGGCAATATGGTCGTTTTTAGGAATTACGAGGACGGGTTTGGAATTGTTAATCAGGAATTGGCATATTTGCTTGGTTATTACAACGAAAAAACGCTTACGCCGGAACTATGGAAATTTTATATCGAAAAAGCTAATTTGGGCAGGCCAAAGTCCCTGAATTACGGGAATGAAATAAATGCTTTAGGTCGTGCTGTGAAAGAATTCAGGATTAGCGGCATTGGACTTCCGATAACTCAACGCAAACTGGATAAGGCTTCTGAACTTTGGGACAAAAGAGAGGTATTAAAGGAATATTTAGAAAAAATAGGAGGGAAGCCCGGGGAAGTTGATGAAACTATTTTATATCTTGTCGGCGTGCCGTTTTGGGTTGCTAAAGATCAAGGGTTGGAGATCATTCCGTTAGTCACTGATGCAACTGAGGCTGAATTTACCGCTAATGAGCGGGAAGTTCAAAGTAGATTAGAAAGCCTGCAATATTATCAGGATATCCTTAAGAACACGGGGCAGCCTATTGAAGAGCGACATAAAATTGACGAGTTTATTGCAGATGTGCGAGGTCATGCACAAGATTTAGTTTATTTAGAGAGCATGGCCATTGAGAAAATCTTTGGGAATAGTTTAGCAGGCTCCATCGCCGGTCTATACCGGGAAGCAATGGTTAAGTCTCAAAAAATTAGGAAGAAAATGGATGAAGAGATCAGTGAGGCCATAGAAAGGTATAAAGGCCGAATGCTTACGGCCCTTGATAAAGGCACCTCTAACCGTATAGAGGGGATGTTGCCTAAGAGCAGAAAGATTATTAGGTATGATGAAGCGATGAAAGCGCCAAATGAAAAAGAAAGAGTATATGCGCTTTTTAATGATTTTTTACAGGGTATAGAAGGTGCGCCAAAGAGGGTTGATATTACGGCCTTTTTTATTCTGGCCAATGGCAGGTTTAAGGCCGGTTTTAAATGGGGCAATACGATGATTGGGCCCTTGCCTCTTTCCAGCGGGTTTGGTGTTGGAATAATTAATGTCACGGCTACAGAAAAACAATGGATTCAAAATAAAAGGTGGGTAAAGATTGAAGTCCGATACGAGGGGGCTAAAATCCGTAATTTTTGGTGTTTATGGGATGGGACTTGGCATGCTATAGAAGAAAAGAGTTGGGAAGAGTATAAATTTATGATCAATAGAACAATGCGTCCTCGAATTTTTATTAATATTACACCATTGGTGGACAAGTCAAATGGCCACTTTACCGGGTTTTATTGGATAGACGGCACCTTGCTTCCATCGACTGTTTATGCCTATTTTGGGAGAGGGAGAAGTTTCAGTAAGATTTTATTGATTGGAAAAGAGAAGTATAAAGGAAGGATTTGGGCAAGGTTTGAAGTTACCAGGCTTGTTCGAGGCAAAGAGGAAGTTGTTTATTTGAGAGGTCGTTGGGACGGCAATACCTGGATTTGTGAAGAGATTAGAGATACGCTTAGTACCGATTTTTCTGAAATTTATAAAGCCAGGGAACGCAAAAAATTTGCGAATCCTATTTCACAAAATATGACCGATAAGAATTTTACTCTGCGAAAGGTAGGAGACCTCATCGGAGCAACAGAAAGTCAGGTCTCTTTTTTTAAAAGAGGACAGACATTGCCTGCAAAGGCACTTACCGTCTTAAGCCTTGCGCAGGTATTGGGGATTGATATGAAACAATCGTTGATCCAATTGGCCGCGGCAAGGTCCGGATATGACTGGCAAGGCGGTCAACCAGAAATTCGGGATGGATTGACATTCGGCAAATTCATTCAGTCGCAGAGAAAGAAAATCGGAAAGACCCGAATACGAGTTGCACAAGAAGCAGGGATAGACCTGAGCGTATTGCTGCGTTATGAAAATGGGAAGAAAAGGCCTGCCCTTGAAAATCCATTGAGGCGACTGGCCTTAAGTTTGCGATTAAAGTCATGGACGCCGTTAGCAGAAAGAGTAATGCGGGAACGTTTCATTGACGAATTAATTAAAATTAAACATGAATTGGAAGAGATGAATAGCATGGGCTTAAATGACATTATCCGGCTAAACCCGAAGGTCGCTCCGGAAGTGCTAGGGAAAATCAAAACAGCATTGCCGGGTATTATTAAGGGCTTGGAGGCTTATCTTAAGAAGATGGAACAAAATGCGGCGATGAGTGCCTCAACCACAATTGTTCAGCCAGTTAATGCAGAAAATGTTGATGAAGAGTATAGAGATTATTTCCCTGATCCCTCAAAGTCTGTTGTAAATCCTGAATTATTTGAATACTACAGAGAAATTCAAAGAGTCATTAACCCTGGGAACGTGGCTGGTTTGTCTGTTTTGTATGGTGGCGCAGGTGCTGATTTGAACAATGTGCTCATTGCGACAGGAGCAACGACCGTTTATATGGTTGCTGAGTATAACAGGGATGGTGAAATGCTTAACGCCCAAAGTTTTAAGACTTTTTTACACCGTCATTGGCAATCGCCTTTTGCCGGAAAGAATAGTCGTTTTGGTTATCGTGATTTTAAATTCCAGATGGGATTCGCTTCAGATATCTCTTTTTTAGATCAAGGAATGGCTCTTTTTTATGAATCACTCATTGCTGAACTGCAGTCATTAGGGGTTCACTTGAAAGACATTGATGTTTATTCTGAAAATGGTAATTTTGTTTTGAAATTTGACAAATTGGTCCCGGGAGAAGGAATCCGTGAATTTAAGTTTCATTTTATTCATGTTGATAATTTAGCCGATCCTAGAACATATTCCCCATTTTTAAAATCAATTTTGCGCAAGCGGTTCAATTTTTACTTTCAAAATGCCGGACACAGTTTGCCGGATAATTATGGGGAATTTATCCATATTATTGGGCAGAGCGTCATTGATGGAGGATTTTTAGTCACAAATGATCATTTTGAAGGGAATGATGGGGAACATGGGGAAGTTTCGCCAGTCCCCTATCTAAGTAAATTCTTTAATATTCAACCAGTTACCCTTTCAGAAAAACTGCAAGAATGGACAGAAGAATATTCAAGAAAACAGGGTTGGATGGGGGGAGGGGAAGGTTATGGTATTTTAAAGACCATTACTCAAAAGATCGGTAATAGAAATGTTGAAGACGGTTCTGTTGGGATAGACCAATCAGCCCAAAATGCGGCGATGGCTGCGGAAGAATTGAAAAAATTCTGGGACCGGGTGATCAATAGGGTAGACATTACTGAAATTTTGGGCAGTTGCGCTAAAAAGGGAAGCTTTAATATGGGTTTTTCCTTTAGAGGAGATAAGAACAAAAAACCCGGCGAAGTCGCCATTGGTATCGGAGGAGGGGTTGAGGGAGACCGGATATGGATGCAGTGGGAGGGAGAAAGAATTGTTTTTATTCGTGCTAGTAAAGAGGGAATAGAAAAAAAGAGGGCTGTATGGTTAGAACAGGATAATGGGGTTTGGATTGAGGAGGTGAAATATTTATTAAAATTATTTTGGGCAGAAAAAGAAAAGAAGCCGGAAGAGCGAAAAGGAAGGATGCTTATTAATGATCTTTTAGCCGGCGGGATCTCAATAGGTAAGTTCAATGATGGCTTTGAATTTGAAGGTGAAGGAGGGTTTAAACCAGGTACGGTTGCGATAGGAATAGGTAAAAATAGCCGGCCGGGTGATCAAATATGGATGGAATGGGCAGGAGAGAAAATAATATTCAGGCGTATTGGCGTGGATGGGAAGGAAAAGAAGGCGGTATGGGTCAAGAAGGAAAATGGGCAATGGATGAATGAAATAGATTATTTGTTGGAATTATTCTGGGACGAAAAGAATAAACCTTCCCAAGAAAGAATGGGAAGGATGAATATTTCTGAAATGCTGGGTGTAGGGTTGGAAAAAGGAACATTTAATTTTGGCTTTCGTTTTGAAGGTGATAGCTTTCAACCTCAAGGAGCAGCTATTGGTATTGGCAGGGGGAAACCGGATGATCAAGTCTGGATGGAATGGGACGGAGAAGATGTGATTTTTATACGTGTCGGTTCTGATAATCGGGAGAAAAAACGTGCCATTTGGCGGAAAGAAGGGCGGGTATGGGTTCGGGGAAGACCTGTTGAAGACAAGTTAAGATATCGCTCCCGGTTGGAAAAAGCAAAAATGCGTTTAGGCGAGGCTATTAAAAGAATACAGGATCAGAGAAGCGGTAATTTTAAAGAAATAAAAGCTAGATTTGCCATATTAGAATCAGGGCCAGTTAAAGAAAACAAGATAAACCCGGAATCTCTTTATGGCTTATTTAATTACATTTTTAAAAATACTCTTCATGGAAGGATAGGGACATCAGGCATATTATCCGGCCTTCCAATAAAAGGAAGTATATCGAATCAGTTAAAATTGTTAATCGAATTAGGGATTATTGATTTTGTCGTTACGGCAGGAGGCTTTACAGTACCGGATTTTGCGCGGGGCAAAATAGGTGACATTGAAAAGGTTCTACTCGAAGTCCAGGGTCAAATTGAACCCAACGGGCCGGAATTTAATCAATTAAAAGAAAAAATCAACGGGATATTATATGGACAGAACTCTGCGATGATTTCAAATGACGCAGGTAATATTGATTCTAAAAGAGGTGCGACCCTACCAGCCGCGGCACTAATGAAAAGGAATGGAATGATGGATGATGCGGCGATGAAGGGGGGTATTGATTTAACTTCCGGCAAAGCCTTGACCGTCCAAAACAACGGCCAGGGGATCAGGTTTCATATTGACCCGGC
>JABDFL010000033.1 GCA_013286575.1 Candidatus Omnitrophota bacterium
GGGTTTGGCCAATTCATCCTTGATGTCCAGCAGCGTCGGTAAACCAACGGTTGCGCTGACATATTTATGCACATCAATTTTCTTTCGCAATTGCTCGTCTTTGATCAAATCAGGCACGGCAACCCCCAGATCACGGGCCATGCTTTCAACCACCCCATAGCTTTCAGGGTGGACCCCGGAAGCATCCAAAGGATTTTTAGCGTTACGGATCCGTAAAAACCCGGCAGCCTGTTCAAAAGCTTTGCTGCCAAGCTTAGGCACCTTCTTTAATCCGTCACGGGAATCGAAGGCCCCGTGCGCATTGCGGTATTCGACAAGGGCCGCGGCCAAGGCCGGCCCCAAACCGGAAACATACATCAGCAATTGCTTGCTGGCAGAATTAACTTCCACCCCCACCTGGTTAACGCAGGAGATGACCACATCATCCAAACTTTTCTTAAGCCTGGGCTGGTCCACATCATGCTGGTATTGCCCTACACCGATACTCTTAGGATCAATTTTAACCAATTCAGCCAACGGGTCCTGCAGGCGGCGGCCGATGGACACGGAACCGCGCACCGTCACATCAAAATCAGCAAATTCTTCGCGCGCCGCCTCAGAGGCAGAATAAATCGAAGCGCCGCTTTCATTGACCATCACTACCTGGATATTCTCAAGTTTCAAAGAACGCGCGAAACTTTCAGTTTCACGCCCGGCAGTGCCGTTGCCAACGGCGATGCATTCGATCTTATAAAGTGTGCATAAATCTTTGACTGTTTTCGCTGCCTGTTCCAATTGACCTTCTGATTGGCTGATATAAATAACAGTATGGTGCAATAATTTTCCCTGGGCATCCAGGCAAACGACCTTAGAGCCGGTGCGATAACCCGGATCAATGGCCAGCACATTTTTCTGCCCGAGCGGGGACGCCATCAACAATTGGCGCAAATTCTCCGCAAAAACATTAATGGCTTCCAAGTCTGCTTCCTGTTTGGTCAAAAGACGGATCTCTGTTTCCATAGACAAAGACAGTAAACGCTTAAAACAATCTTCAACAGCCATCTCCACTTGTGAAGCGCACACATTAGACCTGTCACTCTTAATAAACATCTCCCTTAATATCAACAAGGCATCTTCTTCAGGGACCACAATGCGTAACATCAAAAATTCTTCATTTTCTCCCCGGCGCATGGCCAAAACCCGGTGCGACGGCGCGCCTTTAAGGGGCTCCTGCCAATCATAATAATCTTTGAATTTAATGCCATCCTGCTCCTTACCTTTGATGACCTTGGAATCAAATGTCCCTTTTTCTAAATATAACTGACGTATGGCGGCACGGGCACGGGCATCCTCATTGATCCATTCCGCAATAATGTCCCGGGCACCGGCCAGGGCTTCATCAAGCGAGGCAACCTTCAATTCTTCATTAATATATTTAGCAGCTTCAAGCTTAGGATCAACGCCGGGCTTCTGCTCGAAAATAAGTCGGGCCAAAGGCTCCAGGCCTTTTTCCCGGGCCATGGTGGCGCGTGTGCGGCGTTTGGGTTTATATGGCAGATATAAATCTTCCAAAACCCCCATGGTCTCGGCGAGATTGATCTTTTCTTTTAACTCATCAGTGAGCTTGCCCTGCTTGTCAATGGACTCAAGCACCGCCGCCTTGCGTTCATCCAACTGTGCTAACTGCAGCAGCCGGTCACGAATGGCGGCAATCGCCACTTCATCCAAACCGCCGGTGGCTTCTTTTCTATAACGGGCAATGAAAGGAACGGTGGAGCCTTCCGCAAGCAGACCCGCCGTTGTAACGACCTGGGCCTGCTGAAGATTCAGTTCCTTGCTAATTTTCAGAATATGTATAGGATTCATAATTAAAATAATTGTGTCATTGCGAGGAGCCGAAGGCAACGTGGCAATCTCTTTAGTCTGAATATTAACACATAGATCTTGAATTATCTTCTCAAATATCAATTTATTTGATAATATTCCTGCATGTTGACCCAGCTGACAATCCGTAACTTTGGCCTGATCGATGAAATCTCCATTGAATTTACCGATGGTTTTAATATCCTGACCGGCGAAACCGGCGCCGGTAAATCCATCCTCATTGATGCCCTGCGTTCGGTTTTAGGTGAACGGCTTGACACCTCTTCCATCCGTGACCCCAAAAACCCCTGCGTTATCGAAGCTGTTTTTAATATCACCGATAAAAAATTACGCGGACTGGAAATCATCCGGGAATTTTTGGGCGGCGATGACCATCAGCTGATCATCCAGCGCACCCACAGCGCTTCCGCTGCCGGCAAAATAAAGATCAACGGCCTCTCTGTCACTGTCGGGCAATTAAAGAATTTGGGCAATCATCTCATTGATTTCCACGGCCCCCATGACCATCAAATGCTCCTTTCCGAAGAACAGCATTTGGTGATGCTGGACCAATTAGTCAATTTCAAAAGCACCAAGGAAGAATATACAAAAATCTTTTCCGACTATGAACAGACCCGCAAAGACCTCAATCATCTCAACGACATGGCCCAAACCCGCCAAAGGGACTTGGATTTATTACAGCATCAGGTCAAAGAGCTGGAAGCTTTACCGCTTTCCACCGAAAAATACGATGAGCTGCTGCAGGAAGAAACCAAATTAAATAATGCTGAAAAACTGCATGAGCATATTCAAAATTTATTGGGATTGCTGGATGATGAAGAAGCCGGTGCCGACGCTTTATTGCGCAAAGCCTTCTCCCCCCTTAAATCCCTGACCCAAATCGACGAAAAATCATCCAATCTCCTGGACCAGTTATCCGGTATTCAAGACCAAACCAATGATTTGATAAGCCAATTAAATGATTATGCCTCAGGCCTTAACTTTGATGCACAAACCGCGCAGAGCATCCATGACCAATGCGATGCCTATGCGGATATCAAACGCAAATACGGGCCAACCCTGGAAGACGCTCAAAGTTTCTATACCGAAGCTAAAGAAAAACTTGAACTTATCCAAAACTTTGAACACAACGGCCAAAAACTGCGCGATGCCTTAAAGTCCCAGGAAAAAGAATTGGCCCAGATCGCCCAGAAAATAACAAAGGCCCGGCAAAAAGCCGCTGAAGATTTAAAAACCACCATTGAAAGCGAATTAAAAGAGCTTGGCATCCTTCATGTCAAATTTGAAGTCCGTTTTGAAAAAGTCCCCTTTAATAAAGACGGCCATGACAAAATTGTTTTCTATATAAGCCCCAACGCCGGAGAAGATTTAAAACCCCTGGCCCAAATCGTCTCCTCAGGAGAAGCCGCGCGCCTGATGCTGGCCCTTAAAAAAGCCCTGATCAAGGTTGACCCGATCCCGGTGCTTATCTTTGATGAGATCGACGCCCAAATCGGCGGGCGCCTGGGCACCATCACCGGCAAAAAATTAAAAGAACTCTCGCAGCACCGTCAGGTCATCCTCATCACCCATCTGCCCCAAATCGCCTCATTTGCCGACCGGCATTTTAAAGTGGCAAAATCAGTCAAGGCCGGACGCGCCACCACCGAAGTGATCTTACTGGAAGGCAAAATACGTGTCGAAGAAATCGCCCAGATGATGAGCGGCACCAACGCCACCAAAATCGCCCTCTCCCACGCGCAGGATATGCTCTCATTAGCTCAAAAAAATTGATTTATCCGGCCATTTATGATACCTTATTACCTTCGTAAACTTTCTAAGGAGCATAAAAATGAAACGCATTGGCATTATTACTTCCGGTGGTGATTGCGGCGGCCTTAACGGGGTCATCAAAGGTGCGGCTTACATGGCCCTGGCCCACGGCGCCAGCTGCTTTGTCATCCCCAACGGTTACGCGGGATTATATAATCTGGTGGATTTTGATACGCTCACGGAATTAACACCGGAGCGTCTGGACCGTATCGATGCCAACCTGGCAGGTTCCGAAGCAGGCCATTCACGCGTCAAGATCAAAAAGATCGATGACACTGAAAAATATAAGCGCATCCAAAAAGGCATGGAAAAATTCAAACTCGACGGCCTTGTTATCTCCGGCGGTGATGATTCAGGCAGCGTCTTGGTTGATTTAAATGAACATGGCATCAAATGCGTGCATGCCCCCAAGACCATGGACATGGACCTTCAGACCTACTCGGTTGGTGCCGACTCCAGCATCAACCGCATCGCTTCCTTTATTGAAGATTTAAAAACCACGGCCAATACCCACCGCCGCATCCTGGTCATGGAAGTTTTCGGCCGCTACGTCGGGCATACTGCTTTCCGCGGCGGTGTTGCCGCTGATGCCGATGCCGTCATCATCCCTGAGATCCCCTGCGATTTCGACATCCTTTACAAGCACATGAAAGACCGCTATTTTACGCGCATCATGAATTCCGATGTGCGGGCAGGCACCTATTTGATCGTCGTGGCTGAAGGCATCAAGAACGCTTCCGGCGCTGAGATCGTGGATGAAAACTCCCCCGCGGATGCATTCGGGCACAAACGTTTGGCCGGCGCCGGTGAATATGTCTGCCAGCAGCTGATCAAGCGCCTCAAAGCAGACCCCTCCATCAAAGATTTAATGAAAAAAACAGGCATGTATGTCAAAGGCATCAACGAAATCCCGGAAATCCGCGCCGTCACCCCCGGCCATCTGGTGCGTTGCGGGCATTCCAGCGCCTACGATGTCAACTTCGGCAAAGAAGTCGGCGCCGGTGCTTTTATCCTCCTCAATCAGGGCATTTCCGGCGTGACGGTTTCCGGCATCAGCCAGGGCAGGATCCGTTACATAGATACCAAGGAAGCCATCAAACAGCATTTGGTGGACACTCATCAGGCAGCGATTTACGAAGCGTTGGGGACCTGCTTTGGAAGGACACCTGAAAAAATGCACGCTACGGCTGAGAAATTAAACCAGGCTTTGGAGCGGCATTGGTGATCTTTAAAAGCTTGAAACTCCTGTTGGAAAAAACCGTGGTGTGCACAATCGGCGTAAAGCAAGCATCTGAGGCCTGCGAAGACAATAAATAATAATCCGGAGAATAGATGTGATTGTACAAAGCCAGATTGGTGCAGTTGAATGACGCCCCCGGCGGCGTTGAAATAAACGGGCGATGCATGAAATACCCTTCCTGGTCTTCATCCGAAGCCACCAGTATCTCTTTAGGCAAATTCTTATCAATCCAACGGTAAGCTTCAAGCAAATCTTTGTAGTACGGGATCCCCCATAAAGGACGCTGCAAAAAATCAGCTTTAAAGGCAATAAATTTACTGACCTGCGGGTATAAAAGAACTACCGTTATAAGCCCCACGGCCAAATTCTTCCACCTGGACCCTGCCAGCGATAAGCCCTGATATAAACAATACCACCCTGCCAAACCCATCAACGCATAGGGAACCAGTGAATACCTTAAAGATTCAAAATGATAGGGCAGCCAGTAAAACGTCACTGAATATCCCAAAACAGTAAAAATACTTTGGAAAAAACAAAGCGCCACCAGCCCCCCATCTGTTCTTTTTTCAGCCGGAAGAAAATAATAAAAAAAAGCCGGCCATAATAAAACAGGCATCTGCCGGCAAAAATCCCGGAGATGCTCCCCCACACAGAAAAAACTCTTCAAAGAAAAAAGAGGCCCTGCCAAAATCTGTATGCCGGCGTGGTCCGGATTATAAATGATCCCGCCCGTTATTCTTGCCAACCCATAACTTATTCCGGGCTGCGCATATTCGGGATAAAAAACATGGTACACCATCAGACAAAATAATTGATAAAGCCCGTACGCCAGGATAAAAGCACCGGCAAAATACAAAACCCTTTCAAACTTCCGGCTTAAAGGATCTTTCCCTATAAAGAGCACCGGCAAAAAGCCCAGGAAATTATACAAATGCGCGGCCCTGAGCAACATTAATGCGGCATTTAAAAACCCTAACCACATAAGGCCTTTGGGAGATCCGGAATATTTGAGAAACAAGATAAAGGTAATGATAAAACAAAGAAAGTAAAACTGCTCTGTCCAGGGATACAACGCCGATATAAAAAAATTGGAAGAAAAAACCAAAAAGGAAATAAATAAAACGTTAAAGCGCGTCGGCATGAAACGCTGGATGATATAAAAAACCAGGGCGGAATTAATGCCTAAAATGAGGATATTGACCTTGATGACCTGTTCAATCCCGCCGTGAAGCATAAAAACAAATGAGCATAACAGAGGATACAAAAACTGCATGTACGGCCAGATGGGATGATAGAGAGTGGTAAAGTATTGGTAGAGATTAAAACTGGTAACGAACCCTTTATGGGAAGCAATGTTCTCAGCGATATTTAAATAGGTGCTGGCGTCCGCCGTGTTAAGCCGCAACCGGGCAAAATCCGCAAAAATAAAATAAACCCCGGCCGTGATCGCTATATAAACCAACAACTGCGCATAATAACGGGCCATTTTCATAGGATCATGGTTTACTTAAACGTTGCTCAATGATCACCATCACGTCCATAGGCCCAATGGCTTCCATGCACGGGGCTTTTTGCCCGCAAAAGAACCCGGGGTCTGTCCTGTACACGTACAAACAAGGGCTGCAGGGATAACGTTTGTAGATCACATCATGGGAATCTTTTTCTTTTTGATAAGGGCCGTATAAATCAACAGACCCCGGCCCCCATAAAGAAATCGTGCGCGTCCCCACTGCTTTAGCCAAATGAAAAGGGCCGGTGTCATTGGTAATAAAAAGAGGTACTTGGGAAACCAGGGCCAAGAATTGTTCCAGGGTGATCTCTCCGGTCAGATCAATGACCCTGCTGTGCCATTGGGACGGCAGGAGCGACAAAAATTCCCGGGCATAAGCTTTTTCACTTTTGACACCGGTGAGGATGATCTTCCATTGGCTGTATTCAGTCAGGAATTGTTCTGCCAGGGCCACAAACTTCGGCAAAGGCCAGCGACGGCATAAAGCCACATCACTGGCATGGATATTAAGGCCGATCGTATTTTCCAAATCAGGAACGTTCAGGGTCTTCAAAAACCCCGAAAGCTCTTTTCTTTTATCTTCGCTGATGCTCACTTCTTTAGGATAGAAATCTTGGGCCTCGATCAGCAAAGCGCCGGCAAACATGCCGTATATTTCCAGGATATGCCTGCTGTAATTAAAATAAATCGGGACATTGACCAAAGAATCCCTCCAAAACCGGGCCAAATAAAAACCCATGCGCAAAGGCGCCCCGGATAAAAAGGACATGATGGTGCTGAACTTGGAATAAAACTCAATGTCCATGGCGATGTCGATTTTTTGGCTGTGACAATAAAAAATTGTCCGCCAAATACTGCCTAAGAGGATAAACGGGTTTTTGGTATCGATGACCAGGATCTCATCAGCCAAGGACAAAATTTCAAGGATAGGCACATTATCTTTAAAGGTAAGAAAAATTATTTTTGAATCTTTGTAGGTCTTGCGGATATTGGAAATCAACGCGGAGGCCAGCGTAATGCTGCCTAAACCAAAAAATTTGATAATAAGAATATGGCGCGGCGGCAAAGCTTCACGGGGTATGGATAAATGCCGTTTATAAGACGGGTGGCAAAGACGGTTAAAGCACGACAACGCGATGCATATCGGGCCGCCGACCCAATGGTCAATAAACTTTAAAAGGCTTACCTTCTCAACGCGCATAGCTTTCCTTTAAATGATCAATGATATCAGAGGCAATCATTCCCGGCTTCCCATGAGAGCGTGCAGCTAAATCCCCTGCCCTGCCGTGATAATAGGCCCCGTATTTTGCCGCATCAAAAGGAGCCATCCCCTGCCCCAAAAATGACGTGATCATGCCTGTTAACACATCCCCGCTTCCGGCAGTGGCCATGCCCACGTTGCCCGTACGGTTAATATATGTTTTTCCCTGAGGGGAAACGACAACAGTCCTATGCCCTTTAAGCAATAATACGCAATTGTACTTCTGGGCAAAATCACGGGCAGTTTTCATTCTTGCAGCCTCAATCTTAGCGACGGGCTTACCTGTCAACCTGGACATTTCGCCGGAATGCGGGGTTAATAAACGCGGGCCGGCCGCTTTTAACAAAATATCCGTATGCCCTGATAAAGCAAACAGGGCATCTGCATCAATGACTGATGGCTTAGGGCAATGGATAATGACCTGCCGCGCCAACTGCTGGGTCGTCGCCTCACGGCCGAGTCCGGGGCCAATGGCTATCGCATCAAACCGGTCCCATATTTTCTTAATTTGACCATAGGCTTTCAGGGAAAAAACCCCGTCCCTGCTTTGATCCAAGGGCATGGTCATCACCACATTGGCAATCTTTTTCTGGAGCGTTAAATTTAAACCACGGGGAACAGCCGCGGTCACCATGCCGGCGCCAGAGCGCATCGCCGCCAAAGAACTTAAAGCCGCTGCCCCCAACATAGAGGGTGAACCGGCAATAATAAGCAGATGGCCGAAATTTTGCTTTGATGATCGAGGATTAGCCCTCGACAATGGCGCTGGCAACGGCATAGTCCCGACTGTGTGAGATGGAGATGAGTAGGCGATGTTTAAAATTTATATTATCAAAATGACAGACAGGTTTGCCGCTGGCATCATTGATGATGGTAACGTTATGCCAGGACAAATGGGCAACGCCCATCGCTTTGAAGATGGCCTCCTTGGCCGCAAAACGCCCTGCATAATGCCGGTAAGGAAATTTGAATTTCCTGGCATGCTGAATTTCCGTAGGCGTAAAAACATAATTCAAAAATACATCCCCCCAGCGCTCCACCGCCCTCTGAATCCGATCAATTTCAATAATATCAATACCAGTACCCAAAATCATTTTATAATGGCTTTCATTTCATGAACAGCCTGTTTCAACCCTACAAAAACAGCCCGGCCCATGATGGCGTGGCCGATGTTTAATTCATGCATGCCATGAACGCGTGCAATGGCATAGGTGTTGTCATAATTCAAGCCATGGCCGGCATTGACGACCATTCCCAATTTACGGGCATAGAGAGTCATGGCTTTAATCTGGGCGAATTCTCTGATAGCAGAACGGTCCGCAAAGGCCCGCGCATATGAGCCCGTATGCAATTCAATGGTTTTCACCCCGATGGATGCGGCCGCATCTATTTGTTTCTTGACCGGAGCAATAAAAATACTGACATCAATCCCCGCATCCAAAAGCATATGGCTCACTTTTTTAGTCCTCTTCAAATGGCGCAGCACATCTAAGCCGCCTTCGGTGGTGATTTCCTGACGGCGTTCCGGCACCAGGGTCGCCTGGTCAGGCTTGACCGCCAGGGCCACCTTCACAATGCCGGCGTTTAAAGACATTTCCAGATTGAAACGGGTTTTTACGGCTTTACGCAAAAGCACGATATCACGGTCCTGGATATGCCTTCTGTCCTCACGCAAATGGGCCACAATGCTGTCACAACCGGCCTGCTCGCACAAACGGGCCGCCAATACAGGATCAGGGTCAGATTCCCCCCGGGCCTGGCGCAAGGTAGCGACGTGGTCGATGTTGACGCCTAACTTAACCATGCATCCCCTTAACATAAAACCAGGTGATAACGGCTAAAAACAGGGCCACCAATTTCAAAACTAAATTTGAACTAAACCAGTTTTTCATGTTTACGCTTTTTAGCAGGTACCAGGATCTGGTTGATGACCTTCATGAAATGCTCTTCATTATGCACGGCTATAAAATGCCCGTCATAGGCAATGCTGATCTCGCCTGTTTCTTCCGATACTAAAATAATCAAGGCATCCGTATGCTCGCTTAGCCCCAGGGCCGCCCGGTGACGGGTCCCCACTGTTTTCCCCACACTCGGATTATCCGACAAAGGAAATAAACACGAGCTTGCCGCCACCCGCTCGCCCCTGATCACCACACCACCGTCATGCAAAGGGGTCCCCGGCATAAAAATACTTTGCAACAGCGCCGATGAAATCTTGGCGTCAATGATAACGCCGCTTTCGATATACAAATCCAGTTTCATTTCGCGCTCAATGGCGATCAGGCACCCGTTTTTACGGATGGACAAACGGGAAACCGTATCGTAAATCTCATCGATCAAGGCCTTGATTTCCGGCTCTCCGAGTGAGATCGTAAATAAATGCTGCTGGCCCAAACGGGCCAGGCCTGAACGCAATTCATGCTGGAAAATAACGACGATGACGATGATCCATATGGAAAAGAAATTCTTCAAAAGCCAGTTAAGCACTTCAAAGCCCAATATCTGGGAGATCAAAAGGGCGATGATCAGATACGTGATCCCTCGCAGGACCTGAAAAGCGCGCGTGCCTTCAAAAAACAATAAAATCCTGTAAAAGACCACCCATAAAATGATCATTTCAATGATGGCTTTTACGATCATGACTATATTAGGCGTGTGCGTTAAGTATGGCATCGGTCACTTTCAATGTTTCTTTGATGGCTTGCACGTCATGGACACGGACAATGTGCGCCCCCTGCATGGCCCCTGCAGTCACCGTCGCTGCCGTGCCCATCAGGCGCCCCCCCGCATCGCTCTTCAAAATTTGCCCTATAAATGATTTGCGTGATGTCCCCAGCAAAATAGGGCAACGCAAAACATTCAACCGGTTTAAATGGCTGATAAGGGCCAAATTGTGATCAGCTGTTTTGGCAAAACCTATGCCCGGATCAACAATGATCCTATCTTTCTTTATACCAATTGCTAAGCATTTTTCAACCGATATTTTTAATTCCTCAATGACTTCCCTGACCACATCCTTATACTTCGCCAAGGAATGCATCGTTGCCGGCGTGCCCCGCATATGCATGATAACAATGGCGGCGTTATAATCACGCACCATTTTCAAAAAGCCCGTGCTGATCCGGGTCCCTCTAATGTCGTTCACAATGGAGGCCCCTGCATCCAGGGCGCGGCAGGCCACATCTATTTTAGAAGTATCTACTGAAATCGGGATTTTAATCTTACGGGCTAAAGCATCGATCACAGGAATGACACGCCTGGCTTCTTCACGGGCGCTGACGCTCAAAGCCCCCGGGCGGGTGGATTCACCGCCGATATCAATAATGTCGGCGCCCTCACGGATGAGTTTGCGCGCATGGCGCAGGCAGGCAGCAACCCCCATCTTTCCGTCACCGCTGAAAGAATCGGGTGTGCCGTTAACGATGCCCATGATCCGCGTTGCATGCCCCAAGCTCAAAACAAAATCACGGGCACACAGATCATAGCGGATTCTGCTCATAAATTCTGGGGCGTGTCAGAATGAAGATTAAGCTTATGTTCGGGGAGCATCAGCAAAAGCCTGGCTTCTTCAATGTCAATGGTCTCTTTTTCAATCAGGCGCCGGGCGAGAAGGTCCATTTTATCACGGTGATCAAGAAGAAGTTTTTTGGCCTTCTCATAAGATTGGTGCACAAGGCTGTGTATCTCCTCATCGATCTTGCGCGCTGTTTCTTCGCTGTAATCTTTCTCATCAAACAAATCACGGCCTAAAAACATCTGGTGGCCTTGTTTACCGAATGCCAATTTATCCAGCTTATCGCTCATGCCGTATTGGCAGACCATGCTGCGGGCGATTTGGGATACCCTCTGCAGGTCATTGGACACACCTGTCGTGGTGTCGTTCATATAAATTTCTTCACCCACCATGCCGCCAAGCAGGACAACCATCATCCCTTTCAATTCATTCTTCGACATGTAATGCTTGTCTTCCTTAGGCGGTGTTAAGGTATACCCGCCGGCCATGCCGCGGGGGATAATGGAAACCTTTGTAAAGGTATCGACTTCATCGATGAGCAGGGACAATAAAGCGTGCCCTGCCTCATGATAAGCGGTCATTTCTTTTTCTTTTTTGGAAGTCACATGGCTCTTCTTTTCAGGCCCCATGGTCACGCGTTCAACCGCGGCGAGCATTTCATCCATGCCGACTTTTTCCTTATTACGGCGGGCCGCAAGCAGGGCTGCTTCGTTACAAACATTGGCCAGGTCTGCCCCGGAAAAATAAACGGTCATCTGGGCAATGCGCCTTAAATTCACTTCCTCGCCTAATTTAATATGTTTGACATGGACCTTCAAAATACCTTCACGGCCGTTGATATCCGGCAAGCCTACCATGATCTGGCGGTCAAAACGCCCGGGGCGCGTCAGCGCCGAGTCCAGGGTGTCTGGACGATTGGTGGCGGCGATCAAGATCAAGCCGGTGACCGTATTAAAACCATCCATTTCAACA
Source organism: Candidatus Omnitrophota bacterium (assembly GCA_013286575.1). Classification (GTDB taxonomy): domain Bacteria; phylum Omnitrophota; class Gorgyraeia; order Zapsychrales; family Fredricksoniimonadaceae; genus JABDGZ01. The sequence continues at coordinate 12,173 of JABDFL010000033.1, forward strand.
AGAAGCGCATTAAGGGTCTGTTCGCGCTCATCATTACCGCCGCCGATGCCGGCAAAGCGCTGGCGGCCTACCGCGTCAATTTCATCAATAAAAATAATACCGCCCTTGCCGGAAACCTTGGCGGCTTTGCGGCCCTGCTCAAAAAGATCACGCACGCGCGAGGCACCCACACCCACAAACATCTCAACGAAATCCGATCCGCTTAAAGAAAAAAACGGTACTCCTGCCTCACCGGCAACAGCCTTGGCCAATAAAGTTTTTCCGGTGCCCGGAGGCCCTATCAGCAAAACACCTTTGGGGATCTTGCCGCCAAGCCGCTCGAATTTCTTGGGGTCTTTCAAAAATTCAATGACTTCCTGCAATTCTTCCTTGGCTTCATCCACACCGGCCACATCCGCAAAAGTCACCTTACCGGGGCCTGAAACCTGGGCGCGTGACTTGCCGAAAGCAAAGATCTTATTGCCCATTTGCGAACCGCGGTAAGACACAAACCAGATAAGCGCGAATATCCCTAAAAATGGTATTAATTGAAAAAACAACTGGCTCCAAAACAGTTCCGGGGGAACGACGCTGAAACTGGGGACATTGTCCCTGACCATTTTGATCAAATCATCGTCGTGCTGGGGGATATTGAGCCTAAAATCCAGGCCGTCGGCAAAGATGCCTTTTAAAGTATTGTCCGGGCCTTCCGTCAACTCCACAGACTTGATCTGGTGGGTTTGGGGGTTTTCTTTTAAAATGGCATAAAATTCGGAGTAGGTAAGCTCTTTCTCCGTCTTTAAATTTGACTTGTCCTGGACCGCCATCAAAAGAAGAAAAAGCCCTCCCATGATCACCCAAAACCAGACATTGCCATTGGGGTTGCGGGCGCCACGCGGCCCTTTTTTAGCGGGTAT
>JABDFL010000034.1:0-2037 GCA_013286575.1 Candidatus Omnitrophota bacterium
TTTTTGCCAAATGTCTGCTTCGGTTTACGACAAAATTTTTCCAAATGAAGAGAATCTTTAGAAAATTTTTGTCGTAAACCGAAGCAGACGGCAAAAATACTCCGTTCCGAATACATAATAGTTTTCAGCTCGATGTGCGTGCGAAGAAAATATTATCGTTTTCCATGGCATATAACCCTGCCATTAGTTATTATCTCATCTATGGAATTTATTCATCACTGCGCGGATTTCTTTTTGCACTTGGACCGCCATATCTCTGGCATCATCACCCACTACGGCGCATGGACTTATCTGATTTTATTCGCCATCATTTTTTGTGAAACAGGGCTGGTCATAACACCTTTCCTGCCCGGCGATTCCCTGCTTTTTGTCTTGGGCGCCATGGCTGCCGTCGGAGACCTGCAATTAACGCTGCTGGTCTTAGGCTTGTCCCTTGCCGCCGTCAGCGGCAACATTCTTAACTATGCCATCGGGGTGTCTTTGTCCAACCGGGTCATGAATAAACAGGCCATTCCCTTTGTCAAACAGGCCTACATTAAACGCACGCACGAATTTTTTGAAAAGTACGGGGCCAAAACCATTATCATCACGCGGTTTGTCCCCATCCTGCGCACCTTTGCCCCTTTTATGGCAGGGGTGGGCAGCATGCCTTACGGCCGATTTACAATTTACAATATTATCGGCGGGACAGCCTGGGTCCTGGTGGGTATATTAAGCGGTTTTTTCTTCGGTAACCTGCCTTTGGTGCGTAAGAATTTCTCTTCCGTCATCCTGGCAATCGTGATCATTTCCCTCGTCCCTGCGGCCCTGGAATTCATCAAACATAAAAAAACTGATAAGCATTAGCCCTTTATTTGCCCTGTGTCAGTATCTCCACAAAAGCATCCACCACATCCGGATGAAATTGATTGCCTCTCCCTTTTAGTAATTGTTCAATGGCCTGTGCCCGGCTCATGGCCCTGCGGTAGGGCCGGTCAGCTGTCATGGCATCATAACTGTCCGCCACGGTGACAATGGACACCAAAAGGGATATCTGATCGTAGGCCAACCCGTCCGGGTAACCTTTGCCGTCCTGACGCTCGTGGTGATTGCGGATGACCGCAAGCATTTGCGGATCATCAAGGATGGGCTTTAATATTTGCCATCCCAGTACCGGATGGGCCTTGATATTTTCCCATTCTGCGTCGGTGGGCTTACCGGGCTTAAGCAGGACATTATCCCGCACCCCCACCTTGCCTATATCGTGCAGTAACGTTACTCTTTTGAGCATTTCCACGGTTTTGGGATCGATCCCCATGTGCCCGGCGATTTTTCCCGCGTAATCAGCCACCGACTGGGAATGCCCCATCGTGTATTGGTCCCTGTACTCCAAGATCAGGACCAGCGATTTGACGGCATCATAAAAATAATCCAGTAATTTTCGATGGGTTTCTTCCAGTTTTTGGGCCATGCTGTTAAAAGATTCGGCCAGTTCGCTGATCTCATCGTCCCCGCTGACCTGCACGCGATGGTGTAAATTCCCGTCGGAAATATACCTGGTGCCGGCAATCAACTCGTTGACCGGCCCCACCACCCTGCCGGAAATAAACAAGCCTAAAATAAGTGCCAGTACAATGCCTACCAATAAGATCACCAGTGCCTGGCGCAGCACCTGATGGTAAATGGCGTAAATATTCCCTGCGTCAATGTCCACCCCCAGGACCGCCTCCGGCTGGCCCAAGCCATTCCTGACAGGAGCATACCCTGAGAGGAACGACCCCCATTGGTCCGTCCCGATTTTTTTGTCCGCGGAAGGTTCATTAAAACCCTTGAGCATTTCAGGGAACCTGCCGGCATCATACGTGTCCCCGGGATCGGAATGGTCGGCCGTATTTTCAGTTTCCGCATCGACGATAAACCGCCAGATGTTCGAACTGTCCACTTTTTTAAGGGTATAAATATATTTGATCTCCGGGTTGGCTGCCCTGATCTTTTTTAACTGGTCATCCACATAATTGTAGTCCGGGGTGTGTACGCCGTCTTTATTCAGGGGGACAC
>JABDFL010000034.1:2047-12091 GCA_013286575.1 Candidatus Omnitrophota bacterium
CCTGTCGGCATCGACCAAAAGGGCCGCGGTTTGGGCAATTGTTTTTAACTGGTTGCGGGTCCCTTCCAGCTGGGCCTGGTAGGTAAAACGGAAGATAAGAAAATCGCTCAAAATGACAACGCATGAGATCGTGGTCACGACGGCCACAATAACGCGCAGATCAAAACGCCTGAAAATATTTTTCATGGGGACAAGGGATTACTCGTGCTCTTGCCTGTGTTTGTGCATCAGGCTTACGAATTTTAAAAACTGCTCGGGAGTCAGGATCGCCCTGACCGCCAGGATCGAGTTAAGCTTATCATCTTCCATTTGATTTTGCAACGACTTGATCCGGCCATGGATTTGATTGATCTTAGGCATGTCCAATTGGGGGGCCATCAGGGCCTGCCTCATTTCTTCCTTATAAATTCTCATTTCCTGACGGGCATTTTCCATTTGGGCCCGGTGCTGGTGTTTATTGGCTTCCAGCGCCTGCTTCTGTCCGGCCGTCAGATCAAGCTGGTTATAGATCTGCGCCTGCGCCAGGGGCAGTGCCGCAAGGATGTAAAGCCCGAAAAACCCGGATAAAACTTTTTTTAATTTTGTCATGGTCTCTTCCCCCGGTTGTTAAAGAAAATAGTGCTCAATGGGCGTCCCTAGGTCATTGTCCTCTGCCTGCACTGAAGAGGCTGCCGGGCCCAGCAATGAAACCAGATATTCTCCCTGGTCTTTCGCTTGGGTCTGCTGGACCTGGATCGTATTTAATGCTATGGAACCGGCAAAGAACATCAGCATAAGGCTGGCAAAAACAGGGACCATCCTCGGAAAAACAATAAACCCTTTTAATTTATCCATAAAATCAGCGAAAGGACCGGCTGTTTCGTTTTCATGTTCTATCCTTTGTTTAATGGCGCCCCATAACTCTTCCGGGACCGGCTGGCGCGGCGTTTGTTTCCATGGCCTTGCCGCGTTATCTTTAACTTCTTTTAAAAAAGCGCGGCAATCGCTGCAGTCAAGCAGGTGGCTTTCCAGGCCCCGGGTGCTATTTTTGTCTAATTCCCCATCGATATAATCCGCCAGGATCAAGTCTTTAAAATGGCCGCATTTTTTCATGATCTGCCCGCTTCCTGGATGGTCTTTTTTAAACTCAATAATTTCTCCCTGGACCGTTTCAATCTTGAGCGCACCGTATTGATATTGATATTTAAAGCCCGGGCGATTTCCTCATAACTTAACCCCTGAATGTCGCGCAGCACCACACAGGCCCTTTGGTCAGGGTTAAGTTCTGCCAGCAGGCTTTCAACGAGCCGGCTATGATGCTCCTGGTCTATCTTGGCCTCGAATTCATTGGCAACCGCGCCCTCACCAAAAGCATCTTCGTAAGGGACTGTTTTGGCCCTGGAATGTTTTTTGGCAAAATTGATCGCATGGTTAGCGGTGATCCTGTAGGCCCATGTTTTAAAGGAAGATTCAAAACGGAAGGTCTTGAGTTTATGGTAAATGATCATAAAGACTTCCTGGGCCACTTCCAGGGCATCTTCCCGGTTATTGACGACCCGCAAAGCCACATTATAAACAAAGCTGCTGCTTGCTTTATAGACCTCCTCAAAAGCCTGCACGTCACCTTGGGAAGCCCTGATCAATGTGTCCTTAGCTATGTCTTCCATCCGCACCTTTTGTTATTTAGACAAATGCACCCTGTGAAAAGTTCCTTGACTAGCCCCAGTCCCCTGCTGGGTGATAAATACTTGACTTTTTTGCTAAAAACATATAGATTAATCTTAACCAAAATTTAATTTCAGGACAACAAAGGACATTCCAATGTTTGAAGTCACCTTTATCTACGGCGTTATTTTAGCATGTCTCTACGTATTTAAAATACTCTCCAACGACCCCGAAAAAGAAAAAATTTGGGGGCCGGGCGCCAGTCAGTCTCAATTTACAAAAATAGAAAAAGAAATCGAGACTTTAAAATCACAACTGGAACATTATAAAGCTTTTCGCCCGACTTTCGCGGATGAACAATCCCGTGAAGAATCGATGGCCTAGCATTTATTTGTCCTTATTCCCTCTCCTTGGCCTTACCCATCATGCCTGTCTTTAAGTAATTTCTTAATGTGGTGCTTTTGTATTTTATTGGGGTCGAATTTTCCGTTAAACCACCGGTTGACGGTGACAAAGGTGACCCCCAGGATTTCAGCCAGCTTGGTCTGGGATATCCTGTTCTCCAGGCGGTACTCATCCAATTTTCTGATCAGTTTACTCATAATTTTTGAATCATATTATATCATAATATATCACAATATAATACAAAAATCCGCCCTTTTTGGCCATTTTATATCACTTTTTCAAATTTTATCACTAACCTTGGGCGAGCTGTACTTCTTGTTTTGGTGTGTTTACGCCCAATAGTGGGAAGGGGCTTGAGATGCGTGTCATGCTCTCAATGACCGGGGTGAAACCTTCAAAACCCCCCTGCTCCAGCCGAATGAGCTGGGCTGGGTCGAATTGGACGCTGATGACATGTCCGGTGCGGTGGATGGCGATTCGGTTGAGATCAATACCGCCGTTGGTCATGGCTCTATCCGTAGGGATGCCTGATCCACTTTCTATTCTATTGCGTCTACTATTTTTTTCGCGAGCGCGCAAAGCCTTCTCCAGCAATCGTGCTGCTTTATATTGTCCAATGCCTTTAAGTGCGTCTATAGAACGTCGGACATCATTTTCTGACTCAGCACCATTTCTAACTCTATCCAAGCGCCTATCCTGCTCTATTGACCTACGATGGTGCCGCCTTCCACCAGACATCGCCGCATCTTGGGGAGCAGTTCTTAGGTTCCAAGGGGTCTCAATACTCAAAATTCTAGCTAAAACTGTTTCTTCAACTTTATGCATATAAATAAGCCAACTTAAACCATTTTCGTGTTTTACTCCGCGTTTAATCCATTGACTACCATCCAACTCATAGCTGCCGTATATTTGTATTTGAGCTTCCGGATGATCCGAGGCGTGGTAGTGGCCGCGATAATCCATGTCTGCCATTGTTGGCCAATTTCTACGCATTTCTGTACGTGAACTTAAGAAAGTTATACGTAATTTTCCATCCAAAACTTGAGGAAATATATCGTAATTTTTGCCCCATTTTTCACGAGCATCGGCATTGAGACCAATTAATAGCTTTAATTGAGGATCATCCTTGCTGACGGTACTTATAGTTCCATCAAGGTTAATTCTATATACATCACCATCTTTCTCGCGTTCAATGACCAAATTGAATAATGGACAAAAAATAAAAGCACCATCTCCATATCTCCCATTAACAGGTAAATGAAGCGTACTTACCTTAAGTTCCACATCTGTCGCTATATTTCCAGCTATGTGTCTTAATAAATATCTTCGGTCGTTGGAATCTAAAGGCTCAAGCATCGCCGCATCCGGAGATTGCTGTGATGTGCGGGACATGGCGCGGTCTTGGAGTAGTGAATCAAATTGGGTCTTTTCACCCTCTTGAGTAGGGGCCCATCCCCAGCCAAACAATATGATGGCGGCATCTTTTCTTGACATAGGACTCGAATCCGGATTTTCAAATATTTTGACTAACCCAGGAATTGCTGATTTATCTACAATTCTTCTCAAGTCCATGGTGGCATCAAATTTTTCTCTATCATTGCCTTGCGTCAATTGATCAAGCAAATATTGGGTCTGAACAGATGGGCCCTGTTGTACAATGTTACTTTGTGCCAACGCCGGGTTTGCTACAGTCCCCGCCAAAGCAACTGTTAATAAAAGCAGGGTCCCTATTTTTTGAATCGCTGACATGGCCCCATCATTTCTTACTGTCATCGCCATTTCCGTTCCCCCCGAAAAATACTTCCTCGACATAACTTGCCCCTCGGGTGTGGGGTCTTCCTTAATATAGTTAAACGCGCCCTTCTTGTAGGCTTGAAGGTATCGGTCATAAATCTGTTCTTTAACAGCCGGATCATTGACATTGACTCCGGCGACTTTGTCTTTGTTTGTGTAAAGGGCATCTAAAAGGTCGTTTTGGATGGTCTCTTTGTACCATTTAGCTAAGATGAGTGCTTGATAGATTTGGCGTAATGGGGCGAAGTTGCGGCCGACGTTGACTTCCTTGGTTATCTCAGGAAGGATGATTTGCCGTACAATTTGAGACCCTATTGAATCGGTGCTGTTATGTACAGGTAAATGTTTCTGTAGTGCGGTGTAATCTTCATCTAACATGACCTTTAAAGTTGATTTGGTTACATAAGCCGCGGCCCCATTCTCAAAGACCTGCGCCTGGTCTGGAAGAATCCAAACCTTATTAAAAGTATTCACTGGCACATTTGTTGTGCCGAATTGTGCTTGGGCTTTGGCGTATACCCTGCTCCAGAATTCCTTGCCTAAGTCTTTTCCCGGGTATATTAGGGATGCGGTGAGCTGTTTAAGGATGTAATCCTGGACTAAAAGGTCACGGCCTAAATCCGTTTGGCCCAGCACTTCTGGGACCATCCTGTTCTTTTCATAAGGGCTTAAATTGACCCATAAATCGCCTTCGGGGATGGTTAGGCCTGCTAAAAAATATTTAACGAGCTGATTAGCTTGATCTTTGATTGTGGCGGTGTCTTGGGGGCCTTTGCCGGTATCAACGATGAATTGAAACTCTAAGGGCTTTTGGGGGTTGACCACCAGGCCTTTTAAAGCGAGCGGTGCAAATGGCGCAGACTCCCCTATCATTGCCCCGGGCACAGGCAGTTGATTCACACTAAAATCTTGTGCGTGGAGGTATTGAATATTGCTAAATGAAAAGGTAAGGCAAACAAGTGAAGCAATTAGGCGTTTGAACATTTTTCCTCTTTGCTTAAAAAACGCTTTTATCTCAAGGGACGTTTCAAGGATAACATATATTTTACAAAAAGCAAATTTCTGTGGTCGATGGAAGGACAAATTTAACATTGATTACGGAACAATGAAAGGTCTGCGGAGCGTATTACCACCGCCTCAATATATCGGATTTTGGAAGAAATGGTTTTTGGGGAGATACTGCTCTTCTATCACGTGGTCTGTCTTTTTCAAATAGGCTTTGGCAGCTGCATTGCCCTGGTAGGCCAACTCACTGAAAATGATCCTGGCTGCTTCATAATTTTTCATCTTATACAGGTCGATCCCCTGGCGGAAGAAATTTTGTTCTAAACGCTGATAGGTGCCGCGGTTCAATACATCACTTCTTCTCTTATTTTTCGCATTGACCGCCTCCCGCTGGGCCGTGACAGATGCCTTCAACGTCCCTAGGTCACCGGCCATCGCTGTCTGGAATTCATTAAATTTGGCCTTAGCTGCCCCGTACTTGCGCGCCTTGACCAGTCGGGCGACCTCCTGATCAAACCTGTCTGCTTTTTCGGCCATATCATCAGCCCGCTTTTGCCTGTCTAATTCCACCGCCAGCTGCTTTGATTTATTTTCTTTCTGCAGCCTCAACGCTTTTAATACCTGTGCCACCCTGAGGAGCTTGTTCCTTAAAATGATCATCTTTTTATCGTCCCCTAAATCAGCGGTGTCCCGGTAAAGGTCTTCGGCTTTCACCGACAAGCTAATGACCACCGGCACTTCTTCGATCTGCCTGATCTTACGCATTTCCTGCTTTAGCTTCTGGATGGATTGATTGTCAATATAGTTTAATATGCTGTTTGTTGATTTATAGTCTGCTATCGCATCTTCGACATTGCTAAACGCATCCCTGGCCTGCCTCAGCCTTTGTTGCCTGTACAAACTGACGGCCTCCCGGTACGCCTTTTCCGTATTGCGGACATGCTGTTTGCGTTCTTTATAGATGTGTTTGACGACTACCTTCCTTAAGGTCTTTTCACCGGCCTTGAGGAGTTTTTCCATGTCCTGGCTGCTTAGATCAAAAGCAGGGCCATTGTCAGGGGACTGCATGGACGCGCTCGAGGGCATTGGATTTCCCACGATGGGAGCAGGGGCCTGGCTCTGTGCGAAAACAAAAAACGGAGAATAAAAGAGGGCCGCCAGAAGTATAAAAAAAGATTTGTGATTGTTGGGCATTTTAAAGATTTATCCCCTCCCCCATAACGGGGGAGGGATGTTCATATCTACTGCGCTTTAGGCTGAGAGGAAAACTTCTTCTGGATGTCCTTCCATTTTGCAAGCTGGTCCGGCGAAAGTATCGATTCAACGCTCCTGCTGTCTTCTATGTTCCGGCATGATATTTCTACCTGGATTTTGGATATCTCTTCTAATTTACTTTTGATGGCAGCCATGTCCGCCTTGCTGTCGATCATTGTCCCAAGCTCTGTCCCCAAAGTTTTCAAAGTGGCATTGTCTGTTTCCATTAAACTCTGCTCATCATACAGCAAAGCTTTTAATTTGGTCTCCTGGTCATCTGTCAGGCCGATGTCATCTTTAAAAGAAAAAATGGTCTTTACCTGGCCTTGCTGGTTGAGGCCGTTGTCAGTTTTAGGGGCAGTGGCATCCTGGGCAAAACAGCGAGGAGCCGTCAGGCAGGTCATTAAAGCTATTGCTGATAATAGTTTTCTCATCTTTGTTGCTCCTTTGGAAATTTTTTTAATACGGTAACAAGGGGTCTTTGGTGATGCCTATATCTTATATGCTCCCTGAAAGAATTGTCAAGAGTATCCTTGGATTAAATTCGAAAGGGCTTAATGCAAGACAGACAAGGGTGACGGCGGCAGGGCCGGTGATAACGGGGAAGTGGTCAAAGAAAGCAGCGCGAATTCCTCTGCAATTCTTTTGTCCCTGCGGCGCGCTTTCTTCTTGAGCAGGTAAGATATGTAATCCATGTCCTGATCATATGAAACCCAATCCGGTTGGAATAAATAAAACATTGATTCTTCCCCATTCCATTGGAAAGAATAGTTCGCCGATGAGTATAGATTGTCCGCCCAGGAGAATATGTTGTCCGGGTTGCTGAACATCCCCGTTACCAGCATTTCAACGGGGGTCTTCCATGGGAAGGGAACAACAATGGAGATCCCGAAGAACCCTGTGTTATCACCCGCATCAATGCAATACCCCCCGCATTCGATTTCCTGGACATTGATATTGTCGCCGTCTTGTACATTGATATATGAAACATCACGCCCGCCCTGGGGATCAATTTCCCATTGGGTGCCCGGCGCCGTAGAACGCAGGGAAAGCAGGTGTTCCGGCTCTCCGTTGGAAATGCCAACGCCACTGAGCGTTAAGTTGCCGGTAATCGTTTGGACCTGCCCTGCCTGGAATGTCAATGTTTCTGAAACATCCGTAGTTTTAACCAAGTTGTAAAATACTGTTGATCCCAAGATCGATTGATCACCCCCATCGAGCGTCACTGTGTCCGTACCTGCCGTGAATGTCCCTGTATCGTCCCAATTGCCCACGAGATTGATATCAAAATTATTGCTGTTGAGCGTCCCTGAAGAGATCAAAAGATCATTGTTCACGTTTAATGTGCCGGACAGGCCAAAGGTATCCTGATGGGCGTTGGTATCATTGATGGTAAGGTTGTAAAATGCATAGTTGGGGACCGTATAGGTGCTGCCGCTATTGTCACCGACGTATTCCCAGAGGCCTTCAGAGGCATCGTTCCCATTTGTCAGGTTTACGGTTTCGTTTCCTTGAAGTTCTACTGTCCCCGGATTGCTAAATGCGCCTGCCACGCTCCAGTTTTCGCCGTTCAAGTTAAAGGTCCCTGCGTTGCTGAAATTATGGGTCACTGTCAGCGGGTTAGCTGTTAGCTCCAATATGCCGCTGCCCGAATGCGTGACATTATAAAAATCATTCCCCCCGGTATTAAGGGTCTGTGTTCCGCTGCCTGTAAATATAACTGTCCCGCTGTTCGCATTGAATGTGCCTGTATTGGCCCAATTCCCGCCGACATACATATTGGCGCTCGGCGCTGTTAAGGTGCCTGTGATCGTGACATTGTCAAAGGTGTTTGTGCTCCCGCCGCTGATGGCCGTTGTCCCGTCAAAGGTCACGGTACCGTTATTCGCATTAAACGTCCCTGTATTGGCCCAATTCCCGCCCACATACATATTGGCGCTCGGCGCTGTTAAGGTGCCTGTGATCGTGACATTGTCAAAGGTATCTGTACTTCCGCCGCTGATGGCCGTTGTCCCGTCAAAGGTCACGGTACCGTTATTCGCATTAAACGTCCCTGTATTGGCCCAATTCCCGCCCACATACATGTTGGCGCTCGGCGCTGTTAAGGTGCCTGTGATCGTGACATTGTCAAAGGTGTTTGTACTGCCGCCGCTGATGGCCGTTGTCCCGTCAAAGGTCACGGTTCCGCTGTTCGCATTAAACGTCCCTGTATTAGACCAGTTCCCGCCGACATACATGTTGGTGCTCGGTGCTGTTAAGGTGCCTGTGATGGTGATGTTATCAAAGGTATCTGTGCTTGAGCCGCTGATCGCGGTTGTCCCGTCAAAGGTCACGGTTCCGGTGCCTGCATTAAACGTCCCGGAATTGGCCCAATTCCCCCCCACATCGATGTTCCCGCTGGATGCTGTTAAGGTCCCGCCGGCGGAGATGCTTACCCCGCTATTAAAATTCTGCGTATTGGTTGATGCTTCATACGTTCCGCTGGAAATGGTTGTTGATCCGCTCACAGTCGTGGGATAGGCATCGGCATTAAATACACCATTGAACAGGGTAAAATTATGGGCAACGGACAAGGCGTTGCCCAGATCAAATGTATCTGTGTCATCCGTGGCATTAATGATCAGATTATAGTAATCTGTTATGCCGAAATCTTTAATGGTATAAGGACCGCTGCCATTGCCCACATACAGCCATGTCCCTTCGGTGGTGTCGTTCCCGCCGCCGGTCAAGCTGACTGTCTCGCCGCCCTGCAGCTCTATTATCCCCGGGTTGGTCACTGTCCCGGCCACACTCCAATTTTGGCCATTCAAATAAAAGGTCCCGTTTGAGTTTGTGAAATTATGCGTGACTGTTAAAGGACTTCCCGTCAATTCCAATGTCCCAAAACCTGCAAATGTGAGATTATAAAAATTGCTTCCCCCTGAACTAAGGGTCTGTGTCCCATTGCTGCTGAAGATCACTGTCCCGCTGTTCGCAATGAATGTCCCTGAATTAGCCCAGTTGCCGGCAACATACATGGCGCTGCTTGGTGCCGTGAGAGTGCCTGTGATGGTGACATTATTGAACGTGTTTGTCTTCGAGCCGCTGATCGTCGTCGTCCCGTCAAAGGTCACGGTCCCTAAATTACTGTTGAACGTCCCGGAATTGGCCCAGTTGCCGGTCACATTCATGTTGCCGCTCGGGGCTGTTAATGTCCCCGTGATGGTGATATTGTGGAATGTGCTTGTGCTTGAACCGCTGATGGCCGTTGTCCCGTCAAAGGTCACGGTTCCGGTACTTGCGTTAAATGTCCCTGAATTAGACCAGCTGCCGGTCACATTCATATTGGCAGCCGGCGCTGTTAAGGTCCCGGTGATGGTGATATTATCAAACGTATTTGTCTTTGATCCGCTGATCAAGGTCGTACCGTCAAAGGTCACGGTACCGGTGCTCGGGTTAAATGTCCCTGAATTAGACCAATTGCCGGACACGTTCATATTGGCGGCCGGGGCTGTTAAGGTCCCTGTGATGGTGACATTATAGAATGAATCTGTGCTTGCCCCGCTGATGGTGGTTGTCCCGTCAAAGGTCACGGTGCCGGTGCTCGCGTTAAATGTCCCTGAATTCACCCATTTGCCGGTCACATTCATATTGGCAGCCGGCGCTGTTAAGGTCCCGGTGATGGTGATATTATCAAACGTATTTGTCTTTGATCCGCTGATCAAGGTCGTACCGTCAAAGGTCACGGTACCGGTGCTCGGGTTGAATGTCCCTGAATTAGACCAGTTGCCGGACACGTTCATATTGGCGGCCGGCGCTGTTAAGGTCCCGGTGATGGTGACATTATAGAATGAATCTGTGCTTGCCCCGCTGATGGTGGTTGTCCCGTCAAAGGTCACGGTCCCTGAATTATTGTTGAACGTCCCGGAATTGGCCCAGTTGCCGGTCACATTCATATTGGCA
>JABDFL010000035.1 GCA_013286575.1 Candidatus Omnitrophota bacterium
CGCGCCGGCAAGGAAGCGGATAGATTGAGTGAAATGGTGCGGGCCACGGCAACGGTGTGCCGTAACGGCAAGTCTAAAGAAATCCCCATCAAACAGATCGTTCCCGGTGATATTGTCGACTTATTTGCCGGGGACATGATTCCCGCGGATATCAGGATCATCCAAGCCAAGGATTTATTTATCAATCAGGCGGCCCTGACCGGAGAATCCATGCCGGTGGAAAAAACACCGGCCAACAACAGCATTGCATTTATGGGATCAAGTGTTGTCAGCGGCACGGCTTTAGGGGTCGTTATTAAAACAGGTCTGGCCACTGATTTTGGTGAGATTTCCAAGCGCCTTGCTTCCATTGACCAGCCCACCAGCTTTGACCGCGGTATCAATAAATTTGTATGGTTGATGATCATAGCGATGGTAGGCCTGGTCATTTTTATATGCGTCGTTGACAGCTTCAAAGATAAATTTATGGACGCGCTTTTGTTCTCGTTGTCGGTGGCCATCGGCCTTACCCCGGAAATGCTTCCCATGCTCGTGACGATCAATTTGTCCAAAGGGGCCATCGCGATGTCCAAGAAGGAAGTCATCGTCAAGAGGCTTAATTCCATCCAGAATTTTGGGGCCATGGACGTACTCTGCACCGACAAGACAGGGACGCTGACATTGGACAGGATCGTCCTGGAGAAATATTGCGATGTGGTGAGAAAAGAAGACCAGGGCACCTTAAAACTGGCTTATCTCAATAGTTATTATCAAACAGGCCTTAAAAATATCCTGGATAAAGCGGTTTTGAAACATGAAAAGTTGGTCGTCAAGGAATATAAAAAGGTTGATGAGATGCCTTTTGATTTTTCCCGAAGGATTATGTCCGTGGTCGTGGACATAGAAGGTAAGCATAAGATCATTGCTAAAGGCGCCCCTGAAGAAATTATAAAAAGATGCAACAAGTATGAGCTGGACGGGGAGCAGGAGGACTTGGATCAAATAGTACTGGCGGATCTAAAGGAAGAATACGATTCCTTAAGCGCGGATGGTTTCAGGGTTTTGGCGGTAGCGTATAAAAACATGAGCGTTAATAAGGATGTTTATTCCAAGGATGATGAACGCGACCTTGTTTTAAAAGGGTATATTGCTTTTCTTGACCCCCCCAAACCGACAGCGAAGAAAACGATTGAAGTCTTAAGGAAATTAGGCATAGAGCTTAAAGTCTTGACCGGCGACAATGATTTGGTCGCCAAAAAGATTTGCAGCGATGTGGGGCTTGATGTCAAAGGGCTTTTGACCGGCGTCCAATTGGAAAAAATGACCGATATCCAGCTAAAGGAAATAGTCAAAACTACGACCGTTTTTGCCAGGCTCTCGCCTATACAAAAGGAGCGCGTCATCCACGCCTTGCATCAAAACGGCCATACTGTTGGTTTCCTGGGGGACGGTATTAATGACGCGCCGGCCCTGAAGGCGGCGGATGTGGGGATTTCCGTCAATAATGCCGTTGACATTGCCAAAGAGTCCGCGGACATTATCCTTTTGCAGAAAAATCTGATGGTGCTGCGCGACGGTGTTTTAGAGGGCAGGCGTGTCTTTGGCAATATTTTTAAATATATCAAGATGGGGGCAAGTTCAAACTTCGGGAATATGTTCAGCATGGCTGGTTCAAGCCTGATCCTGCCTTTTTTGCCCATGTTTCCGATCCAAATTATTTTGAATAATTTTCTTTATGATGCTTCTCAAGTGGCGATCCCTTCCGATGACGTTGATGAAGAGTATCTTTTAAAATCAAGGTCCTGGAACATTAATTACATTATGAAATTCATGATGTATTTTGGTCCCCTAAGCTCTGTATTTGATTATATGACTTGGGGGATCATGCTGTTTGTATACCATGCCAATCAAGCGACCTTTGCCACCTGCTGGTTTATTGAATCCATGTGTACCCAGCTTTTGGTCATCCATATTATCCGCACCGGTAAAATACCGTTTGTAGAAAGCTGGCCCAGCCCGTTTTTAATATTCACATCTATTTATATCACCTCCATAGCCTTGGTCCTTCCCTATACGCCGCTCGGGGCTTATTTTAAGTTTGTCATGCCTCCGGGGACATTTTTTATTTTCCTTGTTTTAATCGTAGGGATTTACCTATGGTCTGTGCAAGCTTTGAAAACATGGTTTGTTAAAAAGTATGGCTATGAATAACACCCCTATTTTATCCGTTAATACCCGCCGATTACCGTTTAAGCCATTTTAATACTTTTTTAATACCCTAAAGCCTTTTTTTAATTAGCTAAAATGAGTCATGATGCTAAACTTATTTCAATGGATTCCCGGACTGCACCCACTGAAGCCTGGGGCAGGTGCTGGAATGACAATAGGGGGATTATTCTATGATGGATATTATTTTTATCGGCACGACGATTTTCTTTGGGCTCATTTCTTGGGCATTTATTGTTTTGTGTTCAAAAGTATAAGGAAGGAGCATTTATGTTAGCTATTTACTGGATAGGCGGGATCACTTCATTTGCATTGTTTGTTTACCTTTTAATAGCTTTGCTTAAACCGGAGATATTCTAATGAGCCTCAATGATTTTATCCAAGCAGCTTTTTTTCTGGTGGCCGTGCTTTTAACGGTCAAACCGTTTGGCACCTACATGGCCCGTATATATGAAGGAAGCCCTGCTGGTCTAAACGTATGGCTGGCGCCTGTAGAAAGAGGGTTTTACCGGCTTTGCGGCGTAAAACCGGAAGAAGGCATGTCCTGGAAGACCTATGCCTTTGCCATGATTTTATTTAATATTTTGGGTGTGTTGGTGGTCTATGCCTTCCAGCGCCTTCAAGCTGCCTTGCCTTTAAATCCAATGGCCATGCCGGCGGTATCTCCGGATTCTTCCTTTAATACGGCAGTGAGCTTTGCAAGCAATACAAACTGGCAGGGCTATGGCGGTGAAAGCACCATGAGTTATTTGACCCAGATGTCGGCCCTGGTGGTACAGAATTTCGTTTCCGCGGCAACAGGGATGGCTATTTTGGTGGCCATCATCAGAGGGTTTATCCAAAAGCAGATGAATACGATCGGAAATTTTTGGGTGGATATGGTCAGGACTGTTCTTTATATCCTGATCCCTTTATCAATTGTATTTGCTTTGGCCTTGTCCTGGCAGGGGATACCGCAGACTTTCAGCAAAAGTGCAGCGGCAACATATCTGCAAACGGAAAAAGACAGTAATGGAAAACCAGTCACAGAACAGGACATTGCTTTAGGGCCTGTGGCTTCCCAGATATCCATTAAGCAATTAGGAAGCAATGGCGGCGGATTTTATAATGTTAATTCTGCCCATCCGTTTGAAAACCCGACTCCTTTGTCTAATTTCTTGGAAATGCTGGCTATTTTTCTAATCCCCATTGGCTTGTGCTACACCTTCGGCTATATGGTCCGTGACCGCCGGCAAGGATGGGCCATTATAGCGGCGATGTTTATTATTTTTCTTCCATGCCTGTGGTTTGGCATCCAGATTGAGCAGCAGGGTAACCCTTTGTTGGCTAAATTAGGGGTGGACCAAAGCGCAACTGCTTTTCAACCCGGCGGGAACATGGAAGGTAAAGAAGCCCGTTTTGGTATCGCTAATTCAGCCATTTGGGCGGTTACGACAACAGCCATTGCCAACGGATCAGTCAATTCCATGCATGACTCTTACATGCCTTTGTCCGGCATGATACCTTTATGGCTCATCCAAATAGGGGAAGTTGATTTTGGCGGGGTAGGCTGCGGGCTATATGGCATGCTCGGGTTTATCATCGTGGCTGTTTTTATAGCAGGCCTTATGATCGGCCGCACACCGGAATATTTGGGCAAAAAGATCGAGGCCTTTGAAATGAAAATGGCTTCTTTGGTCGCCGTCATCCCTCATTTATTTATATTGATACCAACGGCCATTGCCGTGCTGACAGTCGCGGGAAAAGCAGGCATCTCCAATCCCGGGCCGCATGGGTTTAGTGAAATTCTTTATGCATTCAGCTCAGCTGCAGGTAATAATGGAAGTGCTTTTGGCGGCATCAACGCGAACACTGTTTTTTATAATGTTATGACAGCGATTTCAATGCTTTTTGGGCGTTATTGGCTGGCGATCCCCATGTTGGCTATTGCCGGGTCCTTATCGGCCAAGAAAATTATCCCGACCACCCAAGGGACATTACCGACGCATACGCCGTTGTTTATTATCTTTTTGGTCATGGTGGTTTTGGTCATAGGAGCCCTGGTGTTCTTTCCAGCGTTGGCCCTAGGACCAATCGTAGAACATCTCATGTTAAAATAAAGTACTGCAGAGCAAGAAACAGGGAATACATTTAATGCTGGTTTCTAACTAAGGATCATTATGAAAAAAACATCTAATACAGTGACATCGTTATTTGAGCCGACGATATTATGGCCGGCTGTAATTGAATCATTTAAGAAACTGGATCCCCGGCATCAGATCAAAAATCCGGTGATGTTTGTGGTCTTGGTGGGCAGCGTATTGACCACAGGCTTATGGATCCAGGCATTAGGCGGCCACGGAGAGACTGGGGCCGGATTTATTTTAGCCATCTCATTATGGCTGTGGTTTACGATCGTATTTGCTAATTTCGCAGAGAGCATGGCTGAAGGCCGCGGCAAAGCCCAGGCCGAGAGTTTACGCAAAGCGCGCAAAGACACGCCGGCCAAGAAAATGTCCAAGCCGGCCTACGGCTCTCATTTTGAAAGCGTTTCGGCAACAATTTTACGCAAAGGGGATATTGTCCTCGTTGAACGCGGGGATTATGTTCCTATGGACGGGGAGGTCATTGAAGGGGTGGCGTCCGTTGATGAAAGTGCCATTACCGGAGAAAGTGCCCCTGTCATCCGTGAAAGCGGCGGCGACCGCTCCGCTGTCACCGGCGGGACCCGTGTGCTTTCCGATTGGCTGGTCGTGCGTATTACCGTCAACCCGGGAGAAACTTTCCTGGACCATATGATCGCCATGGTGGAAGGCGCCCGCCGCCAAAAAACACCCAATGAAATTGCACTGAGCATCTTACTGGTGGTCTTTACAATCATCTTTCTTTTGGTCGTGGTGACCCTTTTGCCGTTTTCCATTTTTAGTGTGGCGACGGCAGGAAAAGGGGTTGTTATTACCGTCACAGCGTTGGTTGCTTTATTGGTCTGTCTTATTCCGACGACGATCGGCGGTTTATTGCCGGCCATTGGGATCGCCGGTATGGACCGTATGATCCAGGCGAATGTTATTGCCACCTCCGGACGCGCTGTTGAAGCGGCAGGGGACGTGGATGTTTTGTTGCTCGATAAAACAGGGACTATCACACTGGGCAACCGCCAGGCCGTGGCTTTTTTCCCGACCAAGGGAGTCATTGCTGAGGTTTTGGCTGATGCCGCCCAACTATCTTCTTTATCTGATGAAACACCCGAAGGCCGCAGCATCGTTGTCTTGGCCAAGGAAAAATATGGTATCAGGGAGAGGCAAACCAAGGAGTTGGAGGCGA
Source organism: Candidatus Omnitrophota bacterium (assembly GCA_013286575.1). GTDB lineage: Bacteria > Omnitrophota > Gorgyraeia > Zapsychrales > Fredricksoniimonadaceae > JABDGZ01. Next base: position 5,509 of record JABDFL010000035.1, read on the forward strand.
AGTTTATTCCTTTCAGTGCCCAAACCCGCATGAGCGGGGTGGATTTAGGGGCCAATCGTCAGATCAGGAAAGGTTCTGTTGATGCCATTGAAGGATATGTTAGAAAAGAGGGCGGTATTTTTCCCGATGATTTGAAATCCACGATTGAGACTATCTCCAAAGGCGGCGGCACGCCCCTGGTTGTGGCAGAAAATAAAAATGTCCTAGGAGTCATTCAATTAAAGGACATTGTCAAAGGCGGCATCAAAGAGCGTTTCGCGGAATTACGCCGCATGGGAATCAAGACTATCATGATCACCGGAGATAACCCTTTAACAGCCGCGGCCATTGCCGCGGAAGCCGGCATGGATGATTTCCTGGCCCAGGCGACACCTGAAACAAAATTAAAATTGATCCGTGACATGCAGACCGGCGGACGGCTGGTGGCCATGACCGGCGACGGGACCAACGACGCGCCTGCCTTGGCCCAAGCGGACGTGGCCGTGGCCATGAACACCGGGACACAGGCAGCCAAGGAAGCCGGAAACATGGTGGATTTGGATTCCAATCCGACAAAATTAATTGAGGTCGTGAAGATCGGCAAGCAATTGTTGATCACAAGGGGGTCTTTGACGACCTTTAGTATTGCCAATGACGTTTCCAAATATTTCGCGATCATTCCGGCAGCATTTGTAGGGACATATCCGGCGTTGGGAGCGTTAAATATCATGCATTTAAGCACGCCGCAAAGCGCGATCCTTTCTGCGGTCATTTTTAACGCACTGATCATCATCGTGCTTATTCCTTTATCTTTATTCGGCGTGCCGTACAGGCCAATGGCTGCCACCCGTCTTTTACGGGACAACTTGCTTATTTACGGGGTAGGGGGCATCATTGCCCCGTTTGTAGGGATTAAATTGATCGACATGATTTTAGCGGCATTACATTTGGTTTAAACGGAGGATATAAAATGTTATTCGCACAATTAAGACCAGCCATTGTTTCATTTATTTTATTTACGGTGCTCACAGGAGTTCTTTACCCGCTTTTAGTGACCGGGATCGCCCAAACGGCATTTCATAAACGGGCTGAAGGCTCTTTGATTGTTTCGGCAGACGGGAAAATATTGGGTTCATCGCTGATAGGCCAAAATTTCGATGACCCGAAATATTTTTGGGGCAGGATATCAGCGACGAGCCCTGCTTATAATGCTTCATCTTCTTCAGGTTCTAATTTAGGCCCTTCCAATCCTGCTTTATTGGATGAAGTTAAAGGGCGTATTTCAGCATTAAAAGCAGCTGATCCCGGCAATAATGATCCTATACCTGTGGATTTAGTGACTTCCTCAGGCAGCGGTTTAGACCCGCATATCAGCCTGGCAGCGGCCCGGTATCAGCTGGCCCGCGTGGCCCGTGTGCGCGGATTATCTGCGGATGCGGTCCAACAAATCATCGACCAAAACACCCAAGGCCGCTTATTAGGGATTTTGGGCGAACCTGTAGTGAATGTTTTGCAAGTCAACCTCGCCCTAGATCAGTATAAAAAATAATGTCATATGTGCCCAAAATATTCCCTGTTTTTTGCTTAGCAATCGGGTCAAAAAAAACTCGCAAAGGTTCTTGGGGCGAGTATGATATAAGGCATGGAAAGACCTGATCCGGATGCTATTTTAGCCAGAGTCAAAGCCGAAGATAATCACCGCGGCAAACTGAAGATTTTCTTCGGTATGGCGCCAGGTGTCGGCAAGACCTATGCCATGCTTCAGGAGGCGCGCCAGCGTCAGAATGAAGGCTTCAGGGTCTTGGTAGGTGTTGTCATGACCCATGGCCGGCCTGAGACCCAGGCCCTCCTGGAAGGCTTAGAGCAGATCCCCCAGAAGACAGTCAATTACCGCGGCATTAACCTAGAGGAAATGGACATTGATGAGATCCTCAAGCGCCGTCCCCAATTGGTTTTAGTCGATGAACTGGCCCATACCAACGCTCCCGGCAGCCGGCATCCTAAACGTTATCAGGATGTTTTAGAAATACTTTCCGCAGACATTGATGTTTTTACCACCCTGAATGTACAGCATGTGGACAGCCGCAGGGAAGATATCCTGGCAGTGACCCGTGTGGTGGTCGGAGAAACAGTCCCTGACACTATCCTTGATGAAGCTTCTGAAATCACCTTAGTTGACATATCCCCTCAAGCCTTGCATCAGCGTCTGGCAGAAGGCAAGGTCTACGTCCCTGACCAGGCCCGTGCCGCTACCACTAATTTTTTCAAAACTGAAAATTTGACCGCCCTTAGAGAAATGGCCCTGCGTCTGACAACGGCGCATGTAAACCGGAATTTACGTTCGCTCATGTCAGCCAAAGGCCTTTCAGGGCCTACCAGGAGCGGTGAACGTATTTTAGTTGCGGTGGGCATCACACCATTCTCGGAATCCCTGATCCGCATGACCCGCCGCTGGGCAGGGATGCTGGATGCGTCATGGATCGCTTTGCATGTGGAAGGCTCCGCGTCATTTTCTGAAGAGCATAAAGAACGTTTGATGAAGAATTTGGCCCTGGCCCGTCAACTGGGGGCTGAAATCATCCATCAAGTGGGGGATGATCTGGCCCAGGTGATCGTTGATGTGGCCAATAAAGAGAATGTCACCCAGATCATTGTCGGAAAATCCGTTGAGAAAAATTGGCAGCGGTTTTTGGGGATTCCCACCCTGGCGGACCGGCTGGTCGCTTTAAGCGGGCAGATTGACGTGCACATGGTGCGCATGTCATCGGCAGACAAGAATTTTCCTGATAAACCAAAAGCATTTTTATCGAAACTCAGGCCTCATGAATATGGTCTGGGTCTTTTGATGTTTGCCATCGCCACCGCCGCGAATTTATTTTTGGCGCCTTTGACAGGGTATCACCATACCGGTCTTATGTACCTTTTAACGGTGGTTTTAAGCGGATCATTTTTGGGGAGATCTGCGGCCTTTATGTTAGCTGCTTTGAGTGCCCTGGCATGGGATTTTCTGTTTATCCCGCCGCAGTATACCTTTGGTTTCAAAAGCAGCTACGACATGGGATTATTAGGGATGTTTTTTATCACAGCCCTGATGATGGGGTTTGTCACCTCCAAGCTGCGCCGCCAGAAAGAGGTCGAACAGAAACAGCGCTTGCGTTCGGAATCTTTATATGAGTTGACCCGCGCCCTGGCCCTTAGTACGGACATAGCACAGGCGATGCGGGTGGCCACGAGCCAGATCAATTTGCTTTGCCAATCCACCAGCTGTGTGCTGATGATCGATGAAAATGAACAGCCCCTTTTTGAGAATGCCATTGGGGATCAGATAGAAATGACGGACAATCAAAAAGGTTTGGTCCAGTGGGTCGTGGCCAACAAAAAAGCCGCGGGCCGTTTTTCAGACACCCTCTCGCAGCAGCCGCATATGTATTTGCCATTAATGTCGTCGGGACAGGTCAGGGCCGTGCTGGTGATCAATCTTTTAGACGAAAAACCTTTGGATTTGGCCCAAAGGACATTATTGGAATCATTTATGGCCTTGATGACGGTCATGCTGGAAAAAGACCAATTATTAAAAATTTCGCGTGAAGCCAAAATGAGGGAAGACACTCAGAATTTACAAAGCGCTTTGCTTGATAATTTATCGCATGAATTAAAGACACCGCTGACGATCATTTCCGGTTATTTGGATGCCCTGGTTTTATACCATCAATGGCCTAAAGATGCCATGGAGCTTTTGGAAGAATGCCGTTTGGCCTGCCTGCGATTGACCAGCGGGGTGGACGCGGTTTTGGACCTGACTAAGTTGGACACCGGTAATTTAAGCCCTAATTTTGCCTGGTGCGAGGTCAAGGACATCATTGCCCAGGCCCTTAAACAGGTTGTCACTCAAGCAGATGAAAAACGCATTCAACTGGATTGCCCCCAAGGGCCTTTGTATGTGAATGCGGATTTCTATATGATCACACAGTCCCTGAAAAATATTGTCCATAATGCTTTAGTGCATGGCCCGGAAGGCGGGGAGATTGATATTCATGTGCGCATCATGGACCGGAAGATCAGGATCAGCGTTATCGATCAAGGAGAAGGTATTCCTAAGGAGACCTTGGCCAAGATCTTTGATAAATTTTACCGGGGAGCAAAAACCAAAAAAGGCGGTTTGGGTCTGGGCCTTTCCATTGCCCGGCGTTTTGTGCAATTGAATGAAGGCGATGTGGAAGCGGAGAATTTGTCCCCTAAAGGCTTCATGGTCACAATAACCCTGCCGATGGCGGAAAAAGAATAAGATGTCCAAGGGCATTGTTCTTGTCATTGATGATGAGCCCCAAATCCAAAAGATGCTGGGAGTTATCCTCACGCATGCCGGTTACGAAGTAGCCGCTGCCACCAGCGGTGCCGCAGGACTGGCAGCACTCGTTTATAAAAAACCTCAGGCGGTACTTTTGGATATGGGCTTGCCGGACATGGAAGGCTTTGATGTGCTTTTACGCATCAGGGAATTCAGCGACGTGGCCGTCATCATGGTCTCTGTCCGCGGGCAGGAAGAAATCAAGGTCAAATGCCTGGAAAGCGGGGCAGATGATTATATCACCAAGCCGTTTTCCGCCTCTGAGTTGACGGCAAGGCTTTCAGCGGTATTGCGCCGAAAGACGACGCCGGGGATCGTTAATGAGATTTTTGATAATGCCGGCCTGCATGTTGGGTTTAATACACGCCAGGTGACCTTAAACGGACAGCCGCTCAAACTGACTTCCATTGAATATGGATTATTATCGTCGCTGATAAAAAATGCAGGGCGGGTTTTGACGATGCGCCAGATTTTAAGGGAAGTCTGGGGCACGGAAAACGAAGAAAAATCTAATTCAGCGCGTGTTTATTTAAATCATCTGCGTCAGAAAATCGAGGACGACCCGTCACATCCGAAGCGCATCATCAACGAACCCGGGATCGGGTACCGTTTTAATTTACTTTAATGCGTGCCATCAAGGGGATCAAGTTATGTTATTCTTTTTAATCCTGTTGTTCACAGCAATGGTCAATCCCGTATTTGCCCAATCATCTGATCCTTCTTTGAAGTCCACGGCTGTTGCTATTCCCGGCGGTGAGGGTGGGATTGGTTTTGATGATTTGGTTTTTTCGCCGCAATTGCATAAGGTGCTGGTCCCTGCCGGGCATACGGGAAAATTGTATTTGATCGATCCCGCTGACTCTTCGATGACAAGCATCGGCGGTTTTTCTTCGAGCGCTGTATTCCAAAAAGGGCATGATATAGGCACTACTTCTGCGGATGAAGGAGAGGGTTTTATATTTGCCGCAGATCACGGCAGCAATGAGCTCGTTGCGGTTGATTTAAAAACAGGGGCTGTTGCAGCTAGCGCAAATTTGGCAGGAGACGCTGATTATGTCCGCTATATGGGGGTTAATCATGAAGTTTGGGCCACGGAGCCGCATCATAAACAAATCGAAGTTTTTAGGTTTTCAGCGGGGGATCATCCGATATTAAAAGCGACCCTGCTTATTTCAGTTGCTAAAGGCCCGGAGTCTTTGATGATTGATCATCTTCGCGGGCGGGCGTATACGAATTTGGGCCCCAATGCCGCGGCCATTGATCTGGCATCACATACAGTTGTCGATGGCGGGAAAAATGCGGTGATTGGCGATTTCCCGTGAAAGCACGACTTCCATATTACCTGTGCCCTTAAATTCCTCAAAAATGACTTCATCCATGCGGCTGCCGGTTTCAACTAAAATCGTGGCCAAAATGGTCAGCGACCCGCCGTTTTCGATCTTGCGGGCGGCGCCGAAAATACGGCGCGGCACCTCCAGGGCGCGGGCATCAACCCCGCCGGAGATCGTGCGGCCGCTCGAACGCGTTTGCGCATTATGCACGCGGGAGAGCCTGGTCAGGGAATCAATGACAATCATGACATTCGCCCCTGCTGCCACATCGACAAAAGCTTTGCGCATCAATTGATCAGCGATCTCAATATGGTTCTCATAGCTTTGATCTGAAGATGAATAATGCACCTCACCGGGGATAGTCCTTTTAAACTCTGTTACCTCCTCAGGCCGCTCATCAATGAGCAGGCAATAGAGTTTTATTTGTGGAGTGCCCTTTGCCACAGCCTGGCAGATATGTTTCAAAAAGGTTGTTTTACCAGATCCGGGCGGCGCCACAATAAGCCCGCGCTGCCCCATGCCGATAGGGCAGATCAAATCCATGGCGCGCATGGTCAATTCCTGGCTGCCGGCTTCCAGATGGATCCGGGGAGAAGGATCAATCGGAGTGCCTGCCAAAAATTTTTTTTCAGCTTCATCCTGACGCCTGGGCGGTGATGGACGGGCGTGCTGGTGCTGTGACCGGTATGAATTATTGGGACGCATAATTATAATGTATCTTTGTAACGCAATAACTGCCCGCGGGGCGGGTCGCAGACCCAAATGTTATTTTGATCATCGCTGGCAACACAATGCGCTCTTTTATCTGCTGCGGCTTTACCCAACAAAGAAAGCTGGCCTTGAGGTGATACTCCTATAACGGAAAGGGTGGCATTCTT
>JABDFL010000036.1 GCA_013286575.1 Candidatus Omnitrophota bacterium
TTTTGGTTAATTCGTTTGGGCCTATACCTACAGCCCAAGCCCAAGAATTTCGTTTGCCTGCGCCAGGGGTAATGGTGCGTTTAAGTCTGCCGTTTAATCCTCCCATACTTAAAGGCCTCAAAGTTCATCCTGACAATCCTTTTAGATTTGAATTCATTTTAGACAAAGGCAGCAGTGCGGCTCCGCTTAAGGCAGAAGCCACCAAGCTCATCAAATACTTCCTGGCCAGCTTAACTATTCCGGAAAAAGACCTCTGGGTCAATCTCTCACCTTACGAAAAAAATCGTATCATTCCCCAAAGCTTTGGATTGACCGAAATGGGTCGTGACCTGTTAGCTGAAGATTATATGCTCAAACAAATTACCGCCAGCTTGATTTATCCCGAGAGGGAAACAGGCAAGAAATTCTGGAAACGTGTGTACGAAGAAGCAGCAAAGAAATTTGGGACAACGAATATTCCGGTCAATACCTTTAATAAAGTATGGATAGTCCCGGAAAAAGCCGTGGTCTATGAAAACGCCAAAGCCGGCACCGCCTATATCGTCGAAAGCAAATTAAAAGTCATGCTAGAGCAAGATTATTTGTCCTTAAGTAAACATGCGAATGTTGGGGTGGCCGAGGGAAGGGCATCCCGAGGACAGGACCCCAACATCAGTATGTTGGGTTGCCAAATCGTCCGTGAGATAATCATCCCCGAGCTGACCAAGGAAGTCAACGAAGGCAAAAACTTCGCCCAGCTTCGTCAAGTCTACAATTCCCTTATTCTGGCTACTTGGTACAAGAAAAAAATCAAAGAAAGCATCCTGGCAGAAGTATACGAGAATAAGAATAAAACAGCAGGTGTTCAATATGCTTCTACTGTCATTCCCGGGCAAGCGGGAATCCACTATAAGAACGACGTTGAAACCATCTACCGACGTTACCTCCAAGCATTCAAGAAGGGGGTGTATAACTACATTAAAGAAGAATTTGATCCAATAACGCAACAAGTCATATCAAGGAAGTATTTCTCAGGCGGAATGAACATCAATCCGGATCATGCAATGGCAGTGACCGGAGTCATGCCTAAACTAGAAGATTTTGCGCAGACTGGGATGGACGAGGTCACGGTCGATTTAGGTGTAGAAGGAATTCATCAAGATGGTGCATTAGATTTTATAAGATTAGATGGAGGGGGCGATGTTTCCACCCGTCTCGATCCGAGAATATTTGATCAATATAAATCGATGCCTTTTCAAGTACGCAATGATGAGATGGGGAGATTAAGTATTTCTGCAATCGAACATTGGGACTTTATTAATTCGGATTTTAATGATTTGGAAAAAAATATACCTTTGATCCAACATATTGAAATGCTTCTTAAAGAACGCGAGAAGATTGTGCTTGTAGAATGGGGTTGCGGTCAAGGGGCTGCTCTTATTGGCCTGCATGAAAAATTGAAGGAATTGTATGGTGACGATGCGTCCAGGGTGGCTTTGTATGGATATGCCAATGAATATTACCCTGCCTGGCAAAAGGCGCCTCAAGGCGTACATTTTATTTTAGATACTGCTGAACGATTAAAAGATCATCTTCTGTTACAAGCAGGGCATGTTCAATTGATTTTCAGTAATCATGGGTTAGAGACAACGTTACCATATTTGGGTACTGTTAGAAGAGATCTTTATGGCTATTCCCATGATCCTCAAGATGAATGGGTGGAAGATCATTTGAAAGATTTGGGAAGGCTTCTTGATCCCCAAGTGGGACAAATATGGATTGCTACCGGTCCAAGTTTGAAATGGTGGCAGGCATATTACCCGGTTGAACTTAGAGGCTTTTTAACTCCCCCTCAAGCAATTGCAGGCAGTAAGTCAGGAGTGTATTTTGAACCTGTAAGAGTTCTTAGTGATGGCTCAAGGACAGGAGAAATTAGGCGCGTAAGTAATGCGGCAATGGCCGCTCCCTTTATAGTTAAAACACAACCTCTTACCGCTGTGGGGGACATCCTGGATCAGGAAGTAGGGATTAATAACGCAATGATTTTTACTGACAAAGTCATGCAAAGGAAAAATGACGCGGTGATGATGGAGATGAATGATGCCGATTTACTAGAAGCCCTTCAAGAGCTTTTAGTATTGGTAGAACAGGCGGAAGAGCCAAATAGGGGAAATGGATATTTGTTGACAGTTTGGATGGGGGAGAAATTATATCGGGTTTGGAAGAAATATCCCAATGCTTTTTATCATTCTAAAATGCATGAACCAAAGCCAGGTAAATATATGTTTTTAACATTTCCATTAAAAAAGGCTGAGATCATTCAGAATTTGAAAAGACTAATCAATGAAAAAGAAGCCAGAGAAAGAGACATTGGAAGGCCAATCTATGGTCAACATGCTACGCAAGGTTGGATAGCTGGTTATCATGATAAAGCAATGAATGTTGATCAGGAAACAGAAGGTTATGGCATTACGAATGCGGCGATGGTTGGAAAGAATGGTTCAAAAGACTTTGCGATGACGCCTGGTGGGCAAGCAAAGTTAGGCCGCGGGGGGAGGCGTCATGTGAGAAAAACAGCAGAAGAAAAAGAGGCAAGAAGGCAGAGTTTAATTGAAAGATTGGAGATTGTCAGGAATTGGGCTAGAAAATATATTGAAGCCAATGGCCGCAATTTAAAAGTGAGCAAGGAGATCGTTAATGATTTAGTTAAGCAATCCGGTTTATCGATAGGTAGGGTGGTACAGATTTTATCCAGAGAGTTTGGTTTGGGATTTGATACAGCCATAGTCCCTGAGAATACAAAGATACGAGCATTGAGATCTGAATTATTCGGGCTTGAGCAGTCTGGGGAAGACTTTTTAGAAACCCCAACTGCTCTTGCCCAAAAGTATAAGTTAACATTAAGCCCAGTACTCAATGCAATGAAAGAATATGTTATTAACAGGAGCGCTACATATAGGAATCCTGGACTATTAAAACTTGTTGAAATAGCTAAAAGGAGAAATGGTCAGGGAGTTCTTTATAATAAAAGACAACTGGCTTATTTTTTAGAGGCAACACCCGAAGCGGTGTCAAGAATCCTGACGAGATTAGAGAAACAAGGAATGGGCATTCAAACGGGCGTTGCAGTGAATGGAGAGGATCCTATTGCAATACGAGATTTTATTGACTACTTAATAAAAAGAGATAATTTTGATTTGCCTTCAAAAGGGGCCTTGGCAAGGCAGTTTCATTTGAATATTAAAACGATAGATCGCGTTTTAAAAGAATTGGAAGAAGATGATCTTATAAAGAATGTCAGGTTTCTTGGAATGATTTTAAAATTGGCAAGAATTTCAAAGGGATGGTCTATTGCACATCTTGCGCAAGAATTAAATATAACTTCTCAGTCAGTAAGAAATTTTGAATCGAATATTAGAATACCTTCAAGTCCGTTCGTGTTTGATTTGTTAAAGAAATTAGAAATCAGTACAACAGAAGTTAAGTTTTTTTTGAAAGAATCACGGAATTACAGCATAGGTCTTGACCAAAAACTATTAGATAGTAATGATAGTGATCATTCTGAAAGAGTGTACTTAACAATCAACACAAGGGGGCATTTTATTAGGGCTTCAAGTATTTTTAATGCGCTGCTTGAATGGAATAGAAGGGAAGAGATTTTAGGACGTACAAGGGTTTACGCTGCATTGGTAAGTCCGATAAAGCGGGGTTATATAAAAGTTTATGTTAATGGAGAGCTTATACCGAGAGAATTTATAGATAATTGGCATGTCGAAGAAGGGGATATAATAACAATAGGTGAGACAGCAAATGCAGGTCCTAATGCAGCTATGAATACTTTGGACAAAAATACTGGGGGTATTGACCTAAGATCTGACAAAGCTCTTTTTGTCCAAAACAACGGCCGGGGCATTAAATTTTATATTGACCCGGCCATGCTCGCGCAGCTGCAGAACGCCCCTGGTTTTACGCCTGTTATCATCAATATCCAGCCCATGACAGATTTGAGAAGGTTTCTTGGCCTGCCTGAAGCTGTCCAGGAACACCCCTAAACTAGCCCCTTGTCAAACTCCCTGATTCGTGCTATTCTAAATACGTCAAAAGAAGAAGTATATGGTCTGCCTGACGGCAGGCAAGGAGAGGACTATATGGAAATCAAAACGATGATCCAGAGCACGCCCAACCCCAACGCGCTCAAGTTTGTGTTAAATGTGCCGGTTAAAAACCAGGGCAAGGTGACGTATAAGAATGCCGGGCAATGCGGGCATAATCCCATGGCTGCGGCTTTGTTTACTGTCCCTAATATCACGGAAGTTTACTTCTTTGATAATTATGTCACCGTGACCCAGGACGGTAATGTGGATTGGGACCAGATTGAAGAGCAGATCAAAAAGCTCATCCTGGAATATGCCGCAGACCATGATCCCGATTTTTTGGTTGAGGAAGATAAAAAGACGGCACTGGTGGTTTCTGATGATCCTGAAATCGTCAAGATCAATGCGATCCTGGATAATACCATCCGTCCCGGCCTTCAAATGGACGGCGGAGACCTTCATGTGGTCAGCTTTGACGGGATAAATTTGACGGTCTCGTATCAGGGCGCTTGCGGTTCGTGCCCCAGTTCCACGATGGGAACGCTAAAGGCCATTGAGAGTATTTTGCGCGACCAGTATAATCCTGAAATCACCGTGGTGACCGAAGGAAGCGCACAGGAGCATGAGCATGGAACAGCTTATTAATAAAAAATGCGTGCCTTGCGAAGGTATTGGAAAGGCATATACGCCTGCTGAAGCTAAATCTCATCTGGGCGAAATCCCGGGTTGGAGCATGGCTAGCGATGGTAAGAGCATTGAGCGCGCCTTTACATTGAAGAATTTCGTGGCTTGCGTTGATTTGATCAATAAAATCAAGGGCATTGCCGAGGATGAAATGCACCATCCGGACCTGCATTTGACCGGGTATAAAAATTTAAAAGTAGTCTTATATACGCACGCGCTTGGCGGAGTTACCGAGAATGATCTGATTGTGGCTGCCAAGATCAATCAGTTAGGATAAAAATGTTTAAGATCAACCGTAAACTGGAATACGCCTTAATTTCCTTAAGGCATATGAGCGCCAAATCTCCCGGCCAGCTGACCTCGGCCAAGGAAATTTGCGATATTTACCATACGCCTTTTGACCCGACCTCGCGCGTTTTGCAGATCATGGCCCAGCATGAGATCGTCCGCGCCGAACAAGGTGCGCACGGGGGATATCAGATCTTAAGAGACCCTTCGAAAATCACGCTTTATGATCTGACAAAGATCATCGAGGGGCCCATCGAGATCGTTAACTGTTTTCACGGCAATTACTCGCATTGCGACATGACATCCTCGTGCAATGTCATCTCGCCCATGCTTAATTTGAATGAACGGATTTCAGAGTTGTTTAAGACCATCAACGTGCGGGAGCTCATCTCTTCGCGCAATCAGGGTGAAAAACAGATCCGCTCCAAGCCTTTTATGCAGGGGGCCCAAAAGGAATAGAATATGTCAGACGCTATTAAACAAAAAGAATTGGAAGACAATAAATTGGCCGGGGCCGGTGAATACCGTTATGGTTTTCATACGGTCATCGACGAAGATAAGCCGCCCAAGGGCCTTAATGAAGATACGGTGCGCCTTATTTCCGCCAGGAAAAAAGAGCCTGAGTGGATGCTCGAGTGGCGGCTCAAGGCTTTTCGCCATTGGCAGAAAATGCAGGAGCCTTCGTGGCCTAATTTTGAATACGGTCCCATTGATTATCAGGACATTTATTATTATGCCGCGCCCAAGCAAAAGAATGCGAGCCCTGCGAGTTTGGCCGAGGTGGACGAAGAATTGCTCAAGACCTTTGACCGTCTGGGTATCCCGTTAAGCGAACAAAAGCGCCTGAGCGGCGTGGCTGTTGACGCGGTGTTTGACAGTGTATCTGTCGGGACAACGCATCAGGGGGAACTGGCTAAACACGGCATTATTTTCTGTTCCTTTTCTGAGGCTGTTACCCATCATCCCGAACTGGTCAAAAAGTATTTAGGCTCAGTGGTCCCTTATGCCGATAATTTTTACGCCGCTTTAAATTCAGCGGTATTTTCCGACGGGTCATTTTGTTATATTCCCAAAGGCAATAGGTGCCCGCTTGAGCTTTCCACGTATTTTCGCATCAATTCCGAGAATACCGGACAGTTTGAACGCACCTTGATCGTTGCTGAAGAGGGCTCTTATGTCAGTTATCTGGAAGGCTGTACCGCGCCCACACGGGACACGAACCAGCTGCACGCGGCCGTCGTTGAATTGATTGCTTTGGATAATGCCGAGATCAAATATTCGACCGTGCAAAACTGGTATTCCGGGGACAAAGAAGGTAAGGGAGGCATTTACAACTTTGTCACCAAACGCGGCAAATGTGCGGGTGTTAATTCCAAGATTTCCTGGACCCAGGTTGAGGCGGGATCTGCCATCACCTGGAAATATCCCAGTGTCATTTTGCAGGGGGACAATTCCCAGGGTAAATTTTATTCCGTGGCCCTGACCAATAACCGCATGATCGCGGACACGGGCACCAAGATGGTCCATATCGGAAAGAACACCAAGAGCACCATTGTTTCCAAGGGTATTTCGTCAGATTTTGCGCATAACAGCTATCGGGGCCTGGTCAAGATCATGCCGACGGCAGATGGGGCGCGTAATTTTTCCCAGTGTGATTCCATGCTGGTAGGGAACAATTGCTCCGCCAATACTTTTCCGTATATTGAAGTCAAAAACAATACAGCGGTGCTTGAGCATGAAGCGTCGACATCCAAAATCAACGCCGAGCAGATGTTTTATTTGCGTTCCCGCGGTTTGGATTTGGAAGAGTCGATCTCATTGATCATCAATGGTTTTTGCAAGGATGTTTTTAAAGAATTGCCCCTGGAGTTCTCAGTCGAGGCGGTTAAATTATTGGAGATGAAATTGGAAGGGAGTGTCGGGTAATGTTAGAAATCAAGGATTTGCATGCCGGTATCGAAGGCAAGGAAATATTAAAGGGGATCAGTTTGGCGGTCAATGCCGGAGAGGTCCATGCCATCATGGGGCCGAACGGTTCGGGCAAAAGCACCTTGTCCAAGGTGATCGCCGGCCATCCGCAATATGAAGTCACGGGTGGTTCCATTGATTATGAAGTCAATTTTAAAAAACTTAATTTAGTGGGGATGGAGCCGGACGCCCGCGCCCGTGAAGGCGTGTTTTTGGCCTTCCAATATCCTGTTGAAATCCCGGGTGTGCCAAGCTCTGTATTTTTACGCGCTGCCTTTAACGCCATTTGCCGCCATCAGGGGGCAGAAGAAATGGACCCCATTGATTTTGATAAATACCTGCGCACCAAAATGAAGATATTGGAGATGGATGATAAGTTCATCGACCGTCCGGTCAATGTGGATTTCTCCGGCGGGGAGAAGAAGCGCAATGAAATCCTGCAGATGGCGGTCTTAAATCCGCGCCTGGCCATTCTTGATGAAACGGATTCCGGCCTTGATATCGACTCCATGAAAATCGTGGCTGAGGGGGTCAATAAATTGCGCAACAAGAACAATGCTATTATTTTGATCACCCATTATCAGCGCCTGCTTAATTACATCCAGCCTGATTTTGTCCATATCCTGCACGACGGTAAGATCGTCAAATCCGAAGGCAAAGAGCTGGCTTTGGAAGTTGAAAACCGCGGCTACGATTGGTTAATTAAATAAGGAAACAACATGATGACCCAACAGTTGCCCTTGAACATCGAAGGGCTGGAACAATATCAGTCTAAATTAGAAAGTGCTTCAGGCGCCTGGCTGAAAGCTTTTCGCCAAAAGGCCTTTGACCAATGGTCTGCCATCGGCATGCCTACCCTTAAGGACGAGGAATGGAAATACCTGTCCCTGGCTGATCTGGTCAATCGCCGTTTTCAAATAGCGACACACCACAAATTGATCGAGGACAAGCAATTTGAGAATTACCGCGACAAGGGGGATATCAATATTGTTTTAGTCAACGGCGTCTTGTGGGGTGAATTGTCGGATTTGAAACATTTACCGGCCGGCTTGACGGTTTCCTCATTGGATGCCGCCTTGGCGCATAACAATGCTGAAATTCAAGATACCATTACAAAGCTGGTCCCTAATGACACCAAAGCCTTTTTATGGATGAACCAGGCGCTTTTTTTGGACGGGGTCTGTGTTCAGGTCGCTAAAAACGCCGTGATCGAGCCGGTCGTGCACATTATTCATGTCACCAGCGGGATCGCACCTGAAACGATAGTTTTCCCCCGCACCTTTATATCAGTGGGCGAGGCGGCACAAGTTAATATTTTAGAAAGCCATATTTGTTTTGAGCCGGTGTCCTATTTGTCTAATGCGGTCACTGATATGCGGATCGCTTCCAATGCCGTGGTTGCTTATTGCAAGGCCCAGGCAGAAGCTCATCAGGCCGTGCATGTCGGCACAACCCGTATTTGGCAGGAAAAGGGCAGTTCCCTGGATTCTTTTTCTTTCAATCATGGCGGCCTTTTGACACGCAATAATTTATCTATTTTGATCAAAGGCGAGGGGACCCATACGATCATGAACGGCCTCTACGGCCTCAACGGCAATCAGCAGGTTGACAATCACACCTTGCTTGATATCCAGCACCCGAATTGCACGTCCTATCAGCTTTATAAGGGATTGCTGAACGATAAGTCCAGGGCCATTTTTAACGGTAAGATTTATGTGCATGCGGTGGCCCAAAAAACAAACGCGTATCAGCTTAACAAGCATTTGCTTCTAGGCAAGGAAGCCCGTGTAGATACTAAGCCGCAGCTGGAAATCTTTGCGGATGACGTCAAATGCACGCATGGCGCAACGATAGGCCAATTGTCCCAAGAGGAAATTTTTTATCTGCAAAGCCGCTGTATTACCCAACAGATGGCCATTCAATTATTGTCAAAGGGTTTCATTGACGATATCATCAATACCATCAAGAATGATTCCATCCGCGGTAAACTAAGCCGTTTGTTGCTTAAAAGATTTCCGGAAGTGTTATGAGGACATGGGTTGCGTTTACGTGACTCATAGTCCGAATTACATCCCCGAATGTTTTAATCGGGGATCCAATTAAGAATTAATTGAGTTATGGATTCCCGCTTACGCGGGAATGACAAATCCGTATATGTCCACTTTCAACATACAAAAACTCCGTCAGGATTTCCCTAACCTGAATATCCGGGTCCACGGCAAGCCCTTGGTTTATCTGGACAACGCCGCCACGACCCTCAAGCCCCGTTGCGTCATTGATGCAATGAATGCCTATTACGTCACGGGTGTGGCCAATGTGCACAGGGGGGTGCATTATTTAAGCGAGCAGGCCACCGCAGCCTTTGAATATTCCCGTCAGGTGGTGCGCCAATTCCTCCATTCCGCCAAAGTGCATGAAATTATTTTTACCAAAGGCGCCACAGAGTCCCTAAATCTTATCGCCCAGTCTTACGGCAGGCATTTTCTAAAAAAGGGTGACGAGATCATTATTTCCCACATGGAGCATCATTCCAACATTGTGCCCTGGCAGATGCTTTGCCAGCAGGCCGGATGTGTGCTTAAAGTCATTCCCATCAATGATCGGGGCGAAATCATTTTTGAAGAATATCTTAAACTCTTATCGGATAAAACTAAGCTGGTCTCCCTGGTGTGGGTATCGAATTCATTGGGAACAGTGAATCCTGTCAAGGCAGTGATTGAAGCCGCGCACAAGCAAGGGGCAGTGGTTGTGATTGATGCCGCCCAAGCCGTGACCCATACGCCGATAAATGTCCAGGAATTGGACTGTGACTTTCTGGTTTTTTCAGGACATAAGGTTTTTGGGCCGACAGGGGTGGGTGTGCTTTATGGCAAGGAGAAATGGCTGGAGGCCATGCCGCCTTATCAAGGAGGCGGGGACATGATTAAAAGCGTGACCTTTGCCGGGACAACCTATAATGTTTTGCCTTATAAATTTGAAGCAGGAACTCCGGCCATTGCCGAGGTCATCGGCCTGCGTTCGGCCCTTGAATTCTTTCAAACCATCGGCTGGGAGGGGATGAAACAGCACAAAGAAGAGATATTGGATCACGGTACCAGGACGCTTTTATCCATTGACGGTGTGCGCATCATCGGCACGGCCAAAGACAAGACATCCATCATCTCATTTGTCGTCGATGGCATTCACCCTCATGATTTAGGGACCCTGGTTGACCAGGAAGGTGTGGCCATCCGCACCGGCCATCACTGCACCCAGCCCGTGATGCAGCGTTTCGGAATTCCCGCCACGGCAAGGGCCTCTTTGGCTTTTTATAACACCAAGGAAGAACTCGATATCCTGGCAGCGGCGGTTAAAAAAGCGCAGGCTGTTTTTAAACAATAGGTAAATGTACATGCGGGACGAATTATACCAACAAACCATTCTAGAACATAACCGCTCCCCCCGTAATTTCAAAAAGCTGGAGGGGGCAACGCATGTCGCTGAAGGCTATAATCCGCTTTGCGGGGACCATTTGTGGGTGTATATGAAGGTCAATGCCGGCGGTATCATTGAAGAGGCGGCCTTTGAAGGCTCCGGCTGTGCCATTTCCAAAGCTTCGGCGTCCATGATGACCATGGCCCTCAAAGGCAAGACTATTGCAGAGGCCAATCTTTTATTTGATGAGTTTCATAAATTGGCCATCGGCGAATTGAAGCCCGACCAACAGCCCAATCATCTGGGAAAACTAACTGTTTTTTCCGGGATTTGGCAGTACCCGGCAAGGGTTAAATGTGCCGTACTCTCCTGGCACACCATGCACGGCGCACTGGAAAAGACCAAAACAGTTTCCACGGAATAATCATGCCCATCATAGACACATTCAACAGACCTTTGCGAGACCTGCGGATTTCTTTGATCGACCGTTGTAATTTCCGTTGCCCTTATTGTATGCCGTCGGAGAAATACCATCATGCTTATCAATTCCTTGAAAAAGGACAATGGTTAAGTTTTGAAGAAATCGAGCGCCTGGCCCGGATTTTTGTCGGCTTGGGCGTCACCAAGTTGCGGCTGACCGGCGGCGAGCCCTTGCTTAGGCCTGATCTTGACCTGCTTATCCGTCAATTGTCCACAATCCCCGGCGTCGATGATTTAGCGTTGACCACCAATGGTTCCATGCTGACACAATGGGCAGAGCGTCTGAAAGCTGCGGGTCTGCACCGTTTGACAGTAAGCCTGGATACTTTAGATGAAACTATTTTTCACAAGATGAGTGGTGAAAAAGGTTCAGTCCGGGACGTTCTGGAAGGCATCCGTGCCGCTGAGGCCGCAGGGTTTGGTCCAATCAAGATCAACGCAGTTATCCAGCGCGGGATCAATGATCATACTATTTTGGATATGGTCAAACATTTTCGCGGCACGCCTCACAGCGTGCGTTTTATCGAATACATGGATGTGGGCAATCAAAACCATTGGGATTTGTCCCAAGTGGTGCCATCCGGCGAAATTATTGCTTTAATTGACGCTAAGTATCCTTTACAACGCATTGGCGGTACGCAGGGCGGGGACACTTCAGAAACGTATCGTTTCAAAGACGGGCAGGGAGAGGTAGGATTCATTTCCTCAGTGACCAAGGCCTTTTGCGGCACTTGCAACCGCCTGCGTTTATCCGCTGATGGCAAAATGTACACCTGTCTTTTTGCCACCCACGGCACGGATTTAGGCAGTCATTTAAGAAATGGCACGACCGATGAGTTTTTGAGCCATTTGATCCGTGTCGTCTGGATGAAACGCGAAGACCGCTACTCAGAAACCCGCGCCGATTTCCAACACAACTCCCAAACATCCCCCAAAGTAGAAATGTACCAGATCGGCGGGTAATTTACCAAAAACCTTGTCGGTCAGCCTGCGGGGTAGTATTGAATTTCCCGGCAAAGCGGACTTCGCGGGTCAGTTGCAGGCCGAATTTTTCTTTGACCGCATCGATCATTTTTAAATGCAGGTCATAGACGTCTTGGGCGCTGGCATTAGGGCCCTTGATGAT
>JABDFL010000037.1:0-11668 GCA_013286575.1 Candidatus Omnitrophota bacterium
GATTCCAAATTCCTGGCCAATAAATGGATGGAGATCCGTGAATTGTCCAAGAAAAAACAGCCGCCCGCCCTTATTTATGAGGAAGGGTCCCTGGTTTGGAAGGTGATCCGTGATTTGCTTAAGGACGATGTGCAGCATGTGATCATTGATTCCAAGGATGAATTTATCAAAATGCGCAAATTCGCGCAGAATCTGATCGGCCCTGAAGTGATTGAAAAAATCCATTATCACCCGGGACCTCAGACGTTATTTGACGCTAAAAATGTGACGCGTGAGCTGGATAAGATTTATGAGCCCAAGGTGTATCTCAAATCCGGCGCTTATGTGGTCATTGAACCCACCGAAGGGGTGACGGTTGTGGATGTCAACAGCGGCCGTTTTAAAAGCAAGGGTACGCCGGAAGATGCGGCTTTTGCGGTCAACCTGGAAGCAGCGCCCGAGATCGCCCGTCAGTTGCGTTTAAGGGATTTGGGTGGTATTATTGTCATTGATTTTATCGACATGAACCGCGAAGAGCATAAGCGCAAGGTGCTCAACGCCCTGCGTGACGGTCTGGTCAAAGACCATGCCAAGACTGAGGTCAACCGTATCTCGCAGTTGGGCCTTGTGGAAATGACCCGGGCACGCACGGGCAAGACCATTGAGTCCCTGGAATTTCACAGCTGCCCGTATTGTGAAGGACGGGGGAAGGTAAAAATTAATTGATGAGACGTTTACGAACATCCTTATTTCTCGCCGTGTTGACATGCTTAGGCGCCTTGCCGTCCTTGGCCTGGTGGGGCCAATGCCCGCAGAGCATAGCAGCGGGGATCAACCTGGCTGGTGCTGAATTTGGCAAAAATATTCCGGGCCGCGAAGACTATGATTATTTTTTCCCCACCAAGGACCAAATGGCCTACTATAAAAAAATGGGATTTCGTGCCATAAGGCTTCCTGTTATGTGGGAACGCCTTCAACCTAAGCTTAACGGTGACTTGGACCAGGAGTACCTGGAAGGGATCATCTCGGTTTTAAAAAGTGCAGCTGACAATGGCATGACTGTCCTGGTTGATCTGCATAATTATGCGCGTTACCGGGGCCAGATCGTCGGGGGACCAGCAGTTCCGGCACAGGCATTTTCCGATCTGTGGCAAAAAATAGCCCGCGCTTTAAGCGGATATAAAGCCCTTGAGGGCTATGGGCTCATGAATGAACCTTATGGCACCGGCGGGGCATGGCCCCAGGTTGCACAATCAGGCATTGATGGCATCCGCAGTGTCGATGGTTCCCATCACATTTATGTTTCAGTGGAGAATTCCGGTGATGCCAGGATATGGGCATCGAATTTTTCTCCCATTGTCAAAGACCCCAAGGGCCTTGAAGTGTATGAAGCCCACGTTTATTTTGACGCTGATTATTCAGGAAGGTATGTTTCCCCGGAACCCAGGGAAGACCCGGCAGCATTGGTTGATGAAAGTGTAAAACCCTTTATAGCGTGGCTGGCGAAGTATGGGAAAAAGGGGGCCATCGGAGAATGGGGCGTTCCCAATAATGACGCACGCTGGTTTCCGGCGGTTGATCGTATGGTTGAGATTGCCCGCACCAATTGCCTTCCCATCTATTATTGGGCCGGCGGGAATTGGGGGCCTGATTATAAATTAGCGATCCCGCCGCAGGACAGTGGAGAGGCTGAAACATTATTGGCCAAGCATTTTGAACAAATTTTGGCCAAGTAAAAGGCTATGGGGCAAGGGGACAAGAAACCTTTGACGAAAGCCTTTTTCCTTGTATAATACGGACTTTCTAAAGCACTAAAAGGAGATATCTATGTTTGCAGTGGTTCAGGTAGGTAACAGTCAGTTTAAGGTCAGCGAAGGCGATACGATCAAGGCCAATCGTTTGGACTATGAAAAAGGCCAGAGTATCGTCCTGGATAAAGTTTTGCTTTATTCCGACGGTAAGAACGTTAAATTAGGCACGCCGTATTTGAAGGATGTTGAGGTCAAGGCAGAAGTCCTCAACCAGATGCGCGCACCTAAGGTCATTGCCTATAAGTACCGCAAGCGCAAAGATTCCGCGCGCACCCATGGCCACCGCCAGGATTTGACAACCGTTAAAATTGCAAAAATTACTGCTTAACCATTTTTGAAATTTTGGGATCCCGGTCTCCCGGCAAGGTTCAAGGGAGCCCGGGATTTCTTTTTTAAGGAATATATGGCATTCGTAGATCAGGCGCGCATAGAAGTCCAGGCCGGCAACGGCGGCAAAGGCTGTGAAAGTCATTACAGCGATAAGTACACGCGCTATCCCATTTGCAATGGCGGCGACGGCGGACGGGGGGCCAATATTGCCTTTGAAGCAGACCGTAATCTGCACACCCTGTTGGATTACCGTTTTAAACAGCATTATGTGGGCGAGCGGGGCGGGCATGCCAGCAGTAATAATAAGACCGGCAAAAGGGGTGAAGATTTGATCCTGCGGGTTCCCGTGGGGACGGTGATTTGGGATTATGATACGGATTTGTTGATCCGCGATTTAAAGGTACACGGAGAGAGTGTGATTGTGGCCAAAGGCGGCGAAGGCGGCCGCGGCAATAATCACAACCGTACAGTATTGCCTCCGCACGAAGGTGAGAAGCGCACGATACGCCTGGAATTAAAGATCATTGCGGACGTTGGATTGATCGGTTTTCCCAATGCCGGCAAATCGACGCTGATTTGCGATGTTTCCAAGGTCAAATCCAAGATCGCCAATTATCCTTTCACCACCCGTGCCCCGATTTTAGGGATTGTCATCGATGAAGATGATCCGGACAGGAATTTTGTGATGGCTGATTTGCCGGGACTGATCGAAGGCGCCCATGAAGGCAAGGGGCTGGGCCACCAGTTCCTTAAACACGCCGAGCGCACTAAAATCCTGGTGCATGTCATTGACATGGCCGGCAGCGAAGGCCGCGACCCGGTGGAAGACTATTATAAAATTTGCGAAGAGCTGGATTTATATAGTGAAGAACTGCTGCAAAAGCACCGGATCCTGGTTGCCAATAAAATGGATCTGCCTGACGCTAAAAAGAATTTGACGCGTTTTAAGCGCAAGGTCACCAAGGACATTATTCCCATTTCTGCCAAAGACAAAGAAGGTCTTGATAAACTTTTGGCAACCATCAGATTATTGCTATAATATAGCGTTCCAAAAGGGTGCTGATGCCCTTATTTCACGCCTGCCGCTCTCTCTGCGGCATGCAGGGTATCAAATTTGCTATAGAATAACCACAGGAGGAATTATGTGTCCCATTACACACGAAAGTAGGCTGGCAATATTGTTGGCTGTTGTGGCGAGTTTTATTTTTGGGGCGATTTGGTATGGACCGTTATTCGGCAAGACGTGGGCCGGGCTGATGGGATTTAAGACGGTAAAATAGACTCGACCCTGCCTTTGTAGATATTGCCCAGCATGGATTGATGGCGGTCAAGCTCGATATAAAAATCATCCAGCTTGCCGTCCACCAAAACCGCCACGCGCCGTTCGTCCTGCGCTACCTGAATAAGAATTTCTTTTGACACAGTTTCCCTCCTTATGACGTGTTTAAAAAATAATACCTATGCACGCAGAGGAAAACTAGGGAGATGCATTCGGGGACGTTCTTTCATCAGCCGTGATGATATGCGGCGTCAGGAAGATCAGCAATTCGGTCTTGGTAACCGTGGTGTTGGTGCTTGAAAAAAGCTTACCCAGCAAAGGAATGTCGCCCAAGAAAGGGACTTTGTTCTTGGCGACGTTCGTGGTATCGCTGATCAAACCTGCGATCACCAGGGTCTTGCCGTTTTCCACCATCACCTTGGTTTGGACGGTCCGATCACTGAGTTCCGGTATCTGCACGGGCGACTGCGTACTCGTACCCTGCTGTAACGTCACCAGTTGATCGATGGCTGATATGTCCGGATGCAAATCCAATGTTATCCATCCTGCGTTGTTCACATGTGGCGTAACCTCAAAATTGATGCCGATAGGTGTAAAAGTGTATCCTGAAATCTGCTGCTGTCCTGTGCTCGCGTTAAATGAATACTGGGGCATCGGGTATTGGAGCCCGACATTGAACACGGCTTTTTGATTATCCAGTGTCACGATGCGCGGATTTGAGAGGGTCCGCGTATTTTGGTGCGTGCTCAAAGCTTGCAGGGTGGCGGAAAGCGAGGAAGCATTGATGGTCCCATAAGTAAATGGTGATGATGATGTGGAACTTGAAGAACTTGAAGAGCTTGACGAAGTCGAAGGCATTGCAAAATTACTAAAAGTATGGGCAGCTGGAAAAAATGAGCCGGTCCCCCCACTTCCAAGGACACCTCCGCTTGGCGTAAAAGGAAAACTGGTCGGTGCGGAGCCGCCTGAAATGCTTGCCTGAAGCGTCCAGTCTATGCCCAAAGTATCATTATTATTCACATCCGTTTCAATGACCCTGGTCTCGATCATGACTTCCGGGGTGATGGTATCAAGCGATTTGATGACCCCTGACATCAACTCCAGATTGCTTTCCAGGTCCCGCACAACGATGGCATTGGTGCGTTCATCAAAATTAATGAACCCGCGCTTGCTGATGAGCTTGTTGATGATCTTCATCACGTCCTCGGCCCTGCCGAAGGACAGATAAAATGTTTTTGATACCAAAGGCTCCTGGGCCTGCAGGGCCAGGCTGTCCTCACGGTACTTTTTCAAATTCTCGACAGTCATGACCGTGATGATGTTGCCGTTGCGGTCAAAACCATAGCCATAGGTCGACAAAATCACATCCAGGGCCTTTTGCCAGGGCACATCTTTTAACTCAATATTGACGACCCCCGTCACATCGGGCGCTGCCACAATATTCACGCCGCTTTTAAAAGCCAGCACTTTCAATACGCTCCTGATATCAGCATCCTGAAAATCCAGACTGACAAGCCCGTCTGCCGGAGGTAAATTGGCAGAAGACAGCTGATCGGCTGCGGCCCCGCCGGTGTCAGCCTGGGCAATAGCCCATCCCATCGGCACAAAAACCGCGGCCATCATCAAAATGAACAAACCGGATGCGCGCTTAAACATTACGTATCACCTTTTTTAAGCCTTAATATAAACCGCTGGGTCCCTTTTAAAAATTCCACATGGTCCATCGCAATGACATCCACGACATAAGGGCCGATTTGATCATGGGCCTTAACGACCTTGCCGTTGACAATGGCGGCATTATTTCCTGATGTGTCCGCCACAATCCCCTCCAGGACCAGATCATTGACCGACAAATCTTCATCGTAGGTAACGACCATTCCGGTTGAAGACACTAGGGGGACAAAAGGGTCCCGTTTCCCATGATCATTATACACAAAAGCTTCTTGGGCATAAACTGAATTTGAACAAAACAATAGTAACACAAAAATGAACAATCTCATAAGTTTTTAGCCTACGGCCTTTGTCCGGTCTACCAGGACCATCTTGATGGTCAGCGTGAATAAATGCGTATTGGTGGCCTGGTCATCGTTCTGGATAATAAAATCTTTCACAATAAAAGCGACATTTCCATTTTCCAGGCTGTTAAGGAAATGCCCGAACATGTGATACCCGCAACGGGCCTTGATCACAATGGGTAAAGCGTAATATTTGCCTTCCGCATCAGACGCTAACGTTTCCTGCAGGCTTTTTTCAGGGTCCAACTGGTCGATTTTAACGCCATATTCATTGGCGATGCTCGAGATGGTGCTGAGGATAGCAGGGACTTCCTGGATGGAGCGCACCTTTATGCTCAGGGAACCCAATTGATCGCGCTCTTGCCGGAGATTGTTTCTGAGTTGGCTGATCCGCTGCCTGTCGGTCAATACTTCCCTGGTATCGTCGGACAGTTTCTTTATTTGATCGTTAACATTGGCGATGCTGCTGATTTGAGGCAGCACTAAAAGAAACACGTCCAGTAAAATGACCAACACGACCACACCTGCCAGGACGGCATAGCGGGCCTGGTCGTTTAGATCATTGAAAGATTCAAGGATTTTGCTTAGGTCCGGTTTCATTTGATTTTTGTGTCGATTAATTTGGCCGTGACGGTAAAATCCGTCACTTCAATGGCATTTGTTTTCCCCCGCTGGAGGGAATTGACTTCCAGCGAAGAAAAACCTTTCATAAAATCATCATTCTGTTTTAAGGTCGATATAAACAACCCCACATTATTGATCTCATTGCGGGTCTTGGACACCACACTGCCTTCGATCACCAGGCCGGCTTTATCCAGGGTCATTTTCCTGATCCACAGCCCCCGCGGAAGCGCGTCGCTGATAGCATTAAATTTGGGGGCCCAGAGCAGGGATTTTCCGGTCGTCATATCAGAAATCATGTTGATCTTCTTTTTGAGGCCCTTAGACTCATCACTAATGGAATCCAGTATTTTTTTATCCGGGATGAGCGCCTGCCAATACGCATTACGCAGGGACAATTGCCCAAACCCTGCCAGCCACACCACCCCCAAAAGCAAATGCACCGTCACCAAAAGCAAAATCAACCCTGACCCAACACCCAAAAGGACCTCATGGGGGATATTGATCTTGAGGGAGGCGTTCTCTTTGCCGTCTTTTCTCAAAGCAGCCGGAATTAAATTAATGTCGATCATCATTTACAATCCCAGACCCAAGGCCACGCCGAACTGCGCGGCATGGGCCTGAATGTCCCCGGATGCCGCCGGGGCCTTAAAATGGACCTTGGCCAACGGGTCCCAAATTTTAACAGGTAACCCTAAATTCTTTTCAAAGACACCGTCAATGCCTTTCAACAATGAACCGCCGCCGCTCAAAAAAAGCTCATCAACCTGGATATTTTTCTCAGTCATATAATAATCTATCGACAAGCGGATCTCCGTGATCAGATTATTGATCGGCATCTCACAGGCTTCGATGATCTGGGCCAATTTATCGCCGGGCTGGCGCTTGAGACCTTCCGCCTGCGTTTCATCAATCCCCAGGGCATTGGCGATTTTCTTAGTCAACTCCCGGCTGCCGACGAAGATATCACGGGCAAAGCGGGGTGAAGAATCTTTAAAGATCATCAGGCAGGAGGCCGACCCGCCGATGTCCAGCACGGCCTTGGCCTTTCCCGACGCGCTGACTGACGGGCCCAGGCAGCTGAAAGCATTGGCGATGGCGATGGAATTGATGGTCACGCGGTTTAATTCAAGCCCTGCTTCTTTGAACAATTTTAAACGCTCATCCACCATTTCCCTTTTGACAGCCGCCAGCAAAACCGACATTTTTTTGTCCTTGCTATCGGGGTCTAAAATGGAACAGTCCGTGTAAATGCTTTTAGGGTCAAAAGGAAAATATTTGTCCAGGTCAAAAACATAGGATTTACGCAGATCTTCCAGGGGCATGCGGGGCAGGTCAATATAGCGGATCAGCGTACCTTTACCAAAAACCGAAGACACCAGATTTTGATGATCAAAACGCAGGCGTTCGCCGATCTTCTTTAAAGCGCTTTTGGTATCATTACCCACAAGAGGTTCAATGGCCCAATGGCGTATTTCAACCCCTCCTGCGGCAAGCCCCAATTCCACTGCTTTAATGGAAGAGGTCCCGATATCAATTCCGATGACCGGAGGCGCTAAAGGCTTGGGTATTATGCGGTTAACGAATAATAAATACCGGTCAAATAATTTCTTATAATCCATTTTTATATTTTAACAGATTCACAAAGCAGGTGTAAATAATATCCTGATTTTTTCCCTGCCTTTTATAAGCTATCCTCTCTTGCGTACACGGCTTTTCTCGTATATACTTTCTATAAGATAATAAAGCTATGAATAAACACGGCCAATCCATGATTGAATACGCTTTGATCGCCGTCCTCGTTATGCTGGGGGTCGTCACCATGGGGCCCTATGTCCTGCGTACAGTCAACGCCCACTTTAAGCTGTGGGATGAAGGTGTCCAGGACTCCTTTACAGAAAATATCACTCAATCCAGCACCATACCGTATATACCTGCAAACTGTGTTTGCACCCCTAAAACCATAAAATGCAACGGAAGCCCTACTTCATTTTGCGGCCCCACCCAGGACGAGGTGGATTATAACTGCACTCCTCAGGGATGCAATGGCGCGGCAGGGAACTCCTATTGCGTCGAAGATCCATCCTGCTGTACCGGCTGGACACCTGTGGGCTGCGGAACAATCCCTCTGGGACAGCCTCCTACAAACAATAATTGTAATTACGGCTATCAACGACAAATGCAGGAATGCGGTAATAATGGTACGTATCAATGCGTCCAAAGTTCCAGCTGCCCCATGCCTGCGTGCCTGGGAATTATTGCTCAAGCAAACACTGAAGCCTGCCCCAATGGGCCACCGGGAAACGGGACACCCCTTAATCAAAACTATGGCATCACCCTTGTGCCCACTTGTACTGCCGGAGCATACTGTCAATTCACCTGTAAACCCCCATTTATCGACGTTAACGGCATATGCAGCTGCCCATCTGGATATATCTTACAAAACGGGACTTGCTCGCTTTGTCAAGTTTTAGTTCCATTACCTTCAGGTACTAATTATGCAGCCGGAGGAGGCGCGGGAAATAATGTTTGGTATTCGAATCAACCTAATAATTGGACAGGTGACGCCCTTAATGTGGGGGATTGGGTCTGCCAAAACTATGCCATCCAAAACAACCTACCTTCTATTTATCTGGTTGATATACACGCTGTAGATTCCGGGGAGTGGCAATCCTATTACACTACTCAGGGTTGCAGTACCCCAGGATTTTCTGCTCCTTATTCAACATTGGGAACTAATTTGATGGCGCCAGGCATTAGTACGTTGCCGGCTCCAGGATGTCAAATTGAAACAGCCCAAAGCTCTCAACAAATGCGGATTGATCAAGTGATCTGTTCGGGTATTTCCTCCAACCCCAGTTGCCCACGACCTTCCGGCACGTAATAATTAGAGGCTGTCCCCCATTTAAGGCAGGTTTTGGACCATTGTTTCCAGGCGGGTTTTGCGTTTGTCCAGGTCAATCATTTGGGAGCGCAGGTCGTCTAAATCAACCTTAAGCACCATGCCTTGACGTTTTAAATCTTCCATACTGCTTTGTAATTTTCCTTCTTCAACGCGCTGGCTGACGGTAAGCTTAACAGATTGGGCTTTTTGGGTCATTTGTTCCATCAGGCCTTTAAGCTGTAAATAATTCTTTTCCAGGGCCTTTAACTCCACTTCCAACCGGCGCAGGTGATCATCGTTCCATTGATTAACAAATACCCCATTCGCTGATTGCGGCGGCGGGAACGCGGCTATTTGATCTTCCAAATTCTTGATCTGTTCTTTTAAAAGCTGTTGGTGTACCATGGCCGTGACCACCGGCCGTAAAAGTATACTTTTCCTGAATTGAAAAATGGCCTCATGCAGCGACTCCTGCTGCTGCTGGCTGTCGTAAATCATTTTCATCAATTTTAATTTTTCTTTTTGAAGATACTCCTCTGCCCGGGATTCCGGGGGCGGCGCCTGGACAGGCGGCGGCAGGACATTGGACATTCCCTTTAGCTGCAAAAGCAGTTTTTGGTCTTCCTCATACCTGGCCCCCAAAGACAACTGCATTAATTTGATATTGCCCTGGGCTTTTTGAGCGCGGTCATCCAAATCAGAGCTTTCTTCTTCCAAACGCGCGATTTGCTGGGCCCGGCTGGAATCTTCTTGCTGCAATTGGGCTGCTGCCTTATTTAAGGGATTGCCTTGGGCTTGCAGGCCCACCAATTGTGTTTGCAACTGTGCTATCTGCTGCCTGACGGCCTTGTCACGGGCCGCCAATTGGTCATTATCCAAACTCAATTTCTCAACGCTCTGTTTTAAATTAGACAATACCCCCTGTAAAGCAGAGGCGGCTGAATTGACATCCTGCACTTGGGCCATGCCGGGGCCGCAAAAGAACATCGCCCCTAAAATGACAAGAAAAAATAACCGCATATATCCCATCCCTCCTACTTCATGGCCGAAGTCATGCTTAAGATCGGCATAAACAAAGCAACGACGATAAATCCAACCACGATCCCCAAAAAACCGATGATCAAAGGCTCGATCAATTTGGTCAGGCCTTCAACCGCCACATCCACCTGCTCGTCATAAAATTCAGCCACCTTGGACAACATTTTTTCCAATTGCCCGGATTTCTCGCCGATGGCGATCATGCGGGTGACCATCAGCGGAAAAATGGTGCTTTTTGACAAAGGCACGGAAATGCTTTCGCCTTCCTTGACGCTGACCTTGATCTCATCGACTAAAATTTCAATCACCCTGTTGCCGCAGGTCTTTCCGACAATGTCCAGGGACTCCAAAATTGGCACGCCGCTCTGGGATAAGGTGGCAAAGGTCCTGCAAAAACGGCTGACAGAAACCTTGCAAATCAATTCGCCGAATACCGGCAGCTTTAAAAGCATGGTATCCACCTGGACATGGCCGACGGGTGTTTTTTTGTACTTATTAAAAAGAAATACGATAACAAAGCCGCCAGCCACTAAAAACAGCAGGTCATGTTGGAGCAAATTACTGAAATCAATCAGCATCTGGGTCATGGCCGGCAATTTCTGGCCCAGGGACGCATAGATCTGGGAAAAGGTCGGGACGACCTTGACAAGCAACCCGACGGTGATCATCGTCGCCATGCTCACGACCACCGCCGGATAAATCAATGCCCCCTGTACTTTTTGGCGGAGCCGCTCGCTTTTTTCCAAATACATGGCCACGCGCTCAAGGATGGACGTGAGGGTCCCGCCGCTTTCCCCTACCCTGATCATATTCACATACAGCTGGTCAAATATTTTAGGGTGCTTGGCAAAAGCATCCGAAAGGCTGCTGCCTGTCTGGATGTCCTCACGGATGACCACAAGCGCCGCCTTGAAACCGGGATTAGCGGTTTGTTCGCTCAACGCTTCCAAAGACTGCAAAATAGGTATGCCCGCATCCACCATGGTGGCAAACTGGCGCGTAAAAATGACCAGGTCTTCCGGCTTGACTTTTTTCCCGCCGCCGGGCTTGGAGGCCTTTTTAAAAACCGATTCCTTTTCTTCCTCAATGCCTAAGATGATCAAATTGCGCTTGCGCAATTCAGCGACGATCATCGGTTCACTGTCTGCAGAAATCCTCCCGGAGACGCTCTTGCCTTCCTGATCGCGGGCGGTATATTTATAGGTCGGCATATATCACATTCTTGTTATGGATTCCCGCTTTCACGGGAATGACAAAAGGAGAATCAATAATTGCGTGCGATGGCTTCTTCGATCTCCGTTTTAGTGGAAATGAAAGTAGCGATATGGCATTTGGTCAATGTTTCTAAATAGCTCTTCTTGTCCTCAGCCAGGGGATTGACCATGACAACGCTTAAAATATCCCCGATGCGGTCCAGGGCGATCACTTTTTCTTTTTGCGCCACTTCTTTAGGGATCAACCGCACGATCTGCGGGTCAATGGAATATTTATTGACGGCGATATACGGCAGGCCGCACTGGATGACCAGGGCCACCACAATGTCCCTCTCGTCGATAAAACCAAAATTGACAAGGATTTCCCCGACAAAACCGCCCTTCTCCTTCTGCGCTTGCAGGGCGGCATCCAACTGCTCGCGGGTGATCTTTTTACGTTGAATCAGAATTTCTCCCAACAAAACTTTATAAGCGTCCTGGAAGAGTCTATTTATAAA
>JABDFL010000037.1:11678-11895 GCA_013286575.1 Candidatus Omnitrophota bacterium
CATTTTAACTCCCTCTCTATTCTTCATCTTCAGAAGCAACTCGGAAAACTTCTGTCAAGGTGGTCTCTCCTTCAAGCATTTTATCAACAACATCATCAAAAAGCAATTTCATCCCCTGATTTTTCTGGGCATAGCGGGTTATGTCCATGGATGTTTTTCTCTTTAAAAGCATGTCACGGATATTATCATCAATGGCCAGGACTTCGGTGACACCGAC
>JABDFL010000038.1 GCA_013286575.1 Candidatus Omnitrophota bacterium
TATTTTAAATTCAATTCCTTAGCTTTAGCGATACTGGTTTGAAACCGTTGGTCAGAAGGATCTATGCTTGAGCCGAGTTCCCAGATATGGATGGCCTGGCCGTATTTACCCGCATTCTTTAACAATTCCCCAGCCTCAAAATAAGCATCTTTATAGTCCGGTGCCACCTGGATCGTCTTTATATACGCATCTATCGCCACATTAATGATATTGCACTTGGCCATGACAATACCTAATTTCATCAGGACCTGAGGGTCTGTCTCATGACTGATGATGCGGTAGGCATATTTATTAATATTAACAAGGTCTTTTTGATGGATATAAATATCAACCAGCAGGAACAAAGTATTTGCGTCATAATTGACAATATCAAGGTTCTTTTGGCACCAATCAATGGCTTTCTGATACTGACCATCGTTAAAAAAAATAAACGCAAGACCTGCCCTGGATTCAGGCAAAAGAGGGTTATAAACCAGGGCCTGAGAAAAACATTCCCGGGCCTTTTTCAGCCGGCCCTCCTTGAGATAAAGGTCCCCCAAATTATTAAATGTGCTCGCGGAAAAATGATTGATGCTTAAGGCCTTTCTGTAATTTAATTCCGCTTCTCTCCAATGCCCTTGCTTTGCATCCATCAGGCCTAAATCAGCATATATGCTAAAATCAGATGTGTAGCCTGTTAAAGCAAGCCTATAATATTTCCTGGACTCTTGAAAGGCGCCTTCATTTCCATAAGCGTAAGCCAAATAAGCATACGGTGATTTTAAATTAGGGGCCTGCTGGGACCAAAAAAGGTCATACGATTTTTGGTCTGCCCACCGTTGATTATAAGCATGGGAAGCTGCGGCCCAGGCAAAAATCACAGCAAACAACAACACCCAGCCTGCCTTTTTAGAACGGTCCAAAACCATAAGAAAGAAATAAGCGGCCAAAATGAAAAACCCGATGGAAGAAAAAATGAACCAATGGGGCTCAATAAGAACGCCGGAATCAGGCCTTCTAAAGGCCGCCACACAGGCAGGGAGAAAACCGATCAGGATAAAAGCTACGGCAAGTTGACATATCTTTTGTTGAGAAAACCTGATAAAAAGCAGAAAGAAAAACAATAACAATGAAACAGCGCCGACATTATTCCAAAATACACATTCATGCAAAACCGGAGGCGTCCATGCCATCACTATACTCCGGGGAAAAAACCACTGGGCCATATACCAGCTAAAAACCTGGAATAAACTTGCCGGGAATTCCCATGCCGTCATATGAAAAAAAGGGATTTTTTCTAAAATAGTCTCATTAAAGCTGACGAAAAAGAACCTGAGGCCAATATAAAAAAAAACGATCAAAAAATAAGGAAATAAAACAGCCATTTTCTTTTGATAAGGACCGTTGCTGAATAATAAAATGACCGCAGCAAGGTAAAACGGCGTCATGACCCCGCTTTCATGCCAAAACAGGGACAGAAATGAAAGCAATAAACTTAAAAAATAAAGCCCCCGGTCGTCATTTTTTTCCAAAGACCCCCAAAGTAATAAAATTGTGCCCAAAATACAAATCACTTCCAAAGCAAAAACACTCGCTGAAATGTAATTAACCACAATACCATTGACGGGATGGATAAGATAAAAAAGGCTCGCCAGAAAAGCCAGATTATAATTGCCGGAAAGTTTGCCGATAAGAAGATACGCCAATGACGCGGCTAAAACGAAAAGCAAAAGGTTTAAAAGATGATATTGCCAGAAATTATTCTTGAAAACGGCATAACACACATCGTAAAGCATATGGGCCATGGGACGGTAATAAGAAACCATCCCTTCCTGGTCGACGATTCCCAACGCTTCTTCACCATAAGGGTTCCATTGAGAAAACGTGTATTTGGCGCTGTCCAGGAAAGGGTTTTTTAAAAAAGCGTAGTCATCTATAAGGAATTTGTTGTTCAGGCTATTGGAATAAACCAATAGGCCTAATATAAAAAGAAGGAAAAAAGCCTTGGGCCAGGTGAGCATATCGGAAAATTCTTTATTGCCGGATTGTCCAAAAATCGTCGGCCAAAGTTTCTAAGTAGGCATAGGGCATCGTAAAATAACCCGCCTGCCCCCACTGCGGGCCCCAGGAATTACGTACAATGAAACGCTTTTGCTTTTGATCGTACCCCGCAGCCATGACCGCGTGCCCTCCAAGAGCCCTTTCAGATTTTTTGGGCATAGGAACAATGCCGGTTTGGGCCACCTTTAAACTTTCAAAGCTTTCGTAAACGGTAAACCCAAAAACAAATGGAAAACCTTCTGCCAAACAATTGAGCATTTCACTGAGTGTTTGAAGGCGATGGTAAGAAACAATCCGGTGCTTGAGGCCTTCCTTATAACAAGCAACCGTAGGCTTGCGGGTAAATTGAGATATATCATAGGGCCAACTCGATTCCGGGCATACACCGTATTTAGCCAGTACCTTGATACCATCGCGGATCATGGCCCCGGAGTCAAAGCCGACCGTCCCCTCGATGGCGCGTTCATTGTAATAAATAAAAAGGCGGCTAACGTCCTTATAAATTTGACCGCTGATTCTTTCTAAGAATTGCAAATGACCAGCCAGGGCATTGGCCGTACAAGACCCTAACTGCCCCTGATTTTCTACGGATGAATCTTCACTTCTTAAATCTACTTTAGATGGTAATTTGATTCTGGGAGTGATGGCACGATAAAGATAATCTCTCTGGTCCGGAGTATCAGGGATCCAACCATAAGATTGAACATGCTTCATGGGGCCTCCTTAAGTTTTATATGCTCTCTTGCAGCGGAACAGCACTTCCTATGACCTGTACTTGGGGATTATTAACCGGATCCTGAAGCGCAGAGTTTGAGTTATAACAACTTGCCGCAGAATCATTAAGGCAATTTTCGATAACAATAGAAAATAATAATTGTCCCCCACTACTGACAAAGTAAGGAGACTGAGTAAGCGTCGATCCGGCAGGCAGATTAGTGATGCTATATGCCGTCCCCAAAAATTGTGTTGTGCCTACTTGGCAACTGCCGCCGGCTCCCCTATAACCCGCAGCATCGTTAAGATTATACGTCTTGTTACAATACTGGATTTCTTGATACGTGGAATCTGCCGGTGTCGTGTCCAGCCAATAACATACCCAAGTATCGCTACCATTAGGCTGCTTATGTATACAAAATGAATTGTTATTGGCAGCCCCCATCTGGGACCCGATAAGAATACCTTGATTAAGAACGGATGGTGAACCTACATAAGTGGCACTGCCGACAGCTAAAGAGACATCATTCAAAATATGGTTCAAGGTGGTCTGTGTTTCTGATCTCACTAAATACCGCTGACCATAATCCTGGCCGTTATTGCTCAACACCATATTAATAGAAAATATCCCCAATACAATGACACTGACAAGCATCAATGAAACGATCAGTTCGATCAAGGTAAAGGCTGTTTGGGAAGAATTTTTGTTCATAAAATTTTTACCAATTGACATTCAAAACAACCTTGTGCGCTTCATTAGCAGGGGTACAAGGATAGGTGGTGCCATCATCCCCGCAAGTGACTGTATAACTCAGGTAATTGTTGGCTGAAGCTAAATCTGCCGAAGGCCAGTTCAGGCCGCCCGCCGGCATGGTCACTTGATGCAGTCCCACTTTTAAATTAAAACCCGCACATGGGGGCGTACAATTAGCATCAAACGTTGACGGTTTGACGTTGGCACGTAAGGTATCAAGCACCTGCTTGCCAAAAACAGCCGCTGTTAAGGCGTTTTCCTTTTGGGTCACCGGTGTGCGCACGGCATTCAAGGTGGCGAAGATCCCTCCGACGGTAATAATAAAAATGATGGCTGCCAGCAATATTTCCATAAGAGTGACGCCTGTAGTATTAAAATCTTTCATTCTCATAAGACTTGAGGACACCAATTGGGATTGCTTGTTGTTGGCGCGCAAATTGGATTGGGAGCGCTTCCGGTCAATTGAATGGGCGCATTCAATGTCAATGTAATTGTAGGGGCCAAGGCTGAAGATCTATTTCTTGTTGCCGTACAGGTAGAAGCGCCGTTTGAGCAAACATAAGTATATGTGTTATCAGAATCAATATTCAAACCCAAATTATAATTGATTTCACAATAATCCTGCCCGCAGGTATTGCCAACCGGCTCCTGTACGCCATTACAGGTGGGTTCCGGGCTTATCACCTGGCTATTACAATAGCTCCCGTGATTATTCATATAATTTTGCTGGGCGGTATAAATGGCCAATAAATTATTCTCAGCTTTTGTTGCATACGCCTGTTCAGTGGATGTCGTATAATTGGGAAAGGTCAAGGCAAGAGCAACACCTAAAATAACGATAACAACTACAAGCTCCATTAATGTGACCCCTTTTTTACGCAAGACCATAAAGCCCTCCCCTTCTAATTTATATATAACATAGAAAAGGCGGGAGGTCAAATAGGGGGCTATTTAAATCATTAAGTGATGCCGCAGCCGTTAGGGACACAGCTTACAGTGCTTGTAGGATACTGCGCACTTGGATTTAACGTCAGCGTGTCAGTACCATCGCCGGCGGTACAATTATACGGTATGCTCGCACAATTCACCGCGCCTATTGTACAAGAAGAACAGCTATAAATAAAACTATCATTACCCGCAATATTTAAATGTAAATTAGTATTGATACTGGAATTATTGCCTCCACAGGGGATGCTATTGCCTGTGGTAGTGGTGCAATAAGCAGCAAAATCTTCAAAATATTTTTCTTGCCCCGCGGCGATGGCTAATAAATTATTTTTAGCTATCTGCGCCTTTGTCTGCTCGATTGAAGAAGTAAAGATGGAAACAGCGAAAGCAGCGAGAATTCCTGTAATAATTAAAGCGATTATTATCTCTAATAAAGTAAAGCCTTTTTTAGCTGCCATTAGCCCACCCCCTACTTAATATATACCATAAAAAAGCCCCGCCAAAGGCGGGGCTTTTTAATTGTCCTAAGATATGACTAACAAACACCTACATAATTACCGGCACCGGCACAAGTCAATGCACTATTAACAGTAGCTTTGCTTAAAGTCACCGTATTAGCAGCAGTAGTTGTATTAACAGCTTGAATGCTATAATTACCGCCACTGCTGGCATTGACCAGCGCTTGACTAAACCAATACGTAAAGTGAGCCGTAGGTGTGAATGTCACCGCACAAGAAGCTAATTCAGAACCAGGATGCCCCATAATACAACCTTCCACCATGTCTTTATCAGGGCCCAAGGCTGCTATGGCTTCTGACCCCCGGCTTCTATTGACATTATTAAAAAGGTTCGGCAAGGCAATGGCCGCTAAAATACCAACTATGATCAAAACAACGACAATTTCTATCAGGGTAAAGCCGCTGTGCTGCAGAAAGCAAGCGGACTTTTTATAATTAAAATTTTTCATAAAACCATCCTTTCCAAAATGCTGCACATCCTTTCAAGTATACCATGCTTTTAAGAAGCATGATATCCGCCGCCCTGGCCAAGTTTGAATAGAGGAAGAAAGATCGATACAACAATGGTGCCTATCATCACCGCCATAAAAACCAGCATAAAAGGCTCGATCAAAGTACCAAAACGTTTCATAAAAGCCTCGACATTGGCCTGATAAAACTCGGCCACATGTTTAAGCATTTTACCAAGCTCTCCGGTCTCTTCCCCAACCTTGATCATCTGGACCGCCATCATAGGGAAAAAACCGGACTCCACCAGGGAATCCGCCATACCTTTGCCTTCACGCACCCCTTCACGCACCTGGGCTATCACCAAACCGCATGTTTTATTGTCCACCAGTTTTTCCGTAATTTCCAAAGCGTATAAGATCGGCACCCCGCTTTCAGTCAAGATCGCCATCTGGGCCGCAAAACGCTCGACAATGATCAATTTGGTAATATCACCGACAACAGGAAGGTTATAAATTATTTTCTCAAAATGCAGCTCCCCCATAGTTGTTGAAAAATAAGCTTTTAAAATAAAAAATAAACTGAATATCCCGCCCGCAATAATAAAAAAATAACGCTTAATAAAATCAAAAGTGCCAAGCAAGCACCTGGTCATCAGCGGTAATTGGGCATGCATGGAATTAAAAATGTCTTCGAATTTTGGGCCCACCACCAGCGCAAAGAATAACACGGCACCGATACAAACCACAAAAAGAATCAAAGGATAGATCATGGCCGATATAATGGTTGATTTAAACGCCACGTCCTGCTCCACATGTTTGGCTAATTTATTGAGCACTAAAGGCATTGTCCCCGAAGCCTCCCCTACTTCAGCCAAACTGCACCAAAACTGGTTAAAAATCCTGGGGTGCCTGGCCAAGGCAACGCTAAGGGAAGACCCTTGTTCAATATCATCATGGATTTTAGTGACCGCGAGGAAGAGTTCTTTGCTCTGGATTTGGGATTTGATAACATCCAGACTGCGCAACATGGTGACGCCGGATTCGAGCATGGTCGCCAATTGACGGGACAATACCAGGAGGTCTTCTATTCTATACTTATCATGGTCAAACTTGAGGGTCGTCCCCTGTTTTTTATCACCCTTACCGAGAGACTTTTCCTC
Organism: Candidatus Omnitrophota bacterium; assembly: GCA_013286575.1. Taxonomy (GTDB): domain Bacteria; phylum Omnitrophota; class Gorgyraeia; order Zapsychrales; family Fredricksoniimonadaceae; genus JABDGZ01. The sequence goes on from JABDFL010000038.1 coordinate 6,584, forward strand.
AATCAGGCGGACATTAATGACAAAATAGCCCTCATTTTGCAGTTTTTCAACCAGGGAATCTTCGCTGATGGCCTGGATACTTTCTGTTTTTGTCTTGCCTTCATTGTCTTTGACTGTATAAAAATAACTTGGCATAAAATTATTAAGCGGTTGTCACAGCTAGAATTTCATCAACGCTGGTGATGCCATTCTCCACCTTTTTCATGCCCGATTCAAAAAGAGTGTCCATTTCATTGCGCCTGGCCGCGTCCCTGATCTCACCATAACTGGCGGAACGCGCAATCAAAGCACGGATCTCATCATTAATGGCCATTGCCTCTGAAACAACAATGCGCCCTTTATAACCGGTATGGCTGCATTCATCACAGCCTTTGGCGCGGTAAATCAAATCGCTTTTGACCTTATAGCCTCCAACCACCAGGCCGTTAGCTTCATAAGGTTCTTTGCATTTAGGGCAAAGCTTACGGGCCAGGCGCTGGGCCACGATCATGACCAGAGATGGTGTCAGCAAATAATGCGGGACCCCGATATCTATTAAACGCGCTATCGCTGAAGGGGCATCATTGGTATGCAGGGTGGACAAAACCAAATGCCCTGTCAGGGCCGCGCGCAGGCAAATCTGGGCAGTTTCCAGATCACGGACTTCGCCCACCATGATAATGTCCGGGTCCTGGCGCAAAAAAGCCCGAAGGGCCGATGCAAAGGTAAGCCCGATATCGGCGCGGACACCCACCTGGTTGACACCATCCAGCTTGAATTCCACCGGGTCTTCGCAGGTCATGATATTTAAACTGGGGTCAAAAACTTCATTCAGGCAGGAATACAAGGTCGTTGATTTACCGCTTCCCGTCGGGCCAGTAACAAAAAAAAGGCCGTAGGAACTATGCAAGGCCTTGCGGATGGCCTCCAGCTGTTTAGGCTCATAGCCCAAATTGACAAGTTCAAGCTTTACCGCCCCCTTGTCCAAAATACGCATAACAACTTTTTCCCCATACACCGTCGGTATCGTGGAAACGCGCAAATCCACCGCCCGGTCTTCCAGTTTGGCGGAAATGGCCCCGTCCTGGGGCAGGCGTTTTTCGGCGATGTCCATTTTGGCCAATATCTTGATGCGCGAAACAATGGGCAGATGCAGGTGCGCGGCCGGTGGCGGTATTTGGTACAAAACCCCGTCGATACGGTAACGGATCTCCAGCCTGTCCTTAAAAGGCTCAATATGGATGTCACTGGCCCTTTCATCAATGGCCTGCCGGATGACCAGATCAACAAGCTTGACAACGGGCGCTTCCCCGGCCTTGGCAATCAAGCGGTCAATGCTCAACTCTGAATCAGCGGTAATGCCTCTATCTTCAACCCTGGTGGAACTCTCTCCCTCGGTATAGCTTTTCTGGAGGGCCTGGTCCAAAATTGACCCGCCTTCCTTGGCCCCTGCTTCACGGCCGGTCACGTAAAACTCATCAATGGCCTTGGCAATGTCTGCCTTGGTGGCAATGACTAAATTCAAATCACACCCGGTGAGGATTTTTAAATTATCCAAAGCAAAAAAATCCAGGGGATCAAATACGGCACAGGTCAGGGAACTCATGTTCTTGCTTAAAGGCAGGACTAAATTTTTTTTAGCAAATTCATAATTCACTAATTTTTCCAGGTTCTGCTCTTGTTTCGGTTTAAGCAGACCGGACATGTAGGAAGCATAAGGCACTGATAACTGGGAACCTAAGGCAACGGCAAAATCTTCTTCTTTGATCGTGCCCACCTGGATCAAAATTTCACCAAGGCGGCTGCCCTTTTGCTGTTTCTGCAGATTAATAGCCTCTTGCAGCTGGCTATCCGTAAGCAATCCCTGCTTGATTAAAATTTCACCGATCCGAATGCGTGCCATAGGTTAATTGTGAACTCCTGCGAATGGGGTGAGGACTGAAACTTGCCTCATTTCTCATAGGTGTTCAAGCTATCATTAATTTCCCGGGTGCGGTCTGAGGCATCTTTCATGTCCAAAGCTTCCTCAACTGAAACTGACGAGTTGTCCCCTTTAAGGGCCGATTGATTTGTGTCGTCAATGATATGGGGAGTCATAAAAATAAGCAGTTCAGTTTCACTCTTTGATTTGACAGTCGAACGAAACGCGGCCCCTATCAAAGGCAAATCCCCTAAAACAGGGAGCTTTGTAACGGTGCTATTGGTCTGACTGGTCATTAATCCGCCAATCACCATGCTCTGGCCGTCTTTAAGCTTCAAAATAGAATCGGAACCGCGGGTCTCGGTATCGTAAATTGATCCGCCGATGCCGGCAGGCGGCTGGACCTGGGATAAAATAACATCAATGTCCCTGGGAGAAACCGCCAGGGTCACTTCGCGTGTCAAGAGATTGGCCTGGGGCGTGACTTTTAAGATCACACCCGTTGTTTGACGGTCCACCGTATAGGTCTGCGTCGATCCTGATGTTCCTGACGATGTGCTGGATGGCACGACATCAATGGCTTGATCAAGGGATATCTGGATCTGGGCCGTCTCATTATTCAAAGTCAAAATCTTCGGACGCGCCAAAGTACGGGCATCGGTGTGGGTAGTCAAAAAATTCAACGCCGCTGACAGAGAAGCCCCGGATCCGGGAGCATTCCAACCTGTGATACCTGAACTGGAACTAGAAGAACTAGAGCTGGAACTAGAGCTGGAGCTGGAACTGGAAGATCCTCCAGTATTTGCACCAAATGGCCAATTCGAAAATTTCGATCCTCCTGTAAAAGTCAAAGGAGTGGCGCCATATGTAATTCCCAGCTGGTCGGCCGTACTTTTTGAAACTTCCAGCATTTCCACCTCGATAAGGACCTGCGGTATAGGCACATCTAATTTGGCAATGGTACTGTCAATAATAGCAAACTGGCCAGGGACATCGGTAACGATCAAACTATTGGTACGGATATCTTCAACCACCTTGCCATCCGGGGAAAGAGAATCCTTGAGCACATCTTCCAGGCCGCCCGAAGAAGTACTCCCTGACGACGAAGAGCTGCTTGATGACGAAGGGCTGCTTGACGAAGAAGAGCTGCTCCCGGTACCAGTTGAAGTGGAGATAGTGGAATTTAATGGCGATGAAGATACTGTGGCGTATTTAAGCTGATAAACCTTTGTAATCATGTCCTTTGCTGTTTTTTCCTTTGCCTTGATGACAAAAACATTACTGTCCTGCTCCATCTCATAAGTCAAATCATTGGCATCCAGCACCATGTGCAAAGCCTGGTTCAATGGGATCTTATTAAGATAAAGGGTTATTTTTTTGTCTGCTACGTCCTGGGAGGCTATAAAACTTAAACCCGATTGCTTGGAAATAATTTTTAATACATTTATCAACGAAACGTCTTTAACATCAATAAAAATACTTTTTGAAGTATCGAAATCAGAATCAATGAAATGGTCTTCCATGTCCTCCGGCCATACTTGAGCACCGCTCCAAAGGAACATTGTTACCCAAAGACATGCTGTCATAATGGTTTTAAACATAATTTATCCTCAGGATTACATTAACGAATAAATAAAGACTAATCAACCTTTAAAAAGAATTTCTTTCCCTTGTAAGATAATTCAACACCATGTTTAGTCACTGAATCAACCCGCGCGCCCTCAATGGTCCCATGTAAAGGCACCACCTGGTCATCTATAATCGCCTGCTCTATGCCATCCCCCACAACAACACCTTGTAAATTAAGCATGGGAAGCATAATCTCCGGCGAATAGACAGGCTGGGGACGGGGTTGGGGCTTTGGAATATTGACGGGCTTCGGAGCCTCTGGGGCCGGTTTGTTGATAATGACCGGCTTAGGAATACCGTCATCAAAAGGACTCTTGATATTATCCAATTCGCTTTTAAATTCCTGGTCCCCCCCGGCTTCTTGGGCCTTGAGCGCATAAGGACCTGCCAAAATGAATATCATGACCAACAATAATTTTATCATGTATGGATAAGCACCGCGCTGATTTGTATTGAAAAAGTGATTTCCCCATCTTGCCCTGCGCTCCCGGACCATGTATCAATCCTTAAAGGAGATCTGGACTTTTCGATCTTTCTTAAAAAAAGCACCATGTTTTTAAAATTATCAGACACCGCCTCAAAACGGACATCAATCACATCATATAGGCCCATGTCCACGCTCTCAGCAGGAGAAAGGGAAGAAATAGTAACATGGTACAATTTAGCATAACTCGAAATCAACGTAATTAATTGGAATTCATTGATTTTTTTGGGTAAAGAAGATTTAAAATTATTCAAGTCCCTGACAGCCGCCTCACGGGCCTTGATAGCACCAATTTTCTGCTGTAATTGGGATATTCCGGTTTGTAAATCCTGGCCCTCACTGCGGTGATTATTAAACATCACCGCCGCCGTCAATAAAGATCCTATAACCAAAACAGCCTTGATTATAGAATTCTGGTGTTCAAGCAGGATTTTGACGACCTTGGCGGCATCAAGGTCCTTAAGGTCAAATTGCGCGGCTATTTTATTGATATTGAACATAAAAGGGCTTTCTTAAATTTCATTCACGACGGCGGCCTATGATTTATGCCGCGCCTTTCAGGAACAATGGATATTAAACTCCGTGATCTGGGTCCCACTACTATTTTCATGATTTAAAGACACCAGGTC
>JABDFL010000039.1 GCA_013286575.1 Candidatus Omnitrophota bacterium
CTTTTTTATCAATACCATTGCGCCTGCGGGCACTGTTCAGGCCCAGGTAGATCCCATGCCGTTTATGCCGGCGCCTGGGGTCATGGTGAATTTAAGCCCTCAGTTTTCACCCGCCTATCTCAAGGGCATTGTTGTTCATCCTGACAATCCTTTCGAATTTGATTTCATTGTTTACAGGGGAGATAAGCCTTTAAGTGATGCGCAAAAGAGGGTGGAGTATACGAAGCTCACCAAATATTTTTTAGCCTCGCTGACCATTCCTGATGATCAATGGGTGAATCTTTCGCCATATGAGAAAGACCGCATTATCAAGGATGATTTCGCTAAAACAGAAATGGGCCGCGATCTTTTGACCCAGGATTATCTCTTAAAACAAATCACTGCTTCTTTAATTTATCCGGAAAATAATTTAGGAAAAAAATTTTGGAACAAAGTCTATGCCCAAGCCCAAAAGCAATACGGCACAACCAATATCCCGGTCAACACCTTCAACAAGGTCTGGATCCTTCCCGATGACGCGCTCATTTATGAGAAGGGCAACACAGCCTATATTTTAAAGAACCATTTACGTGTCATGCTGGAAGAAGATTATTTATCGCTTAGTAAACATAATGGTGTCAAAAGGCTTGATCGTCCGCTTTCTTCGACTTCGTATTCTAGTGTCATTGCGAGGAGCGAAGCGACGAAGCAATCTTTTTCCCCCCATTCCATCGCCTCCAATATCATCCGCCAAATCGTCCTCCCCGAACTCGAGCGCGAAGTCAACGAAGACGCCAACTTCGCACCCTTGCGCCAGGTCTATAGCGGAATGCTCTTGGCCACCTGGTTTAAACGCACCCTTAAAACATCCCTATTAGGCCAAATATACGCCAATAAGGGCAAGACAAGAGGTGTTGACTATGACCAAGTGTCATTGCGAGGGCAAAACCCGAAGCAATCTTTTATCATCGATCAAATTTATCAGCGGTATTTACAGGCGTACAAAAAAGGCGTCTTTAACTTTATCAAAGAAGACCCGATTATGTCATCCCCGAATGCTTCTGTCGGGGATCCAAAATATGCAACAATTCCAAGGAAATATTTTTCTGGGGGGACGATAGGGTATGGACATGCTCAGATTGCAGCAATTTATCAAATAGATCAGGCTCAAAGTGTGAAGATTCGCTCAACTTTGCTAAAAGGAGATGTTGTAAATGTAGTTTTATCGTCATTAAGAGCTAAACTCCATGCTGTTGTGCAATATCCTGAGTTGGATTGGGTGAAAGCGCAAGAAAATTCGGAGCTGGAGAGTACTCGTAATGGAGAACGTCCGAGGCAAGAAAATTATTTAAAGAATTTGGAAGAAGAGAGAACGGATTTTTTGTCTCTGCTTAAACGTATGGCAAAAGGTGATTCCGTCTCCCTAAACGACTTCATTTATGCGTTTAGACAGCTAAATCGGATATTGTTAACAGGCAGAAATGGAAAATCTTTTTATTACCCCGTTAGTATGTATGACCACATCAAACCCAATATAACAGAGGTTGCGGGTCAATTTAGAAATGATGATCTTGCTCGTCGAAAATTAGAGTTCATGTTAGTAAATTTAAAACAATTTTTTAGTCGAAGTTTCATTAGAAAAAGTTCTTTGAGAGACGTTGTATTACATATTATCAATTTTTACTCGGCTTTCATTAAGGCTCCCGATGCTACATTTCACACGTACTTATTGTTTAAATATGGGAATAACTCCATTGCTATGAATATGGTTAATGCCATGTTACGCCTTTATCACCTAAATGGAATTGCGCATGATAATTTGGACAGCGAACTTATGGAAGGTGCAGGATTAATGCCGCAACATTTTGTTGACCACTTCCTGGAAAATGTCTATCTGGCAAATCCAGGAGTTAACTTTAATGTAAATGCCTTTGAATATCTTAAAGCGACGGCTGCCAGCCCGGAACAAGAAAGTGTGGATAGGGCCATGACGCCAAAAATAAAAGACGCGGCGACGAATTCGCAAATAAATATTTCTAGGAATAAGAAAGAAATCAAAGAAATTTTAAAGGCTTGGGATTTAGGGCAACAACGCAAATACCCCCTTGAGAAATTATTGGAAATACTCGGTTCAACGGGTCGTTATGTTCTGCTTTATTATGGGAACAATGATAATCCGAGTTCAATTTTACTTGCTAGTCATGAAACGGATATTGACTGGTACTCAGATTGGCATATTGAATATGTTGAATCCGATCGAAAAGGAACGGGGTCGGGCCGGGAGCTTGTTAGAAAATTCGTAGAATTATATGGTAGAGGGACTATATCAGCCGTATTGAATTACACTGGCGAAAAACAAGATGGGAAAAGTGCTTGGGATGCTTTTTTGAAAAGTTTAGGTTTTAGAACCGAAGATGAAGAATTTTATTTTCGACCAGCTTATGGTAAATATAATCTTGATGGTTTGGCAGACGCGGCCATGAAAACCCCTTCAGCAGGCCAAATTATCAATAATCCAACCGTTTTAGCCGATTATCTGCGTCGGGCGAAAAATGTAGATGAGTTGAGCTTAAGTGTGAATACAATCAAAAAGTCCTTAATAAAAGAGCTCGAAAGCAAAAAGGCGGCTGAAAAAAATGCTAAACGGGGTCAGCTTGGTTCGATTCATTTTTCTGATGTTTTTACTGATCGAAATTATGGTGTATTTAAGGAACAGCAAATGTCGGATGCAGTTACTGTTATTATTAATGCCGTTAAAACTTATGAGTTTGATAAACCTGCCCAAAAAAGAAGGTTTGTAAGTGAAGTAACTGATCGAGTGCAAGTGCCGGAGTCTTCAAGCGCTGTTACAAGAAAGTCTCGCAGCTATCTACGCAGGTCAGTTATAACCGCAGGCCTCTTTGGGTTGGTAGGCACTGCACTTTTACTTAGAGAGAAAATTTTATTTCCTGACTTGCAGGACGAAGATATTTTAGGTGCTGACAGGCCGGATTATTTAAAACCTGATGAAAGGTCTGGCATAGAAAGGGAAGCCGCCCAATTTATAGCGGAGTCGAATAAAAGATTTCCAGGGGCCAAGTTGCCCATTAATTTTGTTGGAAATGTCCCTGCCCCGGCGCAACGATCCATTGTCTCAATTTTAAATTGGTTTAAACTGTTTGACCAAAATACCAGGTATGTATTTGATTTAATGTACAAAAACGACCTTAACCTCGTGGTACAGCCCTGCACCACACCGCAGCGTGTTGGTCAAAATAGGGCGCGTTTTACATTTTCATTTAAACGTCCTACCGGGAATTCTTCATTTAATGCTCAAGCGCCGATAACGGTAACGATAATTATAGACCCTGCTTTATTTTTTCCCTCTAAATGGGACATGCTGGTAGGGGAACTTACAAGCGCATTTGCAGGAATTGCCGCTGCCAGAATTACTTATCCGGTATCTCAAGGTGAAATAAGTTCAATAACCAAAAGGATATGGGCCAATGCTGTTATGGGGGACTATTCTTTTTCCGTGGATTTCGCTGGTAAATTGTCACAAAACTTTCCCGCCTTGTCTAAGGCCTTTCAGTCTCGCGCGAAGATGTTAAAGGGTGAATACGAAAAGGCCAAAACGGAAATGGCAGGGGCAGGGACAGATGCGGCGATGAATGGAGAGGAAGTGCTTAAGCTTTTGCAGGAGCATTCTGGTTTATTTGTTAAGAAAATGGAAGAATATTTAGGAAATTTGGACAAAGTTTTTATCGGCACCTATAGGAAAAATAAATTTAGTTTTTCAAGCATTCCTCTAGAGGAATATATTCAGAAAATTCGAGAGGTTGAAATTGTTCCGGGCTTATCTATTTTATTCAGCTTCCAAGATCATACGGAAGTCGTTTTTATGAACAATACAAAAGAGTCGCTAAAAATTTATGCTGATGAGCCCGAGAGGATACGAAATATCGAACTGCATATAAAGAGGACCTTAGATTCTATAAAACTTAGTAATTCAGCGATGACGGTGGTAGGGCGAGGGACAAGGGCAGATGCGGCGATGAATGCCGACATTAAAAACTTTATGAATAATTATGCTGGTACAATATATTATCCGTCGAGCGGGCTGGATTTAATCAGTTTAATCGAATTAATGGACAAATTCCCCAATGTTAAACAGTTTTCGTTTGTTGATACTTTAAATCTTTCAAAGAACGAATGGCTTAAAATAAAGCTGGGAGCCCTCGGCTATAATAATTGGCCCCAAGATATTTCTGAAAAAGCTTCCGTCATTCAAAAGGTCTTAAAGGCCCAATATCATCAATTATTTGAGAGAATCATTGTAGCTCCCCAGCAAGATCACCGTGTGTTCTCAATTGTCTTAACTTTTAATGAAAATCCAGCCCTAAGCCCGCGTGTTCAAGGAAAGACAGTTAGTGTCCGTTTATCAATTAGAGATTTGTTTGGCGTTAATGAAAACTTTAAAGTTATCTACGTTAAATTTCCTGATTATGGAGGTGCACTCGGCAGAGATCCAGCTTTTTGGAACAAGATGAAAGAGCAATTGAAGACGCGAGGTTATTTATTGGTCAGTAGAGATAATACGCTGCAGCCCGGAATCTCAACTTTTACGCAAAAAGGCTTTTTGCCAGATACCCCTTTTCGAACAGGGATGTATCTTTTTGATGCCCCTGGTCGAACAGGGATGTACCTATATCAAAAGGAGCCTGATGCTAAGGGTCATGTTGATTTATCAAGAGCCAGTGCGGCGATGATGGGGCAAGGGGCAAATGTGGGGCCGGGGATGGAGGGAGAGGCCCAGGAAGATTGGGAAAAAGAAATTGAAGCGCCTAAAATAATGGGGTTTCCCGAAGCGGCAGCATTTTTTGAAGATCGTATGTATTTACCTAAAATGGCAAATCAAGAGGGGACGGGAGTTCTAAGGGTCAATATTGTTAATCATCAATTGTTATTGTCGTTTGTTGCCAATCCAGAGGCTTACCATGAACCAATATTAAAAAGGTTACATGAGATTGGTGGTTTTTCGAATAGACATGATCGGAGGGAATGGATTTCTATGAGATTGCGCTGGAATAATTTAGGTCGGTTGAATTCTATGTTACTCTTGCCACCCTCTTTGAATATTCCAGAACAGCAATATTCATCCACCATGCTTTCATTTTTAGGAGAATCGAGGAATGGAATTTTTTATGGTAAGCGTTACCAAAATGGGCTTGATCAAGAATTGATAATAGTTGCCAGATTGATGAAAATAGCTGCAATTAACAAGGGAATAGATCCGAACGATGTGGAATTCCAAACATCCTCGTATTTTAAAAATAAATATGACTTGGATTTAGAAACTTTAATGGAAGCTGGGAGCTTACCAGATGTAGTTAGAAGTGATGCAACGGTTTCCCATACTAATAAGGAACCAATTGACGCTGCGATGAGAGCACAAGTGGGGCGAGGGACGAGGACAGATGGGGCGATGAGTGCTGATTCCGAAATATCTAAAATGTCCGATGATGAAATTTTAAAATTAACAGAGAAGGCAAGATTGAGCTTGGGTTACCAGCCGGATGTTAATAATGGCTTTTACCGTAAACAAATTGATTTTATGAAGTCGGCGCAATGGGCAAGGATGGTGCGTTCAACATGGATAGAGATCAGTCGGATGAAAAGGCACGAGGATTTTAACTTATATACTCAAGTAGGTTTCAATAAAGCGGGGGACAGATATTTCCATTACCGGACAGCTCTTGGTATTATTAAATCCGGATTTGATTTGTCCTATGCATTAGATGATGCCTTAGATAATGGCAGGTCTGTTTGGGCAGTATTCGATCCGCCGGATGTACAGATTGAAAAGGGATATACCATTGAAAGGCCTGTCGTTGAAATAAAATTCTCAGGGGATATTATTTCTGAAGATTATTTGACTGTTCTAGGGTGGGCATTGAATTCTTCTCATGTTTATGGGTATCGTAATGATGTGTTTTTAAGAATGCATGGCATTGATGGAGTTCTGTTGGCTGCCGATCCCGGTGTAGCAAAAATTCTTAAAATAAAGAATGTTGCGGCTATTCGTCAATCGCGCATAATTACTACGCCACCTTTAGGATGGCAGGATACTAAAGAACCTGTAACCCAAAAGATTCGTGGATTAATGGATACTGCAGGTATGAATGATGGTAAACGGTATGAGCGTAACCGTGAGCAGTGGCGTGAAGATCTAAAAGCAAAGGTGGGGATGGCCGTGAACAGGGCCGCCAATATAAAATTTGAAAACTCAAACTGGGTAGGACATCTTTTTCGAGGGCGGGATGGTTCCTGGTGGCTGCACCTTCACAATTTTGCCGGGTATGACACGGGCATCATGTTCCGCTTGATCTTAGATCATGGAAAGATTACCGGATTAATCGATCCCATGGTGGAGTCTCTGCAGGTTTTGGAATTTATCCGTTTGAACGCCATTGATCCTGACGGCATTTGGCAACGATGGTTTATACAGCACGGGATGTCTGCGTTGACAGATGACTCCAAAAGGGAATTGGAGGCATTCATCGCGAAAAATGCCGATGTGGCGCAGTGGAACAAATCGAAGATTTTTGGAAAACAAAGGTTTCATTTTTCAGTCTATCCCTTGGATCTGGCAGGCCAAGCAGCCATTACGACGACATTTATTAGGACGCGCACCATTGATTTGAAAAATGGCAAATTTGCCGCGAGTAAAGAAACAGGTATAGTTTATGACGTGACGGATGGTAATGATCAAAATGCGGCGATGAATACAGGGATTCTTCCCTACTCAAGTTTGAAAGAAATATTGAATCAAAAAAGAGGGGAAGTCTTGAAGCGGGGATGGTGGGTTGCTTTTGATGTGGACAAAACCACAGATATGAAAGATTTATTTGCCGTCGACCGCCATTTAACGACTCTTCAAAAAATTATGTTTGAAGGACTTGATGATTTAAATGGTCAAGTTTATTTAACGGGAAGGATCCATATCGAGGATCCAATGGAAGAAGGGTATATTTATTTGCCTCGAAATTTATCTCAGATTGAAATAAAAAGAAGATTGGATTCAATTCGGAAAAAATTTGGTGAAGAGACAAGCATAGATAGTTTTAGGCCTGGAAGACAAACGGTCACTTTTGCCGTAATGAAAGCCACTGATATTGAAGAAGAGGCAAATAGAATGGGAGGAGATTCAAATTATTTACAGGTTATGGAAAGAACTCTCTACGATTTGCTTCGTAAAGGTAAAGGTTACCCAAAAAGTGCCAAGAAAACTGCTAATTATGGAAATAAGACAGTCTTTCATAAACCCCCCGGTGGTATCGACCTAAACTCCGCCAATCTCGCCATGACCATCAAGCGTGATGGCCGTGGCGTCCCCATTATCAGTCAGCAAGACTTGGCCCAATTAAGCAATATCGAAGGCCTTGACCCTGTCATTATTTCCATCAAACCCGCTAGCCAAACGGCGTTGTTCGCTGATCTTGTAGCCAATCCTTAGTTTTGATTGCCTGCGAACTGACCGGAGCTGAATTGGAGCCGAATGGTATTGACGTGTTAAACGAGCAATGTTATGCTTTTATCAAATGGAGGCATGTTGAATGCGTAAAATAGTCAAAAAATTATTCAATGATGATGCTTGGGTCAGTAAACACTTCGAAGAATTGGTTGATCGATATCCTGGCAAATTCCTTGTTGTTGTAAATGAAGAGCCATTCATTGGCTCTGATGCCCGCCTTCTGTTTAAAAAGGCCAGGGCAAAATATCCTAATGTAACTCCTACCTGTATGCCAATCCCGCGTAAAAAAGATTTTATTTCAATTTTATGAAGGGGACAATTTTCCCTTATAGGATCTACCATGGGCTTCATTGTCCCATTGTTCCATTGGGAATTACTGGACCTTCGGGGAGCGTAATCACAGAAGCATATGTTGATTCGGGTGCTTTTTATAGCATTTTTTCTTCTAATGTTGCGATCGGCCTCGGCCTTGCTTACAAAAAAGTTTCTTCTGCGCCGGTTATGGTGGGAGATGGGAATACCATCCCAGTTTATTTTCATCGTTTGCCGATTAAAATAGGTTTTGTTAATCTAAAAGCCACTATAGGATTTTCCGATAAGTTGGGCATTGGTTTTAATTTACTTGGCCGTCGTGATATTTTTTCGCGTTTTGATATTATTTTTAGTGACAAGAAAAGAATTATTACCTTCGTCTAAAAACATATTACTGCCGCTTCATTTTTCCCAATTGATTAATTCTTAACGAGGATCGTCTGCTCGATACCGTTGTTGTCAACGGTAATGGAGTTCAGGTTGATTTTGACGATTTTCGTCCCGTCAACCTCATCGCCTTCCTGGTAAACCTGGTCATTGATCAAAACCAGGTTACGGGTGCCGTTGGACATGATCCCGTGGATATTCAATGTGACGGGGGCGGGCGATTTGGTGGTGATCTGCGCCAGCGGTTTAAGGTCTTCAGGGGCCATTGTCTTAAAAGCAGGCGGCTCTTTTTTATGGATCAATTTAAGGAATGATTTTTGGGCAAAATTCTGGACCTGGGGGATGCTGGTCTGGAATTGTTGGCAGATATACTCAATGGATGCAATAGTGATCGCTGAAGTGATCAGAAGAGTGCAAGTGACGAAAAACACCGACTGGATTTTATTTTTTGGTTTTACGTCGGCGGCCTTTTTATAAAGATAGGCAGAAGCGCCGGGCGCTGTTGGCGACGGGCCTGCCTGCTGCGCTTCTTCTGTTTTAGGGATCAGCCCTTCCTGGACTTTTTTAAGGGCATCATGAATTATACTCATAAGAAAATTGTGTCTCCTTGGCGCTTTCCTGGATTAAAGAATGGTCAATGGTAAATGTGCCTTTTGAAAATCCTGCCAGCAAGGCACGGTCGCAGAGGATATTGATGACCCGCGGCGTGCCTTGTGAGACCGCAAAAATAGCATCGATGGCCTCCGCCGTAAAATGGAGCTTGGGGTCAGCGCCGGCCACTTTCAGGCGGTGTTTGATATAATCTTCGACCTCATCTTTTTGCAAAGGGAGGATATGGTAACGCACCGTCACCCGCTGGGTCAGCTGGCGCAGGGCGGGGTTTTTGAGTTTTTCCCCCAATTCCGGCTGGCCGACCAAAATGATCTGCAGGAGCTTTTCTTTTTCAGTTTCAAGATTGGATAAAAGCCGGATTTGTTCCAGCTGGCGCACGTTAAGGTTTTGGCATTCGTCGATAATAACAGCCACATTATGTCCCTTGGCGGATTCTTCGATCAAAAATAAGCTGATAGCGCCCACCAGGTCGAGTTTTGTTTTTTTGGTATAGCGGATGTCCAGATCATTGATGATCATCTGCAGCAATTGCAGATCGGAAAAATTGGGGTTTAAGATCAGTGCTGTCTTGACTGTTTTGTCCAAACGGTTAAGCAGGGTGCGGCAAAGGGTGGTTTTGCCTGTGCCGATTTCGCCGGTGATGACAATGATCCCTTTGCGCGAGCCGATGCCGTACAGCAGGTGCTCAAAGGCCTCTTCGTGGCGGGAAGAGGAAAAAAAGAAATCAGGGTCAGAGGTGATGTTAAATGGGGATTCTTTGAGCTTGTAAAAATCGTTGTACATTACCTTGAATATACACAATAGTTTTGGCATAATCAAGGTATGATTGTAAAAACTGAAGGCATAGTCCTCAAGAGTTTTGACTTCCGCGAGACCAGCCGCATCGCCACTTTTTTTACAAGGGATTTCGGCAAGGTCAAAGGTGTTTTAAAAGGGATCCGCAAAGACCCGAAGAAATTCGGCTCCAGCATTGAGAAATTCTCCGTCAATGACATCGTTTACTACCAATACCGCAACAGCGATATCCATTTAGTCAGCCATTGCGATATGAAGGATTTTTATTCAGGCTTGCGTCAGGACCTGGAGCGCATGACCGCTGCCAGTTATGCCGCGGAGCTCATTGATACGCTGATGCCGGCGGAGGAGCGAAGCCTCGAGATTTATGGCCTGATGCAGGCCTTTCTCAAGTGTTTGCAGACTTGCCCCGATGTCAGTAAACTCGTCCAGACATTTCAAATCAAGATTTTATCCATCTCCGGTTTTCAGCCTCATTTGGAGACCTGTGTGTCCTGCCGTAAGAATGTTTCAGATGCCCCCCGCTTCAGCCTGCGTTTAGGCGGGCTTTTATGCGGGGTTTGCAAGGACGCCAACGGCGAGGCCACGCCCATATCACTGGGAGCGGTCGCGTCCATCTTGCATATCCAAAAAAATAATTGGGATGCCGCGCTGCGTTTAGGGATGGCGCCTTTTATCAAAAAAGAACTCAAGTATGTCTTGAACCATTTCCTGGTATTTCATCTGGAACGCCACTTACGCTCAACGAGGTTTTTGACATGAGAAAGATCAGCGGCATATTGGCATTGTGTCTTCTGACAGGCTGCACCTCAACGGAAACTGTTTATAAGAATTACGATAATCTCATGCCTGTCCGCAATGGCGCTACGGCAGAACAGGCCAAGGTCATCGCGCAAAGGGCATTGATCAATACGGAAGAAAAAGACTGTTTCCGGCTGTCATTCCCGGACATTAACACCTCCCCGATGGCCTTAAAATATCCCGATTACTGGTTCGTGGTTTTCGGGCATAATTTTCTGGAACCTTTTCTTCCTTATCCTTTGATTGAAAGCTACAGGGAATTGGTCCAGATGGAATATGTGGTCGTCATTGATAAAAAGACGGGAAAAATCCTCTTTCATGGGGAATGGTTTCCCAAACGCGAAAATGATTTTGACTGGGTCTTTGATCCGCACGCCTACAACCGCAAAGACCCGCTGGTCTTGCCGCCCTATCAGCACAGCAGGGAATTACTTTAGGAGGTGAATGATGACAACGATCATTCTTTTGACCATTTCCAACATCTTTATGACCATCGCCTGGTACGGCCATTTAAAGTATAGGAATTCTCCTTTGTGGATGGCGATTTTTATCAGCTGGCTGATCGCTTTTTTTGAATATTGTTTTCAGGTCCCTGCCAACCGTTTTGGCTATGGCCAATTTACCGGTGCCCAGCTCAAGACCATCCAGGAAGTGATCACCCTGATCGTTTTTGCCGTATTTTCGGCGGTTCGT
>JABDFL010000040.1:0-9246 GCA_013286575.1 Candidatus Omnitrophota bacterium
CACCACATCATAACCCATTTCACGGGCAATATCAGCGGTGCCGTCTTTAGACTTGCCATCAACGATCAATATCTGATCAACCCATTCCTTCTTGACCTTAGGCATGATCGAACGCATGCCCACTGCTTCGTTCAACGTCGGCACCAGCAGGGTTACTTTCATAGTCTCCTTGTATTCATTGTCATTCCCGCGAAAGCGGGAATCCATTTATGCTTCTCTGGAGCGGGCGGTGAGAATCGAACCCACGTTACTAGCTTGGAAGGCTAGAGTTCTGCCACTGAACTACGCCCGCGTTGCGAAAAATGGTGGGCAGGGAAGGATTCGGCGCCCTACGTTCGTCTTCACCTCACCTGCGGCGAAGACTCACTCCGGGTCGGCCACCCGCCCTAGAAACATCTCCTATTCGTCGATGTTTCTAAACAGGGCTCCTTCTCATCCTTCGACACACCAATAGTAATTCTTTAAAATGGGCAGGGAAGGATTCGAACCTTCGAAGCGCGGACGCAACAGATTTACAGTCTGTGCCCTTTAGCCACTTGGATACCTGCCCTAAATATGGAGCTGGCTAGAGGCTTCGAACCCCCGACCTGCTGATTACAAATCAGCTGCTCTACCAACTGAGCTAAGCCAGCGAAATAACAAAATCTCTGCAAAGTGGGTTGTAATATAGCAAAATTGGCTATGCCTGTAAAGGTTAAACAGCCTGTTTTGTCTACGGCCTGATTTTAGAAAATCTCATATTGGCTGTTTTTTTGGAATACCTGCTCGGCCAATTCTAACACATTCTCCACACTGATGGCACCGGGCTGAAGCTTATTGTCCAATATAAAACTTTTTGGCCCAAGCGGCTTCCAGCGCTCTGAGTTGATACCCGGCTGATTGCGTAAAAATAAAGAAATAACACCCGTTCCCACCCCTGCGGCCACATGGACCGGGCCGGAATCATTGGAAATCAACAGGCGCGCACGGCGCAAAAGGCTGATAGTCTGGGCCAAAGAAGTTTTTCCGGTCAAATTCAAGAATTGCGGGGCCAGGCGGGCTTGCTGCAAGATTGCGGCCGCGACCGTTGCCGTTTGCGGGGAACCTATAAGCACTATTTTTAATGGATAACGTTCTGCCAAATGGTCCATTAATTTGGCAAAATTCTCCGTCGGCCAGCACTTGGCAGGATCAGAAGAGCCCGGATGGATGGCGATGAATTCATTAGGTTTTAAATTATTTTCCAGCATCCAGGAAAGCGCCCAGGCCTCCGCCTCTTTTTGCATGGGCACCAGCATATCCAAATCATTATTTTCAATACCAACGGCCTTTAATACATCCATGCAATATGCCGCTTCATGCTTTGCCCCAAGGGAGCGCGTGTCTTTTATAGGATGTGTCAGTAAAAACCCGAATTTGTTATTTTTATACCCTAAACGGCAAGGAATACCTGCCATGTAACAGGCTGAATTATACCGGCGCTTGGTATGATAAATAACAGCAAGATCAAATTTCTTTAAACGGAGCTCACGGACCAATCTTGAAAATCCAAATAGGCCTTTATGCCGTCCGGCACGGTCATCCACCAAGATCTCATCCACGTAAGGATTGCCGTTGACTAAATCGAATGTCGCGGGGGTGACCAAAACAGAAATGCGCGCCGCAGGGTACGCCTGGCGCAGCGCCTTGATGCTGGGTGTCGTCAGCACCACATCTCCGATGCGGTCTGTGCGTACAATTAAAATATTCTTAAAAGTTTTGGGGGATGGCATTGATCACGTCTTCCACTTTAATAAAGGACATACAATTGTGCGATACTTCACTCTTGGGGTCCCGGCATCGGAGGCATTTTTCATTGCGCCTGACAATCACTGACTTTGAACTCCAGGGAGCATATCTTTCTAAGGAAGTCGGCCCCCAAAGGACGACTACAGGCACATTAAAATAACAAGCCAGGTGCATCACCCCGCTGTCATGGGTCAGGGCCCACGAGCATTTCTTTAAAACAAAAGCTAATTGCCGCAAATTGATTTTACCTGCAAGTGACAGCGAGGGTGCTTTCATGCGCCCCTGAATGTCATCAACGATCTGGGCATCTTTAACATCACCCACAAAAACAATTTTATGCTTGGCTGATAAATGATCAGCCACCGCCGCAAACCCTTCAGGATGCCAGCGCTTGGCAGAATCTGCAGCACCCGGTGTTATTACAATAAAACTTTGTCCCTTCAGCGCAGGGGCAACTGCCCCTTCAAAGAACTGCTCATCCTCTTTCGTTGTTAAAACAGCATGTCGTTTCTCTGAAAGAGCATCAAAATCATAAACCTGGCGCAGGCGATTTAAATGCGCATCCTTCTTATGGATACCAACCGTGTCATTGCGAGCCCAAAGGGCGAAGCAATCTATTACCGGCGTAGCATGCCGGGGCATCAAAAAAAAAGCTAAAGCGGTCCTTCTTAAGTCCACCACACAATCATAATGCGCCTGGTATAGATCCAAAAACCACGCAAACTTTTGCCTTAATGGCGCCTGTTTATCAAATACCTTCACAGACAATTCAGGATTATCCGCAAAAAGCGAAACAGCTTTAGGGCCTGTGACCACATCGATCTTCGCCTGAGGAAAATCCCGCCGTAAAATATCGATCACCTGGCATGTCAGGACCACATCCCCGATATTCGTTTGGCTCACCACCAAAATACGTTTAGGCTTTGATTTTTTTGAAAGCTTGAAAAACATCATCCACCGTCACTGATTGCATGCACACATTATTAACGCAACTTAAGTGATAACAAGGGGCCTTATTGCACCCGACATCGTTAAAAAGAATTTCAGCACGGCCACGTCCGCGGGGGCCGGTGATCTCAACACGGGTGGGGCCAAAAATACCGACCACATCAGCACCCACACTATTCGCCAAATGCAAAGGCCCGGAATCCCCGGAGATCACAGCCACTGCCCTTTTATAAAGCGCCAGCGATTCTCCCAGACTCGTCTCACCCGCCAAAACCACAGCTTGGATACCGGCTGCCTGGGCAATGCGCTGACAGAGCTCTTTATCTTTACCGGCCCCGGGGAAAACGATTTTCAAACCAAACTCCTGGTGCAGGCGTTTAGCCAAAAGCGCAAAAGAATCCGCGCTCCAGCGCTTAAGGTCCCAATTCCCGCCGGTATTTAAGACCACATAATTTTCTGCCTGGCCTATGCCTGCCCTGCTTAATTTAGCATCCATGCTTCCCATGTCTTCCACCTTCAAACGCAGTTCGCATAAACGGTCATCGACCTTGATCCCATAACCTTCCAGGATCCTCAAATAATAATCACAACGATGCACATCTTCTGATCTCATGGGCACCGGATTGGTCAGAAGGCCTTTAGACTTACTGTAACCAATGCGCAAAGGTATGCCTGCCATATAAACCATCAGGGCCCGCGTCATGGAGCGGTGCAGCAAAAAAGCAGCATCGAATTTTTCTTTTTTTAAATACCGTATCAATTTCCATTTGCGCCACGGGAAACGGTGTTTGCCGCGTTCATCATAAATGATGATCTTGTCCACATAAGGACAATACTCCAGGACTTCTTTGACCCTGGGCACGCAAAGGCAGGTAATACGCGCCTGCGGATAGGTTTTTTTAAGCGCCTTAAAAACAGGAATGGAAAAAACCGCGTCCCCGAGCCAATTGATATTAACGACGAGAATATTGTTCATACACTCCCAGCGTTTCTTTAAGCATCCTTTGGACGGAAAAATTCTGCTCTGTTTGCACCCGTGCCTGCCGCGCCATGGCTTTGGCTTGTTGGGGATTTTTAAGCACTACTATAATACGATCAGCCAAAGCTGTAGGATCATTGACAGGCACCAGAAAACCCGTTTTCCCATCTTCGATCAAATCAACCAGGCCCCCGATTTTGGACGCCACAACAGGAATACCGCAGGCCTGGGCTTCTATCACGGACAAACCTAAGCCCTCCATCAAAGAAGGCATGACAAAAACATCAAAGGCGCATAAAAGCTCCTGAGATTGATTGGTGATGCTTTTAAAATGGACATGCGCTGTCAAAGACATATCTTGGGTTAATTTCTTTAAAACAATTTCTTCCGGGCCCTGACCTGCGATCAATAAATTTGCTGTAGGTATTTCTTTAAGGACAAGAGGCATGGCCTTGATCAAAATATCAATGCCTTTCACATCCGACAAACGTGCGATAATGCCAATCAACGGCGCCTTGCCCATGCCCCATTTCTCCCTCGCCTCCCGACGCATCTGCTCATTGACCACTTCAAAACGCTCCAAATCAATGCCGTTGGCTATTAAATGCACCTGATCCTGGGCAACCCCAAAATCCTTGACCAAATGCTGCTCCACCGGCTTGCTGATGGCAATGACCGCCTCGCCCCAACAGGGAAATGTTTTCCTAAACCAGCGCGGCCTGAAAAAACCATGGCAGGTGGTGACCATGGGAACCCCGCCAAAACGGCTTAAGAAAAACCCCAGCACCTGCGTGACCCGTGTCTGGGCATGGATAATATTGATCCCTTCTTTTTCAATCAAAGTTTTAAGCGGACCGTAGCTGAACCATAACTTGGGAGACGCTTCTGATTTTGTGCGTATATTGACCGTGACATGCCGTATCCCAGCCGCTTCCAGACGCGGCACACAATCCCCGCCGCTGGACGCCACCCATACCTTATGACCTGATCTGATCAGGGCTTCCCCCAAGGTCAAAACATAACTGGTGATGCCGCCGGTATTAAAATGTGTTGTCAGAAAAAGGATGTTCATTTGATAAATTGAAGGACCTTTCGAGCCACTTCTTCAGGTGAAATATCATTCATGCATGCATGGGTCTTTATCTTGCAAACCCCCGAATAACAAGGCGAACACTTCATAGGTTTGTGCAGAACCGCACTTTTATCCGCCGGCGGCATATGACGCCGGGCATCCGTGGGCCCGAAAAAAGCAATGATCGGCACCTGCATACCGGCTGCCACGTGCAAGGGCGCTGAATCCGGCGAAAGATACACCCGGCAATGTTTAATCAAGGCGGCCAACTGTAGAATGCTTGTTTTCCCCACAAAACTCGCAGGTTTGGCGCGGGCCTTGGCAATTAATTTCCTGCTTAAAGACTTGTCCTTATTCTCTCCTGTCAAAACCACCCGGACATTTTTCTGCCCTAAAATATCGCACAATTTAGCCATGTGCTCCAAAGGCCAATTTTTGGTAGGCCACTTTTGGGAAGCTGATATATTCAACCCCACAAAAACCTGGCCGTCACTTAGCCATTCGCTGTCCAATAATTCCTTTACATAGGCCTCATCTTTGGCAGAAGGGTTCAGTTCCAGGCGAAGGCCCAGGCTATAATCAATGCCCAACATTTTCAGTATACGGAACTGATGTTCCACCGGTGGGATGTTACGGATATTATTCTTGATTTTCTTCGATAATAAAAACGAGAATTTACCATTGTCATAACCATAAGACTCCTTAGGCAGCGTCAAAAAAGACAAAAGATGGCTCACGCGGTTATTTTGCAAATCCACCACTTTATCAAAATGATAACGGCGCAGTTCCCTGCTCTTAGACAAAAGGGTCTTAAAATTCTTGTCCTGGGGATCAAATACAATGACTTCATTGATATGCGGGCAATTCTCTGCAATGGCGCTGGCCTGCGGGCTGGTCAAACAATAGATCTGGGCATTGGGGAATTTATGGCGGATGGCTTTAAAGGCCGCCGTTGACAAAACCACATCCCCCACGGCTGTCATTTTAATGACCAGGATCTTGGTCGCATGCATCAGTTCTTTATAAACAGCAATCGTAGCATCTGCCATATGCGCCAAAGTATAGCGCGCATCTATTTTCTTTTTTGCGGCAACAACTAGGCCGGCACTGAATTCAGGATTATTTAAAATACGTAAGACAGCATCTGCCATGGCCTCAATTTCTTTAGGCTGCACCAAAAGCCCTGTTTTTTCATGATCAATGATTTCCGCCACCCCCCCAACCCGTGTGGCCACCACAGGCACACCAGCTGCCTGGGCCTCAATGATCACGCGGCCGAAAGCCTCTTGAGTTATCGTCGAAAGGACCAGGCAATCAGCCTTGCTTAAAAGCTGGGGAATATCACGGCGATTGCCCATAAACTCAACCTGCTTTGAGATCCCCAGGCGTTTGGTCAACAAAACCAGCTCATCTTTATAAGCCTGCTTTTTAGCAGGCGCATCCCCGATGATCTGTATCTTCACCGACGGCAATTGATGGACAACGCGTGCCATGGCTTTTAAAAAATAAGGGTGTCCTTTAAGCGGCGTAATGCGGCCGATCATCACAATATTAAATGCTTTTTTATCTGCTTTGGCGCTCCTGGGCAGGTTAAATCTTTCAACATCAACACTGCGGGCAATGACGCGGATATTTTCCGCGGACACCCCGAAATCCTGGACCATGTGCCTGCCAATGACCTCGCTGATGGCGATGATCAATTTCCCCCATCCCATCACCCTGCTGAAAAAATGGGTGGAATAATAACCGTGGCAAGTGGTCAAAAAATGGGCCTCGGTTTGCCGGCAGGCAAAAAAAAGCGATCCAGGCCGGCACCCTTGAACGGGCGTGCACAATATCAATTTTTTCTTTACGGATGATGCTTACCAGTTTGCCGATACAGCGATACGCCGTGAATATATTTTTTTTATGCACCGGCAAGGTATAATGTTTTGTGCCCTCAGACTGAAGCTGTGCCAGCAAGACCCCGCCATTGGAGACCACGACAGACCTGTGGCCCTGGGACACCAGGTACTTAGCCAGGTCCACCGTCCCTGTCTCAACCCCGCCGACATTAAGCTCTGGAAGAATCTGCAGAATATTCATAGTTTATCTAAACAATGGCCTCTAGGCCTTTTTGGATGATGCTTTGATCGTCCAATGTTTTCAAAGTGATTTTGCGGCTAAGTAATTGCGCGATCTTTGATTTCAGGTCATCGACCGAGCTTACCATTAAATACCCCTGGTCATTTAATTTCAATACAAAATCCTCATATTTATCACGGGGCTTCTCGCCATACCGCCCGTGCGGGGAAAAAACGATGGTGCGTTTGCCTGAACTCAAGGCTTCAGAAACCATGGAAATGCTTTCCCCTGAAACAATGACCAGATCAGACAAGCCCAAAATACCGCCGACAGCTTCCGGTATATTGCGCTGATTGGCAATGATGCACAACGAACAACGCTCAAAATTCTTAAGCTCCTTTACAATGATCTGCTCAACGGCCAACGGTGTACGCCTGGAAGTGGTCAATAAAATGTCCGCGTTATAATGCAAGGCCGCTTCTTTGATCTGGCTTGCCAGCTCACGTATTTGGGCCTCGTCAAACTTGACCCCTTGGGCGTCCCCGCCGATCAAGACCCCAAATTTAGTGCGCACATTTCCCCTTAAATGCGAATAATGCTTAATAAGCCCCTCACTTTGTTCCTTTAAATAAGCCTGATTGATCAAATTGGGAGATACCTTGGGACTGATCAAACGTGCCCGTCGAAGAGCTTGGAGCTGGTCATGTTGGGGCGAAACCACCGCAGTGAAACGTTCTTGAGAAACAAGGCCTGACGTCAGGATAGAAATAGATTTAGCCAGGTGGTTTTGGCTTAGGATAAAATTAACACCCGCCGCCTGAGAGCCGCAGGAAACCACATAATCTGCCTTGTATTTCATCACATCGCTAAATGAAGCATCCGTCAAAAAAAACTTCAAGCAATCTTCTCTTTTTAAAAAACCCCAATATTGCGCCAGGAACACATAAAAAGAAAATAGAGAAATGGCCCGGGGCCCGCGCCATTGCAGGGAGACTGTATTTTCCTCGACTGATTGCCCCTTTTTCTTTAAAACTTCACCTAAATTGCGGGCCAGGGACTGGGACTGGCGCAAATGCCCGGTGCGGCCATCATCGACGATGACTATCCGCTTTTGTGAAGAGTATTTAAATGTCTTATAAAACCACATATACTCCTGGGGATGTTCTCTAAGCAAACGTTCAAAGTGATTGGCTGCTTTTGCAACATTCACGAAAGTATCTTTTTCCAGATCACCGGTCACGGTCAAGGGTATGGCCGGAGAAACTTTTAAAGTATGTTGGCCGTTACCGCGGCGTTCGATCCAAACCGGGCATATGGCGCTTCCATATTTTAAAGCCAGGCGCATGGCGCCTGTTGACATCGATGCTGTTTTGCCGAAAAACGGCACCCTTAAACCTGTTTTCCCTCCCTGGTCCAAAACCAGGGAAACAACTTCATTGTCATGCATGGCTTTGACAATTTCTTTGGTGGCAGAGCCGGCGGTTATCACATGGGCCCCGGCAATGGTGCGGTATTCATTAAGCATCTTGTCTAATTCAGGCAATTTGGACTGCACATTGGCCACCACATGGTACGGCCCTTTTGTTATCCCCCCGACGACACTGGCCAATTCCCAGCTCCCCGAATGGATGGCCAGTAAAATGACCCCGCGGCCATGCTCAACAGCATGATCAATATTTTCCTTGCCCTGCAGATCTACAAACTTATCAAAACCCAGACGTTTGATCTTAGGCAGGCATAAAAGCTCAACAGCGCTTTGGACAAAATTGATAAAAACATCCCTGGTCATTACCCGCAGTTGCGACGGAGAATGTGTGGAAGCAAACACTGTTTTTAAATTAGCGTAAACCACCTTCCTTTTACGAGACAAAAGATGATAGCCGATCCAGCCCAGGCAGCGGCCTATCCAAAGATTCAGCGTCATGGGCAGGAGCATGAAAAGAAAAGCAGCTGTTTTAATGGCGGCAAACAGAAATAACTTTTTGAATGAATTCATCAGACCCTTTGGTGATTTCTAATTGAATGGGAATATAAACTAAACGCATGCCGGCAAACAGATCTTTAAAAGCGCGCAATTTAACCGCATCTTTGTGTGTGGTCACAAGCACCTGAATATTCCGGCCAGCGCAAAATTCCACCATACGCTGGATATCGCCCTTTTGATAAACATGATGGTCCATATAAGTAAATAATTTTAAGGGCTTTGCCCCGGAATTTTTTAAGCTCAACTCAAATGAAAGCGGGTCACCAATCGCGCAAAACCCAAGCACAGGCCTGTCCTTTAAAAAATTCTCTTCTATGCGGCCTTGACCAAAAACATCTGCAACCCCCACACTTTTATAACGGCTTTCTACGATCAAGGCCTTAGGATTGATTTCTTTGAGTTTAGAGGACAAAGTTTGAATACCGCTTAGGT
>JABDFL010000040.1:9256-10131 GCA_013286575.1 Candidatus Omnitrophota bacterium
AAACATCTGCGCGCCTCAATGCCGACAAAGGTTCACGCAAAATCCCGGCGGGCAAAAGAAATCCGTTGCCAAATGGATTGCCCGCATCAATGGCCACAATATTTAAATCCCTGCCAAGCGGCCAATGTTGAAAAGCATCGTCCGCAATATATACGTCTCCGGCCAGAATGTCTTTAGACTTAAGGATATTGGATACACGGTCCCCGCCAGCTAAAACAGGCACATAAGGCAGCTGTTCATTTAACATATCCACTTCGTCACTATTTATCTGCGTGTCATTGCGGGGAGCCGCAGGCGACGAAGCAATCTTTTTAGGCATGTAACCACGAGTCAGAATAACAGACTTAATTCCTTTATTTTGTAAACTCCGCGCTAACCAAACCACTACCGGAGTCTTGCCTGCCCCTCCAACGGTTATATTACCGATGCTGATAACAGGTTTAGGCGCCTTGTAAACACCTTTTAAACGATAAAAATTGCGATGACAAAAAACACCCAAACCATAAAGTAAGGACAACGGCACCAAAGCCCAGGTTATCAGCCGGGCTAATAAACCTTGTCTTTGGCCTTTCATGATGGAAAGCAGATATTGGCTCATTTTAAAAGTCCTGCCAGGCATTCTAAACTACGCTTGGTGGCCCCTTGATTCGCAGCAATGACCTTGAGGGCTGCAGCCCCCAAAGCTTCCCGTTTCGCGGCATCAGCACACAAATCTCTCACCGCAAGCTCAAAAGCATGAGCATCCTCTACCTGCACAACAGCATTACCTTCTTTAAAACAAGCCACAATGTCCCTGAAATTCTCAAACCTGGGGCCAATGACAATCGCCTTACCATAAAATGCCGGCTCAATGATATTATGCCCCCCGCCGACAC
>JABDFL010000040.1:10141-11057 GCA_013286575.1 Candidatus Omnitrophota bacterium
CGCCGACACATAAACTTTTCCCCACAAATACCAGGGAAGCCTTTGCGTATAAAGAACGCAGCTGGCCGATGGTATCAACAACCATAATGTTTTTAAAACCGCGACGGGCAATGAGTTCTTTGATTTGAAGGACCCTTTCAACATGGCGGGGCGCAATGATCAATCGCCACCTCGGGTCATCTTTAATAATTTTGCCATAAACATCCAGCACTATCTCTTCTTCACCCGGATGAGTAGAGCCCGCCACCCACCAAAGCTCATTTTTGTTCATTACAATATTATCGACGGGCAAATCTGAAGGTTTAGGCAGATCATCAAATTTTATATTGCCTGTTACAACCACCCGTGAAGCTTCGGCGCCCAATTCCTTGATCCTTTGCGCATCCCCTTGGCTTTGCATGCACCAAACAGACACTTGGTCCAAAATCCCTTTAAGCAAAAACCGGATAGCTTTGTAACGCCCAAAAGAGCCGTCAGAGATCCGGCCGTTGATGACAGCCAAAGGAACATGGCGAAGGTATAATTGCCTGTAAAGATTCGGCCAAATTTCAGTCTCAACAGCAATATACATTTTAGGATCAATTAAGGACACGAAACGTCCCGCAACAAAGCTGAAATCGATGGGCGAAGGTATGACCATAGCTTTGTCTTTTAAGCGTTCAAGGGCCAATTCATAACCGGTTTTGGTTGTCACCGTTGCAATAAACTGATAAGCGGGATAAGCCTTTTTTAGCTGGTCAATAAACCCATCAATGACCATCACTTCCCCCACACTGACCGCATGCACCCATATATTGGCCTTGGCCTTCATCTGCTTTTGGACCGATGGCGAAAACAGCCCAAAGCGCATCTCAAAGCCCTCATACCCGCGCCGGGTCAAAAGCAAATAAGGCAGATAAATAAGAGCATAAAGCAG
>JABDFL010000041.1:0-4286 GCA_013286575.1 Candidatus Omnitrophota bacterium
GGCTAAAATAGTCCCCGGTTTCCCGGCCGCCGGTCCTGTCCTGGGGATGAGTGAATTGATAATATTCGATCGCCAGCCATTCTTCCAGATCCACCCCCATATCATAGGCTTCGGACATGGCCGGTTCTTCTTCTGTGGTGTTTTCATCTTCACTGACCCTTTCGGCAAAGGCTATTTCCAGGGCCTCCAGCTCTGCCTGCGGGGCCCCGGCCTCGTACCTTGAATCAAGGTATGCCTCAAGTTCCTGGGTGCCCATTTTGTTGATTTCCGGATTGATCATGCACATGTGTGTTTTCCTTTCGATTTTTTTTGATTACTATAAGGTCATATGTGTCAAGGATGCCTCAGGCACTTGCGAGCCCCCGCCCCGCGGGGGCGAAGTCCTTGACACTTATGACATAATCCAGAAAAAAGAATCGAAAGGAAACTGCTTCGGGATGGGTTATTGGCTGAAATCCCTCAAAGGAAACAACCCTTTATGGGAATCAATGCAGGAATCGACCGATATTTCAATGTTGCTGTCAACCTGCCTTTGGCAATACGCCTGGAGTATTTCAGGGGCTTTATAGGATACAAGCAAATAGAGCCCTCCAAAAGCCAAGACTGCTGTAAGAGATCCGATAAAAAAGCTGTGTTTACGCATAATGCCTCCTTATCCAACGCACCTATGATGCGTTGGGTCTGCAAAAAGCAGATATTGTTAATGGATCTGTGCCTTGGGGGGAATTTTGGGATCGGCTTGCGTCTGCCCTATCCTTCTAATGGCGGGGCCTGGGGGTGGCCCCGGTCATGGGGATAGGGCTAATAGTTTAATAACTAAAAGCTATCGTCCTTTGTCTGGTAGGAACAATATAGTTAAAGTAAATCCAGTCAAAAATAACAGAATGTATGGTAATTTTAATAAACATTTTTACCTCACTTAGAGTTCAATGCCCAGATTTTCGGCTTCTCTTTTGATATGATCGGTAAATACCGCTCCCCTGCTTGTTTTGATCCCGGCCAGTTCCGAGGTTTCCCGGGTAAGGCTTAAGCATTTATGGATCAATTCTTCATGGTCAGTTAGTTTAAAGACTATGCTTCTAAAATAGGTTTCTGATTTCTTGTCATTAAGTTCCTGGATCAGCTGCTGAACCAGCCCCTCCCGTTTGATTTTAAGGAGAGTGCTCGATGTGCCGATAGCTTCAGTAGGAACCTTAGAAAATTCCTTATCATAACGTTTTAGTTGTTTAAAGCCTGAAGTTAGATCTTCGTTGCTTTCAGCTTCTTTGCTGTTAACGTTTATATTATTGTTTATGGTGGTGTTAATAATAGTATTGTTAGTGGGGCTTTGTGCCTCTACCCCTGCGGACTTTGTGCCCCTACCTCGTGCCTTCCTGTCCCCACCTGGGGGCATATTGCCACTACCTGGGGACACTATGCCCCTACCCTCTGTAATGGTTTTAAGTATGAAATGCTCGAGTTCCTTTAGTTCTTTTAAGGCCTTTGTATTGGCCGAAGATTTCTTTTCTAATTGGAGAGTTTCGATCTGAAAAGATAAGTAGTGCGGTAGATAATAGGTATTCCGGTCAAAGGAATTATTTTGGCTTTTGCTTTGGGTCCTTAATATCATGCCGGTTAAAGACAATGCTTTTAAGGATCTGCTGACGTTTCTTTTATCCAGTCCGGAGAATTTGGCAATTGTATTTAAACTTGGCCAGCATTGCTGGGTTTTTAGGTTGTAGTGCCGGCATAATACCTGGTAAACAAGAACCGCGGCGTTACTGTGTCCTTTTTCCATTAAAGCATCAAGGGCCTTGTTTGGGATAAGTGTGTATAGTGGCTTATCGCTCATTTTAATTTACGGAAGCCGGTACTCGGTTGATGTAATTTGATAATGCCTTTAAGACTACCTTCGATTTGGGCGAAGATTGTCCTCTTTTCCATCTGTAAACAGTCATGAATGAAACCCCTAACTCCCCCGCGATTTGTTCCAGGGATACATTACGTTCCCCCATGACCTGATCGATAATTTCGTTAATTGGTTTATTCGGCATCATAACTTACCCCTTCCCTGCTGTGGCTGAATTTACAGTAGCATTTGACTGCTGAGCCTTGATCAAATCCAATTCATGCTGTTTCTCGGCAAGATTCAGTTTGGTATTGTAAAGTTCTTGCTGAGTATTTTGGTATTGGCTGGACAGATCCCCAGCTGATCTGTTTAGATTGGTGTTTAGCTGGTCCACCTTAAACCAGGCAATAAAAGCGATCACTCCCCCAACTCCGATCCAGATGGCCGTTGTCTTCCAGAAGACAGCTGTTTTCTCCGCAGATGATTTTTTTTCTTCCAGTTCAACAATGCGCCCATGATTCTTTTTGTATTCTTCTAAAAATTCACCAACATAAGGCTGAACTTTTTTTAGTACCAAATCTAAATCTTTTAGAGTTTCTTGGGAAACTAAACCCTTCCCGGCATTTGCTTCTGCGTTTGGTGTGTCCTCTTTTTGGGGAGTTGATTCAGGTGATGACATGACTTCGGTTACCCTATTGCGCTGGAAATTTTCAAGTTGAGATTTTAAAAAATAGACTTCTGGTTTTCTATTTACATAAGCATACTTTTTTTCCCATGAATTTTTATCAGCCAGGTTTCTTACTTGTCTATCCCCTACCCCAATAATCTTTTCCGCGACTTTCATACCAACCCAATTAGAATTATTGATGATATCATCTTCAATCTCAACCTGATTGCCGTTAGGCAGGGTAACAAATTTCTTGCCGTCCTTCTCCGTTATCTTTGGATCATCAACCATCTTTTCCTCCGGGTGTTAATTGGTCTTCAAATTTGATAACAGATGTTAACATCACTAAGGAAGTTTGTCAATATTTATTTTTAACTATATCCGATAACATATCGGATATTAACAGCCATTGTGAGGACTTTCATAAGGAAACATATATGGAAGTGCCTTTGTGAATGCTTCATTATAACACTTCACACATGGAAACATCAGATATTTCATATTTCACAGCATAAGGTAATTTTCCGTAATACATGCGTTATATAAGGAAATTACCTTATGGAAATGCCATTATTAAGGAAATACACTCCTTAGGAAATATGGAAATATCTGATATAAGTGTCTTCATATAGGCATAATTCATAAGGAAATATTGTATTTAATAAGGAACTGTACGTCTATTATTAAGGAAGTATATCCGATATTAAGGAAATATCCTCAATAAGGCATGGAACGGCCTTATGTGTAGTTATTGACCCATAATTTTGAAGTTGTGGTGATCCTTTAAGGGGGAGTTTATAAGAGTTTGCTGATTTAATACTGCCGGGGGGCAGGGCAGGGGGGCTGCCTGATCAACGAAAGTAATATAGCAAAAGATGGCGGAAAAGTCGAGAAAAAAAAGTACTGGATCGTATTTTAATGGCGAAGTTTTAGTTTAGTGGTATATTGAAATTTTTAGGTGGATTAATTCTTGGGGGAATAATGGGCTATAAATTAATTGATGTAAATGGAAATGAAATATCGCTTCATAATTTGCAAGATAAAGGGGTCTGGTGTAAAGCAGGGGCTTCCAAAGAAGAGGGCTTTGTTGGCTTATACGGGAAAAAGCTGAATTTAAAGATCAACCCTGAAAAGGAAAATGACCCGTATGCTCCGGATCTGGTGAACACCCGCAATGGCCTGCTTGCCGATTTGAAAATCCAAAACACGCCATTTTTCCAGGCGAAAGCAAGGTTTGGTCTCGATCCACAATATACCGTTGTGTTTAATAAAAAAGACAAGTTAAGGTACAAGGCGAAATATCCTGACATAGAAATTTATTTCGCCGTTGACTGGCAGGCAATAAAATTTGTGAGTGCAAAGACCATAGAAGTCCTGCCGATGGTCGGCGTGTGGTTTATTCCTTTTGGAAAGTTAGATGTATTGTTAAAGAGCGCACCACTTCATGAATATGTGCAAAGGATGGGCGACACCCAGGGAAATGCAAGAGAGAGTTACGTCCTTGACCTTAAAAATTCGGCATTCAAGAAGGCTGTATGACCATTGGGAAAGTTTGTTAAA
Organism: Candidatus Omnitrophota bacterium; assembly: GCA_013286575.1. Taxonomy (GTDB): domain Bacteria; phylum Omnitrophota; class Gorgyraeia; order Zapsychrales; family Fredricksoniimonadaceae; genus JABDGZ01. The sequence continues at coordinate 4,056 of JABDFL010000041.1, forward strand.
TTTGACATTTTAGGGGCAACGGTATAGAATATCCGAAAATCGAAAGCAGTGGTGCAGTTGAAGGGGTAAATCCGCCACTTTAATATAACGAAACCTTCGTTGGGCAGAGTGTCCGACGAGGGATTCTTTATTTATATGAGGTTGTAATATGAATGTTTCAAGGAACATATTTATTTTGAAGAAGAAATTAATTAAATTGATAGAGAAAATTCCTGTCCAAAAGTCGGATTT
>JABDFL010000041.1:4296-11051 GCA_013286575.1 Candidatus Omnitrophota bacterium
GAGAAGAAAGAAGAACAAATAGTAATTGAGATCTTATTTGAATTGAGTGGTCATCTACTAAGGAATTTGCCTATTAAAAAAACTGCGGGATTAAGCAAGAATTCCTTATATGAAGACGCAAGAGCTTATTATTTGTATTCAGTCCTTGGTGAAGTTTTATCGTCCTGTATGTCGTGCATGAGAGTAACTGGGTGGGTCGAAGAAGGGGAAGAAGAAATTAAGTTTGGTTATCCTAAGAGAGATCCAGGTAATGAAACTATATCTGGGGAAAGAATTCAACATCTTCTTCACGAGAGCGTTGTGGATGAATTTGAAGTAAGATTCCGAAAATTACAAGAGTATCTATGTAACTTGATTTGCTTTACTCAAACAAATGACCAGAAGTACTTTCAGTTATTTTTTTCTTCAGAAGATTTGGCAGATATAAAATTCGCAAATCAAGATATAAATGAGTTCTTTGGCCATCCAATTGAGAATTTTAGCTTTCAATCCAAGGAATTATTAAAACGGTGCAAGACATTGATAAGCGAACTGGACAAAAACAAATGTTGGTTTTTAAATCCAGGTGTTAATTTTGATACAGAACCCACACAGACGATCATGTCTTCATTCAGGCAAAGATTTAAGAAGGCATTGCTTATCGCAAACGATGGTGAAAAAATAGTCTTAGGGCCTACCTACAAAGTGGGCTATGGGGGAGCAAGCAAATCTGCTCATGCGTCGGTTCAAGATCACTTAAGGGACTATACCTTTGAAGATGTAAAACACAAAATCCAAAAGACTCCAATGATTTGTTTAAATATTCTCCAAAGAATTTCAGAAATAGGGAAGATAGAATGGCCCCAAAAATATATTGCTCTTCTTGAGACTGCAAGATCAGGAGAAGGGGCAAGAAAAGGTATTTTTACTGTCACTCAAGGTAATTACGAAGTCGGGGATTTGGTAACTACCGAAGGTGGTGATGTTGCCGAAATAATGCGAGTGGACAAATCCAGGTACGGGTATAAATGCTACTTGGTTAAGTATCTTTTTAACTCTAAGGTACAGGAAATTGCTGAAGAGTGGCTGCCACCACGATACATAGTAGCTTATTTATTAAAAAAGAATGATATCAGGAATTTTTTTAATTTAAATGTAGCTCCCTTGATCGGGGCCAAAACTGAAGTCATCAATAAAATGACCGATGACGAACTATATAAATATGCTAAGAAGAATTTATTGGAAATGGCTAAGGCGGGTCATATAAAACCGTTTTTTAACTCCAACACGGGTTATAAGATTTTAGTTAAGAAAGGCTAAATGGTGGCTGATACTTTTATCTTGTCCATTTTGGGGGTGGGGAGTAGAATTGCCGCATGACTAAGGTTATAGAGATCTTCAAAGCTGATACAGCCCTTCAGCGGCAACTGCCGCTTTACCTGTCCCGGATCAAGGCCGGTTTCCCTTCTCCGGCAGAGGATTATTTAGACAAGAAACTGGATTTGAATGAACATCTTATTAAACACCCGGCTTCGACCTTTTTTGTGAAGGTCAAGGGGGATTCGATGACGGGGGCTGGCATTACCTCCGGCGATATTCTGATCGTTGATCGATCCCTTGAGCCAAAAGATAAAAGCATTGTCGTTGCCGTTGTTAATGGAGATTTTACTGTTAAGAGAATTTGTAAGGATAGCCAAAGACTGTTTTTGGTCGCGGAGAATCCGAAATATCCTTTGATAGAAATTAAAGATGGTATGGATTTTGAAGTGTGGGGAGTGGTGGTTCATGTAATCCATTCGGTGTGATATGAAAAAAGTTTTTGCCCTCGTTGATTGCAACAGCTTCTATGTATCCTGCGAACGGGTGTTTCATCCTGCCTTTAAAAATAAGCCCGTAGTCGTTTTATCCAATAATGATGGTTGCGCCATTTCTCGTTCCCAGGAAGCCAAAGACGTTGGCATTGCCATGGGGGCTCCGATTTTTAAATGTGAACAGCTGGTCAAACAGCATGACGTTAAAGTCTTCTCGGCCAATTTTGTTTTATATGGGGACATGTCCGGCCGGGTCATGTCCACGTTGGCCTCATTTACTCCTAATTTGGAAATTTATTCGATCGATGAAGCTTTTTTGTCTTTGGAAGGGTTTGAGAATTTGGGATATTTATTTTATGGCAGGAAGATCCGCAGTGCCGTTCGTGAACGAACCGGCATCCCTGTTTCTGTCGGCATTGCGCCAACCAAGACGCTGGCCAAGGTTGCAAACCATATTGCTAAAGATAACCCGCGGATGGGTGGGGTGTTTTGCTTTATTGATGAAAAGGACATTGATCAGTGGCTTGAAAAGACGCCGGTGCGGGAAATTTGGGGGATAGGGGCAGAAAAAGCCTTGTTTTTAAGCCGTCATGGCATCACCAACGCATTAGAATTAAAGAAAGCACCTGATGAGTGGATAAAAAAGAATTTAACGATCATGACCTTGCGTACAGTCATGGAGTTAAGGGGAATACCTTCCATAACGTTTGAAGAGATACAGCCCAATAAAAAGGCCATCGTTACTTCCCGGACCTTTGGTTATGAGGTCAGCGCCTTAAACGAAATGGAAGAAGCAATTTCAGCTTATATTTCAAAGGCCGCGGAGAAAGTGAGGCATCAGGGTTCAGTTGCCGGGCATATCCAGGTTTTCATTGAAACCAACCCTTTCAAAGGATCATATTACCGCAATTCGGCCAGCGTTGATATAACACCGCCAACGGCCTACACGCCGCAGTTGGTTGAGATCGCCAAGAGGCTTCTGAGTAGGATATACAAGGAAGGCTACCGGTATAAAAGCTGTGGCGTCATGCTGACCAATTTTTCAGATGAAAAAATGGTCCAGCAGGATCTGTTTGCCCCTGTTTATTCAGACAGCCCCAAACAGCGGTTAATGAAGGTAATGGACGGCTATAACCGCTCGGCCAATGCCGGCCAGCTGTTCTTTGCGGCCGAGGGGGCAGGCAAGCCCTGGTTTATGAAACAGTCGCGCAAATCAAAGCGGTTTACGACGCGGTGGGATGAGTTATTGGAGATAAAGATTTAGGGGGAATATGAAAAAATTTACTGCTAGTTTGACAATTATATTTTTGTTGCAATTTATTGGATTACAAAATTGTTGGGCGGAAATTCGTACTTATGTAATAGATAAAATAGAAAACATTGATAGTTCGGGACATTCAAAAGAGGAACCAATTTTGGTAATGGGTACTCAGAAACCAATAACATTAAAATTAGTTATAGCAGGACTTGGAACTCAAAGGGTAACCGCACAAATGCCTAATTATAATCTATCAGTAGAGAGTCAAATTTTTCCACTCGATCAAAGTAATGGAACTGGGGAAGATGGTTCTGACTGGTATTATACAAGGGGTAATATTGGGGTAACAGTTATAGAAATTCATAATGATATTGTTAAAGTTTACGGATTAGGAAATGTGACGTACGTGTATGTAGGAAAATTAAGCAGATAATTTATGTGCGGACGATTTTCACAAACAAAGAAAAAGCAGGACATTAAGAAGCGGTTTAATTTAACCCGGGTGCCGGAGAACTTGCCCGAACTTTATAATATAGCCCCGCAACAAAATGCGCCGGTTATTTTAAATGCTTTCCCAAATGAATTAGCCTTGGCCAGATTTGGTCTTGTGCCGTCATGGTCCAAAGAGGAGAAGACTTCATACAGCATGATCAACGCCCGGGCCGAGACAATAATGGAGAAACCGACCTATAAGCGGTTGATTAAGTCAAAAAGGTGTCTGGTTATCTCTGACGGATTTTATGAGTGGCAGAAGAAGGTTGATAAAAAGATTCCGTACAGGATTTTTTTAAAGAATGATGAGCCTTTTGCTTTTGCCGGCATTTGGGATCACTGGGGAGAAGGGGAGAATGAGTTTTATTCTTTCAGTATCATCACTACAACACCCAATAAACTGGTGGCCGCTATTCATGACCGTATGCCGGTCATTCTTGATCCGGAAGATGAAGCCGGGTGGTTACAGGAAACGCCGATTGATCGCGTACTGGCCATGCTAAGGAGCTATCCTGCCGAAAAAATGGATGCGTACCAGGTTAGTACGTTGGTTAATTCACCGGTGAATAATACAGCGGAGATTGTGAAGCCAGTGTAACGGGAGATTAGTGAGTGGGATTTTTATTCTGGTTTATAATTTTCATTTGTTTTTTATGGGCTTTATTTATTCCCAGTTGGACTTTATCAACAAAGGGCTTAATTTTTAGTTTTGCTGGAGGGATTATTATTACATTCCAGGTGCTTTCTGATTTAGCGTGGGAATTAGTTCAAGAGACGTTGAAAAATTTTAATACCAAGAAGGATGATGAAAATGCATTAAGAGCAAAAGTCAGTAATAGAGAGATATTAACGCCTGCTGAGAAGGAAAGGTTCTGGGCATATATTAGAGAAGCTTTTGCATTTCATTGGAGTATTAGAATATATGGTTTATGGTTTATGTTTTATTTAAAATTTCTTGGATCTGTTACATGGTCAAAGGAAGGACGGGTAAATAGATTTATTTTAAATTTCTTAGGAGCAATATTAATAACTGTAGGATTCTTTTTACAGTTATTAGATACTTTTAAAATGAAGCCATAAATAGGGAAGTGGATAAGTAGGACTAATGGATAAAAAATTCAAGAATAAAGTCGAAATGGACATGGCCGTTGGATTCTATGACAGTGGTATTGCCCATGCCGATCGAGGGGAGTGGGTACAGGCCATAGCCGATTTTACCAAAGTTATTCAGCTAAATCCTACAGTGGCCGAAGCGTATTTTAACCGAGCTGTATCCCATACTAAGCTTGGTAATTTGGCGCAGGCCTTGGTAGATTTAACCGAGGTCATTAAGCTTACCCCAAATGATCCGATCGCCCTACATAATAGGGCAGTAATTTATTTACATTTAAAGGATTTTAAGTGTTCGCGCGAAGATTTTGTAAAAGTCAAAAGGTTGGGTGGGAAGGTGAATCCAGAGTTTGAGAAGATGCTCAATGGAGCGATAAAATGAAAAATACAGGAAAAGAATATGAACACTTTGTTGCAGAGCTTCAGCAGGCCATATTAAATGCTGAAGATTTAACGACACAGAAGAATATAAAAGTAGAGGTTAATAAAAAAATTGTCGATAACAATGGAGTTGAAAGACAATTTGATATTTATTGGGAATATGAATTAGGGGGACTTACCTATAAGACGATCATCGAATGTAAAGATTACAACTCCGATATTTCAATCGAAAAAATTGATGCATTGATCGGGAAAATACGTGACATACCAGACTTAAAAGGCGTTTTCGCTACCAAGAAGGGGTATCAGTCCGGGGCACAGAACAAAGCCGAGAAAAATAGAATAGATTTATTGATTGTTCGTGAGCAAAATGATTCGGATTGGACAGATAAAGATGGAACCCCTTTGATAAAAAGGATGGGTATTAACTTGCTCGTGTGTAGTCCTGCACGGATTCATAAATTTGAACCATTTGTAAATGGAGCATGGCTTCGTGCAAACACGACAGTTGATCCCACCAAGCCAATACAACTAAACGGTTTTCATAACGAGATTTTTATAGATGATATTGGTAGGGGAGAAAAGTATTCTCTTCACGAATTGGCGGATAAATTATCACCATTAGATAATAAGAAATTCGGGGTGTTTCACAAGGAGGAAAAGTTCACTGATGCTTTCATAGATCACAAGGGTACAAGACTTAAGTTGGATGGCTACAAAATTGAATATTCGCTTTCAGAACCGATAAATAAGCCCATTGAAATTGATTTTTCAAAGGAATTGATAGGGGTTATCGAATACCTACAAAAAGGCACAAAAAAATCTATTTTTCGAAATGGAATTATAAAATCGACTGAAAGACCTGAAGCGGGCCCAGGATAATTTAGAGAAGGTCAAAAAGTTGGGGGGAAGGGTAAATGAAGTGTTTAGGAAAATATTAAAAGGAGGGATAAAATGAAACGGGAAAACTTAGAAAGGCAAGCAAAACAACAGTGGGATCAATACGTTAATACTCTCAAGGAAGCATTTACTTGGGCTAAAGGTGTTGATGGAACGCAGTACTTTGAAGCAATTGGAAAAACAGATGATTTATTACAAAAATGGACACAGAAGGTACAGGTAGAAACCGCCGCATTAAGAAATGGTCTCAAAAAAATACGGAAATAATCGGTCGCGTCTAAGTGAATAAGGAGTTTGTTCAGATGCTCAAAAAGACGGCAGGGGGATCGATATGAGATTCGTTATTTACTTAATTGCTGTATTTGTTGCCTTAGCATTGGTAACTAAATTAGAAAATATTGGTGCCCATCAGAAATTGGGAAGAATGTGGCAACTTATCCTTGGAATAGCTATAGGTATTGGTGTTTATTGTATTGCCCAAGCAATTATTAATTCTTTTGGTTTTTAATAAATTATTGATGATCTTAAAGATGCAACGGGGGAATGAGGGGGGAGATTGATTTTATGATAAACTGGCAGTATTTTCCAAAATCGGACAGCATTCCATCACATTTACGCTCTGTAGTGGAAATCATACAACAAAGCGAAGACGCTATAAAATCATCTTCGAACAAACTTAATAGTAATCAGGTTTTAAGTGTGTTGAGAAAAAGCTTGGTTGATTTAGGCTTCGCAGTGGAGCAGGATAAAAAAGCTTCCGGGAAAATCAAAATTCCTTATAACGTTCGACAGCAAACTTTGCTCTAACTTCTCTGGGCCAGGGT
>JABDFL010000042.1:0-283 GCA_013286575.1 Candidatus Omnitrophota bacterium
CAAGGATATTCCGGTTTTGGTAACATCCGTGGTCCAGGCCCAAGGTAAAGGTTTGACTTTAGGAGCTGTAGATTATTTGATAAAACCGGTCTCTAAGAATGATCTTGAAAAAGCGTTAACAAAAGTATCGTTTGCTCCAAGGAGTGAACTGAAGCCAATTAAAATCCTGGCCATAGATGACGAGGAGACCAGTCTTAAAATTATGGAGGCTATCTTAACCGCTAAAGGATTCCAGGTTATAAAAGCACAGGACGCTCGCCAAGGTCTTGAGCTTATTTTCCAG
>JABDFL010000042.1:293-10723 GCA_013286575.1 Candidatus Omnitrophota bacterium
CCACTCTTCATCCGTTAATTTTCCAGGAAAAGCCTGACCTTATACTTCTGGATCTTGTTATGCCTGTCATGACGGGATTTGATATTTTAGTCCAAATACGCAATGACCCTGCAACGAAGAATATACCGGTCATTGTGGTAACGGCGAAATTATTGACTGAAGAAGAAAAGGGGATCCTGAGAAGCCAAACTCAAACTATTATTGAGAAGTCTAAGTTCGATAAAGGCACTTTATTAAGAGAAATTGATTTAATAATGGGCCGTAAAAATCGGGAGTAAGCATGGAAAAGAAAAGAATACTGGTGGCTGATGACGATAAGAAGGATTCAAAACTGCTGGAAGATTGTTTGCTGCAACAGGGCTATGAAGTTATCCTGGCCCATGATGGCCAGGAAGCTTTGGATAAAACAATGGGCTGTAATCCCCATCTGATCGTCATGGATATACTCCTTCCCCGGATAAACGGATGGAAAGTATGTTCAGAGATTAAACAAAATCCTCATTATAAACATATCCCGGTTGTGATGAGCAGTTCTATGTATGAGAACTATGATCAGCCGAATGAAGATAAGGCCGGGGATGTGTACATTAATAAGCCCGTTAATCTTGATCTTCTGCTGTCCACTATAAGAAAACTTTTAAACGAGTGAGATCTTATGGCAAATAGGCACAAAATATTAGTTGTTGATGACGAGCCTTTAAATACCAAACTTGTAGAAATTCACCTTTCGGTCTTAGGGTATGATATTGTCATTTCCCATAATGGGGAAGATGCGCTGCAGAAAGTCTCCTCGGATAAAATCGATCTTATTCTGCTTGATGTGATGTTGCCTGGGATCAGTGGTTTTGAGGTCTGCCGTCACATTAGGGAAAAACATAACAAGACGGTCCCAATTATTTTGTTGACAACGTTAACTGAAATCCAATCGAAGGTCGCTGGTTTTGAATGGGGGGCGGATGATTATTTAACGAAACCTTTTAATAAAGATGAACTCATAGCTAGGATCAGGGCACACTTAAGAATAAAAAACATGATGGATGAGATAGAAGAGTTAAATAAGACACTTGAAGAAAAAGTTATTCAGCGTACACAAACCATTGAAAAAATGAATCAAGAACTTTCCGATTCTTATCACTTGACGATGGATTCTTTGATTGGTGCTTTGGATGTACGGGAGCATGAAACCAGCCGGCACTCATTACGGGTGGCTTTTTATACAGTAGAAATGGCCAGAACTTGGGGGATTGAAGGCCAGGAGCTGGAAGAAATAGCCATGGGAGCTCTTCTTCATGATGTAGGGAAGATAGGCATCGCTGATGATATTTTGCTTAAGCCTGGAAAATTAACGGATGAAGAGTGGGTCCAGATGCGAAAGCATGTTGAAATGGGCTGGAAAATCGTTAAAGCCATTGAATTTATGGGCCAAGGTCGGGAGCTTGTACATTCTCATCACGAACGTTTTGACGGTCGTGGGTATCCACGCGGATTAAAAGGAGAAGATATTTATATCGGAGCACGTTTTTTTGCGATAGCTGATACCCTTGATGCCATGACCAATGATCGTCCTTACCGTAAGGCTTTGAGTTTTGAAGTATTTTTAAAAGAACTCAAAAAATGCTCGGGTGCGCAGTTTGATCCCAAAGCAGTGGAAAATTTTCTTTCAGTGCCCCGCGATGTGTGGTTTCAAATCGCCCAGCGTGCCGATCTTGTGGATTTTAATAAATTGATCACCGCTATCCAACAGGAAAGATTCAAAGTTTCAAATTCTTAAAAAAAGTCTTCCCCTTTAGCCTTTCCCAAAAATACTCCTTTAAGTAATCTTAACTAAACCTTAAAAATTTATGAATTATTCTTCCATATAATGTCAGGACTAATCAAATGATTTGTTTAAGCGAGCGCAAGGCCGTGGGTCCTTTTTATAAGGACTGCCTGGTTCCTGAAGAATTTGAAAATGAAAAAATTCTTACCGGTAGTTATCTGTTTTTGTTTAGTTATTACTAACATCCCGTATGCTTGTGTGGAAACCCCGGTAGCAGCATTTGATCCCCACTTACTTAATTGGCTTAAATTAAACGTCAGTCCCATCACGCATCTTCCGTATAGTTTTTACATTGCGGATAAAGACAAACCCCTGGTTTATCAACGCATGGGATCGCCAGGGTCCTTGCAGGGCATTGTTGAAAGGACGATCACGCATGAAGGGCTTGATATCTATGACGGGGCTGTTTACCAGATCGCTTTGACCATGGCAGGCGGTGCGGAGAACCTAAAAGAAGCGGCTGTGGCGGATAATTATTATTGGCAAGGGGCTGTAGGGGATAACTGGAATATCCGTGCCGGCTGGCCGATCAACACCTTTATTTATGATCCCAAGGACCCCGAAGCTGTGAGTTCTGATGTTGACCGGTTAGGAAAGCGGGGGTTTATTTTTCGTATCATTGATGCCGATGGAAAATATTTAGTCACTGATCCTTTGGATGGAAGAAAGAACTTGGCCGGATTCCCTGAGTGTGATCGGCTGCATTGGGTGGATTGGAAGCCGGTGGCCGGAGAAAATGCATGGGTGGTGATTGCCGCGATGCAGCTCTATCATAAAGATCCCCGCAGTGTCGAGTTGAATTTGTCGCGGGAATTGGCCCGCGCGGCCATGCTGCTTCAAAGCGGTACCGGCGGCATTCGCATGGCCCCCTTGGGGACAAACCGCACTCTCAACGGGGATGAAGCGAAGTATTTTACGGCGAATAATTGGTGGTATAACCACATATCAACGGAGAATAATATTTCCTGGTATTCGGCCTTGCGCATGTTATACGCGGTCACCGGCGATCCTCAATACAAGAAAGCGATGGATGGCATTGAAAGGTATTTCAGGTTTGTTTGGAACACAAAAGAGGGGTTCTTTTATCAGGGGGCCTATTATAAAGCCGGCCGGTGGATGGTATCCAATGAGAATTTTGCCCTGGATGTGCAGACTTGGGGCATTGCCTGTATAGGTCCGAAGCAGTTGGACGCCTGGTTTGGAAAAGGGGCGGCATGGCGTGCCTGGCAGTCGGGCCGTAAACATTCCGGGGTTTTTGATCAGCAGGGCAAGGTGGTTGGTGTCGGTTATACGGATGAGCATGACAGGACCTCGGTGGAATGGAGCGCCGGGGCCATGACAGCTCTCACAGAATTGGCGGATTACTATAAAACCAAAGATCCTCAACGTTTTGCCCAGGCGCTGGCAGATAAATTCGCCATACGCATGACCATGGGTAATTCACTTTTTGATATTTCACAAGACCAGGCGGCCTATAGTTATTCTTCCCGAAGGGGATGGATCCCATTCGGATGGAATTCGCATGATCCAAGGGTGATGAGCATGGCATCCACAGGCTGGATGATGTTTGTCGATGCCGGGGTCAATCCATTTTGGTTTATCCGGGAGGAATTGCAGAGAGTCCCTCTCTAAGGACTTGGACAGGGATAGCATATCTTTCGCACTTGATGTGGGTCCCTCATAATTGACTGCATTATTTTTTTCATGTATTATCCTTCCTGGTATTCTGAATCCACCTATAGGAGTGCGCTTTCATGCGGATATTACTTGTTGAGGACGAAAGGAAGCTGTCAGCCGTTATCAAAAGAGGGCTTAAAGAAGTCCATTATGCTGTTGACTCAGCTGATAACAGTGACGATGCGCTTTTTCTGGCTGAAACGAACCCGTATGACCTGATCATCCTTGATATCATGATACCCGGCAAGGATGGGATATCAATTTGCAGAAATCTGAGGAAGAAAAAGAACGATACCCCTGTTTTGATGCTTACGGCCCGTGATGATGTAGAGGACAAGATTTCCGGCCTTGATGCCGGGGCCGATGATTATTTAACTAAGCCATTTTCTTTTCCCGAATTTCTGGCCCGTGTACGGGCCTTACTCAGGCGTAAAAATACTGAAAAATCAACCAGCCTCAAAGTGGCCGATTTAGAGCTTGATCAACGGACCAGGAAAGTGTCCCGCGCGGGAAAAGACATTGAATTGACCCCAACGGAATATTCTCTCCTGGAGTATTTAATGATCAATGTGGGGCAGGTAGTGACCCGGACCATGATTTCGGAGCACGTTTGGAATGAAGATTTTGAATCGTTTTCCAATGTCATTAATGTTTACATCAATTATCTAAAAAAGAAAATCGACCACGAACACAAGAAACAATTGATCCATTCAATGAGGGGTGTTGGTTATTCACTTAAGGACGAATGAAAACCCGATCAATACGTTTTAAAACCAGCGTTTTATACTCAAGTATTTTGTGTCTGATCCTTACCTGTTTCAGTATTTATTTATATGACACAGTCCGGGCGACCCTATACGAAGAAACAAAACAGGATTTGAAGGTCAAAGCAGGGCAGATTGAGGTGTTTCTCAATGCCTATGCATCAATGTCTCCGCAGGCGTATACGTATGCTAATTCTTTGATGAATAAGTTTTTGTCGGCGAGTGACGAGAATGTCCATGGAAAAGACATTGCCCCTGGTAAAGATATCATTGATCAATTATGGGCCAAAGACAGTAGATCATTAGGCCTGAGAAATGATTATTTTCGCATATTGAGCCCCAGAGGCAGGGTCCGTTTGCGATCAGAAAACCTGACCAATGAGATTGAAGGGGGCTTTAACTCTCAATTCCCGCTCCATTCCGATGTTATTCATTTTACTGATTTGCGATTCAACAAGGATGCCTTTTATGGGATAAGCTATCCGTTCAGATTCGATGATCGCAATTCATTTATTATACAATTGGCAACACCGATAGCCTCCATACAGCAAATTCTTTCAAAATTGGTTATTTTTATTGTCCTTGGTGTTGCAGTTATTTTATTAATGACGATTTTTATGGGATCGTTTTTTACGCGAAGAATCCTCAAACCTGTGTCAGATGTGACCTTGGCAGCTAATAACATATCTCAAACGAACCTGCACATGCGGATCCCGCAGCAGAAGCTGGATCATGAGATGGAAGAATTGATCGGGTCTTTCAATCGTATGATCGAACGTCTGGAAAGATCTTTTGCCCATGTTAATGAATTTAGTTCACATGTTGCGCATGAGTTAAAAACACCGCTGGCCATTATTAAAAGCGAGTTAGAGTTGGCTTTAATTAAAGAAAATGCTAAAGATGATGATAAGCGGGTGATGAAGGTCGCTCTGGAGGAAATAGACCGGCTTATCAAAACTGTTAAAGATCTGCTTCTTTTGGCAAAGCTTGAATATAAACTCAGTATTTTTAAGATGGAGAAAATGGATATCATTGAGTTCATCAAAGAGATATATCAGCATTCCAAGGTGTTGGCAGATCAAAAGAACATCGGCCTTGAAATGGCAATTCCTGACGGCCCTATTTTAATTAAGGGGGATGCCGCTCATTTGAGGCGGATTTTCTTTAATATCATTCATAATTCGGTCAAATTTACCAAGGCACAGGGTGAAATTAAGATTTTTGCCGAAGTTAGGGAAGAAGGGATCCTTATTTCAATTAAAGACTCAGGGATCGGTATTCCTGCTGCTGATCAGCCTCAGATTTTTGAGAAATTCTTTCATAGTCGCTCTGTCGATCAGGAAGATGCCGGCGGCAGCGGTCTTGGGCTATGTTTGGCCCGGGCTGTCGCCAGAAGCCATGGTGGTGATATTGTTTTTGAAAGCGAATTAAACAAAGGTTCCACATTTACGGTCATCCTGCCCCTTATCAAGCTGTAATCCCTCAAAAACCTAACCAATTCTTAACAGAAAAATAATAAATTTCTTATTTTATTTTAACGTTCCTCTTATTTACGTTTTGGTATATTTGATAACGTTGGGGATTCTGTAAGGATAAGAGAATTCTTATTTTATTTTAACGTTCCTCTTATGTTGTTTTTGGTAAAAAAGACGCAACAATCTAATGCCGAAACATAGGAGGAGTCATGAAAAGAAATGTCTTACCATTAATGATGGTGATCACGTTCGCTTGGCAGGGATTTAGTTTTGCGGATAGCTCCGTCGATGAGCTTATTCAAAAATTGGAAGACAAAGGCATATTGAACGCGCAAGAAGCAGCTCAGTTAAAAGATAATGCTTCCGACAAGGAACAGACCTCCCAACAGGCAACCTTCAAAAGCATGCTTCCTGACTGGATCAGTGGTATCAAGCTCACGGGAGATATGCGTTTACGGTATCAGGAGCAGGAAAGAGATGTTAGAACAGGTGCTACTAATTTTTCACATGACCGTGGACGTGTCCGTGCCCGGTTAAATTTTGAAGATCAGATCAACGATAAAGTTAAGTTTATATTTGGGATCGGTACTGACGGTACCGGCGGTAATAATGGGGCTGGTGCATCTATGTACAATTTTAGCCGCTCTAATAATTATTCGTTTGGAGGCAATGGGGCCAATACGACCAACCAGCCTTCAGGTGATTTTGCGAAAGACTTTATTGTCCTTAATAAGGCCTATGGAGAATATAAGCCTAATGCGGATTTGACGATCGACGTGGGTAAAATGGACAATCCTTTTTGGGAGCCTGCATCTATTTCAGGAGAAAAATTCCTTTGGGATCCCAATATTACTCCTGAAGGCGGGGCTATTAAATATCAAAAGAAGATCAATGATTATCTGACAGCGTATACAAATGATGCGGTATTTGTCATTGGTGACACCGGTCATTCTGCGGAAGATGTTTGGATGTATGCAAATCAGGTAGGTATTAAAGGAAGCCCTACAGAAAAAACATACTATAACTTAGCTGGAACATATTATGACATTAACAACCCATTAAATACTATAGGGGGCCAAAGAAGTAATGATTTGACGAACTCGACATTAGTGGGCAATTGTCCCAGCGGAGAAGGTACTGCATTTACGAATGGAAGCGTCACTTCATCTAAAGAATGTTATGAGTATTCTTATAGTGCTCTAGTCGGAGCTATTGATCTTGGGGTGAATGATCCTTTTGGAGAAATGTTGCCTGATTTCATTAATATTCCTCAAATGGGCATACGTGGAGAATACCTCAGGAATCCTAATTCAAAGATTCCTGAAGACCAAAAGAATGGATGGGAAATTGGTGCCTATATGGGCAATTCCGCTCTCAATGGCTGGGGAACATGGCAGGCCAGTGAAGACTACAGGGTTTATGAACAAAATGCCTGGATGGATATTTTTCCCGACTTTGATCAATACACCGGGGATACGGATATTAAAGGTATCCGTACGGAGCTTGATATAGGTTTAATGAAAAATGTCTGGTTTGATTTTTGTTTTTTCCATTACTCAATATATAAACTGTTTGTTAATCCTGCATTGGGCTATACAGGGGGCAATACCCAAATAACAAATTCCAAAAATCCTGAGAATCTCTTTCAATTGGATTTGAACATGAAATTCTAGGCCGGTAATTATGCGGATATTACTCGTTGAAGATGAAAGGAAGCTGTCCGGGATCATTAAAAGAAGCCTTAAGGAGGTCAACTATGCCGTTGATCTTGCCGATAATGGGGACGAAGCGCTTTTTATCGCTGAGTCGCATCCTTATGATTTGATCATTCTGGACATTATGCTTCCCGGTAAGGATGGGATCACTGTTTGCCGCAATTTAAGAAAGAATAAAAATGATACTCCCATCCTGATGCTTACGGCCCGTGACGACGAAGAAGATAAAATAACAGGACTTGATTCCGGGGCGGATGATTATATTACCAAACCATTTTCTTATCCTGAATTCCTTGCCCGTGTCCGGGCCTTACTGAGGCGTAAAAGTACTGGAAAATCGTCCCGGCTTAAGCTGGCGGATTTAGAGTTGGATCAATTGACGCGTAAAGCGTACCGCGCAGGCAAAGAGATCGATCTTACCCCTAAGGAATACTCTCTTTTGGAATATTTGATGAACAACGTTGGGGAGGTCATAACCCGGACCATGATTTCTGAACATGTTTGGGATGGCGATTTTGAGGCCTTTTCCAATGTTATCAATGTCTACGTTAATTATTTGAAAAAGAAGATAGATCACGGCCATACG
The DNA here is from genome assembly GCA_013286575.1 of Candidatus Omnitrophota bacterium. Taxonomy (GTDB): domain Bacteria; phylum Omnitrophota; class Gorgyraeia; order Zapsychrales; family Fredricksoniimonadaceae; genus JABDGZ01. The sequence goes on from JABDFL010000042.1 coordinate 8,330, forward strand.
AAGCAATTGATCCATTCTTTACGGGGAGTTGGTTATATTCTTAAGGACGAATGAAAGTTCGAGGAGAAAGTTATGAAAAAATTAAAGACTTTTTTAATTATATCCCTTGTCTTTATGGGGCAATTAATGCTGGCTTTTAATTCCTATGCCGGGACAACAAAAGAGTATTTTGACCAGGGCCTTTCCGACGGCCAACAAGGGGATCTTACACAAGCCATATCTAATTTTACTAAAGTCATAGAGATAGACCCTGACTTTCCCAATGTTTATTTTAATCGCGGTTTAGCCTACTATAAACAAGGCGATTTTGATCAGGCTATCGCTGATTATACAAAGGCTATTGAAGAAAGGCCTAACGATCCGGTTAATTATAACAACCGTGGCAACGCTCTTGATGCAGAGGGTAGTTTGGACCAAGCGATCCTTGATTATACTAAAGCTATTCAATTAAGCCCCGATTACCCGGATGCCTACAATAACCGTGGTTTTGATTACACCAAGGAAGAAAATTTCACCCAGGCCATTGCTGATCTAAACAAAGCTGTTGAATTAGACCCTAAACATGTAACAGCCTATGTTAATCGCGGTATTGCCTATGCAAAACAACGTAACTTTACTCAGGCTATTGCCGATCTAAACAAAGCCATTGAATTAGATCCTCAATATGGGAAGGCGTATAGCAATCGGGCGGTCGTTTACTATCATTTAAATGATTACAGTAAGGCCTGGGCAGATGTGCATAAAGCAGATGAACTGGGCGTTGCAGTTAATCAAATGTTCGTCGAACGCTTAATGCAATCTATGGGCATAGGCGGATAAGACATTTTCTCACCATCCAGCAGCCTATCTTAGAAATCAATAATAATAAAATTCTTATTTTGTTCTAACGTCCCTTTAATACGGCGCTGGGTATACTTTGATCAGATGGGTCGGAAAGACACATTTTTTGTAATAATTTAAACAGTAATGATAAAGGAGAGGTGCTATGCGCTACATCATCGGAAAATTCATCATGATCGTCTTTTTGGCAGGCATGGCAAGTTATGCCAATGCTTATGACTGGAAAGATATCACAAAAGTGGTAGCCCCAACAGTACCGAAATCGGAAGCGTATTTAAAGGTTTATTCAGAAGCCCGTGTTTATAGTGACGGTGATATACCAAGGGTGACCCGTATGCCATACACCATTTATTCAGCAGATGGGAAGAAGCTAAGATGGATCGCGTTCAATGGTGAAGATCCAAAACTAATAACTTTGCCGCCGGGCATATATGTCATTGTTCCGGAAACGAATATAACAAAAACCCAAATAGTTGGCGCCGTTTTAGAACCGGGTAAACTGACCGAGGTCCATATGAAGGGGGAAGACCCCAAGTATGCTCCCCTTGATTTCTAATGGCCCTTTGAACAGAAAGGTTAAAGGTATGCGCAATTTATTCGGAAAGTTCATCTGTGCGGCTTGTTTGATGGGAATGGCAAGTTGTGCCAGTGCCGGTCAAACGTATACATGGCAGGATATCAGGCAGGAAGTAGGGCCGACTGCACTAAAGCCGGAAAAAGAGGCGTATTTAAAAATCTATACGAAGGAAGACGAAGTTAATGATGGAGGTTATTTGTGGGTAAGAGGCCTGCGTTACAATATTTTTACAGATGATGGCAGGTTAATAGAGTCGGTTAGAAATGATAATACTCCCGATACGTTTACTTTATCGCCTGGAAAATATGTGATCGTTCCTCTTGGAAGCCGTCAGTATAAGAATGAAATCATCGGTGCGATCTTAGCGCCCGGAAAGCTTACGGAAGTCCATATGATGGGAGGATAAAAGGTGCCAATCAAATGAGGGATATTAATAGTTTATTAAAAGAATCGCCGTCGGATGGCGAACGGCTGATAGGAATTAAGAAAGAATCGCATCGGATGGGTAGATTTACCAAGATTATGTTGGGCCTGTTTTCATTATTTTTTATGGCGGGTACAGTGTTTTGGTTAAGTTGCCTGCATACAAAAGTCCCTATTGATAATGCTAAATTCGTAGCAACTGCGAAAGTGACCCGGGGAGATTTGGCACGGTTCGTTACGATCAGCGGTGAGTTAAAACCTTATCAGGAAATTGATCTTCATGCCAAGGTGGCAGGGTATCTTAAATTTCTTAGTGTCGATATAGGTGATCAGGTAAAGGCCGGGGAAGTCATTGCTAAAATAGATACGGATGAATTGAAAGCTGATTTTGATAACGCCACTGCTGCATTCAACGATGCCAAGCTTAACTATGATCGTCTGGATCAAGTTAACCAAAAACAACCTGGATTGTTGGCACAGCAGGATATAGATAACGCTAAGGCAGCTTATGAAATAGCAAAAGCCAACATGGAACGGGCCAAAACCTTTATGGA
>JABDFL010000043.1 GCA_013286575.1 Candidatus Omnitrophota bacterium
CTTCACCTTTATTAATTTGTCCAACTAGCCGGATCAATCCTTCCATGCTCCCATAACTCTCTAATTCTTCCTTGCCCTGCCCTTTGACCCATCGCTGCAGGGCCTTGAATTGTTCCATGGTCATATCGATTATGGGCACGTACCAACCCTTTAGCTTCATGCCGCTTAACGCCTCAATATTCTCGCGCGAAGAAAGGAGCTTGCTTAAGTGCCCCAGATTTATCCCTTGCAATTCCTGCAGACCATCGTCCTTATTATTGATCTCATTAACCAACCGGACAAATCCCTGCATGTTTCCATATTTCTCCAGATATTCCTGTCTGTGTCTTTTGGCCCATTCCCGCAAGACCATGAACCTTTTTCTACTCATATTAACTACCGGCACATTCCAGTTTATTACCCGCCCCCCGGTTAACGCCTTAATATTCTTTGGTGAAGAAAGCAAACCTGTTAACTGCCCCAAGTGGAGACTTTGTAAATCTTTTAGGTCCTTATCTTCACCTCTGTCAATCTCATCCACCAAAGCAATCAGTCCCCTCATGTTTCTGTACTTCTGCAATCCCTGCGGCCCCTGTCTTTTTCCCCATCTGCGTAAAGCACCAAACTGTTTTATGCTCATATTGACGATCGGCATATCCCAATCTTCAATTCTTACCCCTGTTAACGCCCGTATGTTCTCAGGCCAATGAAGCATTCTTGTTAACTGTTCCAAATCTATCCCTTGAAGTTCCTTTAAATCCGGATCATTGCCTTCATCAATTTCATCGAGCAATTTCATAAGGCCGATTAAACCTTTATATTGGTTTAATTCTCTCTTTCCAGCGACCCTGTTTAACCATGCTTGTAGGGCAAAAAATTTATCTGACTGAAAATTCCACCATGGTTTAAATTGAAACCCACCCGGTTGCCGGGGTAAATTAAAGAGCGTATTGGCATTTTTAGAAAAACTACCCGGATTTATGGGTTTCATATACCTTAGGGCGGTCCGGACATCTTCGATGAAATAGTAAATCGCGAAAACACCAAATGCTTCATAATCGACCGGCCCCCTGTCCAATAACAAGTTTAATTTGTCTTCTCTTTTGATCTCTTCCAGAAAATCGGCCACATCTGCGGATGTTTTTAACTCTCGTGCCCTGAACAACAAACTTTCTCTGGCCGCTTCTCTAGCCTGCGGAGAAAATTCGCCTTTTATATCAACGATCCATTGGCCCTGCTTTTGTTTTAATACTTTTATCGCGGCTCCACCAATACCTCTCGGGATAGGAATGAAATTTCCCATAACTTGTGGAGTTGTGTCAGAAATGATACCTGCGATCCAATCCGGATGCTTAGGCAAATCTATAGCTGTAGAAAGAAGCGTTCCAATTCTATGTTGATCTCCAGACGGTAACCCATTTAAACGTTGGACATATTGTGTTAAAAAAACCAAAGCACCATTCCCCTCCTCTGAAGACCCAGATGCTGCCGGCAACACTGCTTCTGCGGCCCCATCTTTCAGTGCTTGTTGTTCAATTTCTCTAATCTGCCTGACCGCATCCGGGGTTAATTCTAAGTAATATGCCTTTGAGCTCTTAGGACCACCCTCTTTAGCCACATATGCCAAATATTGGCCCACATCTTCTATTATTTCATGGGAAATATTAAATCTCTTTAGCATTGCTGCCACCTGACTCTTTTTCATCATTTCCAGCATATCACTCTCTGGCCTTATCAAAAGTACCGGCTTCGTATTTTCCATAACATATCTTGCTAAATGCAAGAAAGATTTTATGGAAGAACTGTTCAAAATAAACGAATCGGTTGAAGAATCGTATCGCACATCTTTTGCTGCCATTAAAAATGCAGCCCAATTATTTTCGATCATATCAAGAGAGACTTGAGGAATTTCTGCCATAAAGCCGATAAATGATCTTTTTGCTTCATCTGTATCTATCTCATTGAAACGAAGGTCATAAATGACTCCTCTCAATCTTCCTGCTAATTGATGGTACTTATCCCCGTCCTCTCGACTAAAAGCGTTCAATTTATTGATTACATCATCCCAAATTTCAACCCCTTTGTCATATTGCCCGACAACTGGCGTGGCCGCATCACCAACCATCGCCGCATCCGAAGCCCCCACTGTCCCGGCTGAATCTAATTTCACAGATTCATCCAATAAATTACGGCCATCCAATGATCCCATTGCAAAATCACCAACTGACGTCATCGCAGCGCTGACACTTGCCAGCGAGAAACCTCCGAAAAAATACTTCCTCGGCGTCAATTCCTGCGTCACCGGATCAATTTCCTCTTTGATATAGTTGTATGCCCCCTTCTTAAACGCTTGTAAATACCGTTCATAAATACGCCGGGTTTCCTTTGGATCATCAATATTGACCCCGGCCACCTTTTTCCTGTCGGCGTAAACCTGCTCCAAAATACTGTCTTTGATTTTATTTTTGTACCAGGTGGCTAGAATGAGGGAATTGTAGACTTGCCTGAGTTGGGAGAAGTTCTTGCCTTCGTTGACTTCTTTGGTGAGCTCGGGGATGACGATCTCACGCACGACTTGGGAGCCAAGGGAATTAATACCAGAAGCATCGGGAATGACATGATGAGAAAGCGCTAAATAATCCTGCTCCAGCATGACTTTTAATTTACTTTCGACAATATAGGCGGTGCCGGCTCGGACGTTTTCGTAGATGACTGCTTTTTCAGGGACTATCCATACCTTGTTGTATGTATTAACAGGAATGTTTGTCATGCCGAATTTTTTGGCGGCCACTTCGTAAATGCGTTTCCAGAATTTTTTGCCTGTTTCTCCTTCCGGATAAATCAAACTGGCGGTGATCTGCTTGAGCATATAATCTTCCGCCAGCAGGTCGCGGCCCATTTCGGTTTGGCCGAAAGATTCTGGCACTATGCGATTTTTTTCGTAAGGACTTAGATTGACCCAGAGGTCTTTTTCAGGGATGGTTAATGAAGCTAAGAAGTATTTGATTAGTTTGGTGGATTCTTGTTTGATAAAAGATTGCTTCGCTGCGCTCGCAATGACACTATTTGCACTGTCTCCCTGGTCTAGGATGAAATCAAAACGGAACGGATTATCAGGGTGGACCTTGATCCCTCTGAGGATGGGCGGATTGAATTCAGGGCTTAGACGGACCAATATTCCGGGAGCGGGTAAGCGGAATTCACCTTCAACGCCCTCAATAGGCTCTGCCCTGGTGGTGGGAATAGGCCCCAAGGTATTAAGCAAAAAAACAAAAAAAACAACCTGGGAGATCCCCTCTCTCAATTTTAAATTACTAAACATAGACAAAGTATACTTTGTCTATGTTTAATTCACCAATTAAGATTATATGAAGGCAATTCCTAAGTCATTAATCTATATATAGTTAAGACCATAATGATATAAAGATTATATTAAGGGGCCTTTAATCGCTGACTTGGTATTGGATCTCAATATTAAAGGGGTATTCGGTGAGGTTCATGCCTTTTAAAAACGGCGGAAACGGGCTGGCTTCCCTAAGGCTCCTCATGGCGATTTCCTGCAGATGGTCTGAGGCATCGGTTTTTTCGGGTATAATTCTTGCGTCTCTAAGCACCCCATGCTCATCCAACAAAAAGGTCAGGTAAACAGAACCTTTCTCCATCCTGTCATAATTGGCGTAGACCCTCTCCTTGATGCGGTCACGGACCATCTCATTGTAAGCGGCGTAAACAGGATTATTTATTTTTTCCGACTTAATGGGAGTAATGGAGACCCTGTGGCTTAACTCCATGCTGCGCATGCTTTCGGGCTTACGTTCGTAAAACATCCCGAAAGGCAGCGATTGCCGTTCATGGCTCAAGCTCACAGGTATGGTCCCGTTGGAAAAGAACCTCGGATTATTGCTTAAATCCAAACGCTGGGCCATCCTGATGGGATAGGCCTTGATATCAATGGCTTTTTTATGTTCCGGCCTGTAGCTGATCTCAACCCGGTCCTGGCGCATGGCCCTATAATGCGGGTCATTGATCCTGCTCAAATAAGTGGCGCACAGGATCGCTGTATGGGCAGCCAATGAAATAAAGATGGCTTTGAAAAGGAAATTTTCAGTCAAAAGGCTTTAGTGAACACTTTCTTTGTCATCGTTAGGTTTCATCACTGCGCCTCAAAAATTCACGCCATAGATAGGCCATAAAACGAAAGGTGTCCTGCACCGGCTGGATTTTGCTCACTTCATCCCTGTAAATCGTCTGTATATCGACCGAAGCTATTTTAAAACCTTTTTTGCTGGCCCTGATAAGCACCTCAGTTTCAATTTCAAAATCCGAACTTTCAAGCTTTATGGCCCGAAGGACATTTGTTTTGATCAGCCGAAAACCGCATTGGGTGTCGGGAATAGGCTGATGGCAAAAAAGAGAGATCAGCCAGGACATCAGATGGTTCGTGGCTAAACGCACCAGGGGCATGCCCTTGGGTTTGTGCATGCGGTTGCCGCTGACAATATCTGCGTTTGCATTTTGATAACAGGCCACAAAGGCCGGGATATCCGACGGTGAATGCTGGCCGTCACCGTCCATGGCAATCAAAGCCTCATAACCATTCTTAAGCACGTAATCAAACCCGGTTTTTAAAGCATTGCCCTTGCCGCTTTTGACAATGGTCTTTAATACCATAGCGCCCGCTTCAACGGCGATGGGACCAGTTTTGTCAACGGACCCATCATCGATCACGATGCAATCATACCCTAAGGCGCGCACAGCCTTGACCAGAGGGCCGATGGCCTGCGCTTCATTATGCGCCGGGATAACGACAGCGATTTTCATGATGCCCCAAGCTCCCTGAATAAAAGCCACTGAGACGGGTTCTTCCTGATCTCATTCTCAATGATCGTTAAATATTTTTGAATAAAACCTCTCGCCGCTTCATCCGTGATCTTACTGCCCGTCAATGGAGGAGGTTCAATGGGCGGATAAACAATAATGTCAAAATGATCATCACCTCGACGAAGGAAAAAAGCAGGGACAATAGGGGCGCCTGTTTTCATGGAAAAATAAGCCGCGCCCTTGGGGATCATCGTTGGGGTCCCCAAAAAATCCATCATGAGCCCATGATTCCCAAAATCCCTGTCTGCCAGGATGGCAATTAAACGGTTTTTCTTAAGGTGCTCGACCACCCGCCGGACAGCCACATCCGTCTGGATCACCATGGCCCCAAAAGCTTCCCGCTGCGCGTTGAACAGGGCGTTGACCCGCGGGTCTTTATGCGCCAAGGCAACCACGGATAACGGCAACCCCATCGACGGCAAAACTGTCCCGCCCATTTCCCAATTACCTAAATGGGCAGTGACAAGAATGCCGCCTTTGCCTTTTTGCAATACCTGGTTAAAATATTCGATATTCTTAATATGGATATTAGATTCAATGAACGACGGCCGCAAATGCCTGGACATGGTAAAAAACTCCAGCAGATTTTTACCGAAATTACGGAACACCGCGCGGACCGCGCTCCTCGGCACATCGCCGGTCTTAAGCACTATTTTTAAATTACTCTCGACGGCCTGACGGTCAGCCTTGGAAAAAGAATAATGCAGGTCACACAAAAACATGACCAGGGCATTGCTCACACCCAAAGGCAAAATCCCCGCTAAAAACTGGCCGATCTTATAAAGGTAATAATTACCCATATTTTTTAAGTCGCCCCGTCCAGAATTAAACGCGCGATATTTTCCGCGGCCATCGGCTTGCCGTTTTTTAAAGCAGCCTGCTTCATGGCCGCCAACTGCTTAGGGTTATTGAGAAGCACGTCGATTTCCCGGCCGATATGGCGCTTATCATCCACACGCACGGCAATGCCCTGATTGACCAAAAACTGGGAATTACGTTCTTCCTGGCCGGGGATGGGGTCAACGATCACCATGGGCAGGCCTTTGGCCAGGCATTCGCTGGTGGTCATGCCGCCGGGCTTGCTGACGATCAAGGTGGACACTTCCATCAATTCATCCACATTACCGGCATAATCATAAAAAATTATTTTTTTGGATGTCCGGCGCTGGATCTTTTTGATCCAGTTGACGAGCTTGACATTGGTACCGCAGATAACAATCAATTGCAAAGGCCTCTCCAGGCGCACCAATGATTTGACCGCTTCTTTCATGGGCCCCAGACCTTGGCCGCCACCCATGATCAAAATGGTCGGAATATTTAAATCAAGGCCTAATTTTTGGGCAATTTTGTCAGCCCCTGCAGCCTCAGCAAATTTCATGCGGATAGGGATCCCAAAAATCTTGATCTGCCCCTCAGAAATACCTTCCTTGAGATAACGGTCACAGGCCTCCTGGGACGGCACCACATAGTAATCCACACCCTCATGCAGCCAATACAGATGCGGGGCATAATCCGTCAGCACGCCGATAACGGTAAACCCCAGTTGATTGCTCTTTTTATAATCCGCGACCATGCCGCAGGGAAAAGCCTGGGTGCAGACGACCACGTCGGGCTTGAATTCATCGATCAATGGTTTTAATTTTTTGTGCGAAGATTTATGGATGGATTGTTTCCATTTTTCGGAAAACTTGATGACCTTGGGGTTATCGTAGAGGTATTCCCAGATCTTGGGCGCGCGTTTGATCACCCCCATATAGGCGGTATTGATGATCTTTTCCATCAAAGGATAGGTATAACCAAAACCGTTGATGCTTAAAACTTCACAATCAGGATCAAGGGACTTAAGGGATTTGGCAATGGCCACCGCGCCCTGGCGATGCCCGGAAACCTGTGAAATATACATCAACAAAACGCGCTTATGCTTGATTTCCGGCATAGGTTACTCGATTGTCCCCAACACGCCGCCAACCTGGGCCTCTTGACCTTCGTCGACAGAAATAGACTTAAGTTTTCCGGCGGCCGGTGCTTCAATCACAAAAGAAGCTTTGTCCGTAACTGCCTCACAGACTTCCTGGCCTTCCTGCAGGGCCTCGCCCACCTCGGCGTGCCAGCAGGCAATGGTTGCCTTGGTGATCCCCTCGCCTAATTCAGGTAAAACAATTTTAGTCATGAAAAATGTTTCTGAAATGATTTAACGGTTTCGGACTTAACGTCCTTCATCGCCAGGCAATGGCCTTTTAATTTCTGCATCGAGGTCATGCGCACATTAAGGCCGCAGGGTTTGATCAAATCAAAAAGGGACAGGTCTGTATTGACGTTGATCCCCAAACCATGATACGTCACCCATTTGCGCACACCGACACCGATGGAAATGATCTTGTCTTTCCCGACAAACACGCCTCTTTGCCCTGAAATGCTTATTGCCAATATACCAAAATTCTTCAATAAATCAACCGCAACTTCTTCAAGCTTCTCCATATAAACTTTAAGATTTTTACCGCGCTTGTTTAAATTAAAGATCGGGTAAACAATCAATTGCCCCGGCGCATGCAAGGTCACGTCCCCGCCGCGATCGACGCCCGTTATCATCACACCGCGCGCTTCAATATCTTTTTGCTGATAAAGCAGGCTTGCCGGATTAGTCATGCGTCCCAATGTCAAGACCGGGGGATGTTCACAAAAAATCAAATGGTCCGGGGCACCGGCAATGACACTTTGGACACAGCTCTTCTGCCGCTCCCAAGCATCAGCATAATTAATTAATCCCCAGTCTTCTAAAATAAAAGGGGACACTTTAAAGTGTCCCCTTTTTGTATTTTCTTCCATCATGCCTACTCGCCATTATAACTTTTTACAAATCGCCTCGGCCATTTGCATGGTGCCAACAGTCGTGGGATCATTACGGTCGCTTTTTAGATCATAAGTCACATCTTTACCTTCTTTTAAAATGACACGGACAGCATTATCCAAACGGTCAGCCGCGGCATTTTCTTTAAGGTGGCGAAGCATCCATACCGCTGAAAGAATGGTGGCCGTCGGATTGACTTTATTCTGGCCGGCATATTTAGGCGCTGAGCCATGCACCGGTTCAAATAGAGCGATCTCATCGCCGTAATTGGCCCCCGGAGCGACCCCCAAACCGCCGACTATCCCGGCGCAGAGGTCCGAAACAATATCGCCGTAAAGATTAGGCAGGACCAGGCAATCATAGAGATAGGTGTATTGGATCAACTGCATGCACATATTGTCCACGATACAATCGCTAAATTCAATTTTCCCCTCGTAGTCTTTGGCCACTTCCCTGGCACTTTGCAAGAATAACCCGTCGCTAAATTTCATGATATTGGCTTTATGCACCGCCGTCATCTTTTTGCGCCCGAGCTTGACTGCCCAATCAAACGCAAATTTGACAATGCGCTTGGAGCCGCTCACTGAAATCGGCTTGATGGAAATAGCTGAATCCTGCTTGATCTTTTTAGGTGACATCTCGTTGATAAGGTTGCGCAGGCGGTCACATTCCGGGGTGCCCATATCAAACTCAATGCCGGCGTATAAGTCTTCGGTATTTTCACGGAAGATCATTAAATTCACATTTTTAATAGGGGTCTTGACGCCTTCATAATAAAGGCAGGGACGCACACAGGCAAACAGGTCCAGGGACTGGCGCAACTGGACATTGACCGAACGAAAACCTTTACCGATCGGTGTCGTGATGGGCCCTTTGATGGCCGTCTTGTTGCGGCGGATGGAATCCAGCACTTCATCCGTCAAAGGTTTACCGTGCCGCTGCATGGACTTCTCGCCCACCTCCTGCACGTCCCAATTAATTTTAACACCGGTGGCTTCCACACACATCTTCATCGCGTTTGTTACTTCCGGGCCGATGCCATCTCCCGGTAATAATGTCACTGTATGACTCATATTGATCCGCCTTTCTTGCTACAACACTACCATCTTCATTTAATATTACTTTTTAGGGCCAGTTGTCATTAAAGTCTTTAATTCATTGACGTTCGTCGCCATGCTCATGGCCGTTTCAAAACTGATGATGTTTTTGTCATAAAGCTCTTTAAGGGACTTGTCAAAAGTGCGCATTCCGAATTGGGCACCGGTTTGCATGGCCGAGCGCATCTGTTCCACTGATTTTTCCCTGATCATATTACGCACACCGGCAGTGGCTATCATGATCTCCGGGACCATGATACGGCCATGGCCTGAAGCCCTGGGCGCCAATTTTTGGGAAATAACGCCCTCTAAAACCGCTGAGAGCTGCAGCCTGACCTGCTGCTGCTGATAAGGCGGGAAAACATCGATAATGCGCTCAATGGTTTGAGGGGCATCCGGCGTATGCAGGGTGGCTAAAACCAAATGCCCGGTTTCCGCCGCTGTCAGGGCCGTTGAAATGGTCTCCAAATCACGCATTTCCCCCACGACTATCACATCCGGGTCCTGGCGCAAACAACGCTTAAGGGCCTCCGCAAACGAATTAGTATCACGGTACACTTCACGCTGCTTGATCACTGATTTTTTATTCGTAAAAATATACTCGATGGGGTCTTCAATGCACATGACCACACAGCTGCGTTCGGTATTAATCAAGTTTATCATCGACGCCAATGTCGTGGTCTTGCCTGAGCCCGTAGGGCCGGTGATCAGGACCAAACCGTTTTGCTTACGCGCCAAATCCGAAATCACCGGCGGCAACTGCAACTCTTCCATGGAAGGGATAAACAATGAAATACGCCGGAAAGCCGCCTCAACACAGCCGCGTTGGATATGCACATTCACGCGGAAACGGTCCATGCCGGTCAACGCCAGCGAAAAATCCAGTTCCCTGGCCTCTTCGAATTTGGCCCTTTGAGTGTCCGAGAGGACGCTATATATCATCTCCTGGATCTGGTCACGGTTCAAAGGCTCGGCCTTAAGGGGAACAAGGCTGCCGTCAATGCGAAAAATCGGCGGGCTCTTTTCAGTCAAATGCAGGTCAGAAGCATTTTCCTGGATGGTCAATAAAAGCAGTTCCCGCAAAAGAGGGATTTTTTCCATCGTAGCTGTTAAACCTTTAATTTTGAACTTTGATTAGCGATCCATTTAGCCACGCGTGAGATACCTTCCTGAATACGCGCTTCCGACGTGGCAAAACTAAACCTGATATAATCAGGAGCTCCAAAGCCATCACCCGGGATCCCTGCCACCTTGACTTCATCCAGGATCTGTTTGGCAATCACCGCCGCATCGCCTACTTTAGAAAAATCACAGAAAACATAAAAAGCACCTTCCGGACGGATATAAGAAAGCTCCGGGACACGGTCTAAACATTGTAACATCAAATCACGGCGCTTTTTAAATACCTGGCGCATTTGGTCAATGGACTCTTGGGAAGCTTTCAGGGCCTCGACAGCCGCGGCCTGGCTGATGGAAGCCGGGTTAGAAGTCGAATGGTCCTGGTATTTCTTGATATACTCCATGATCTCAAGGGCCCCAGCCGCATAGCCGATACGCCAACCGGTCATGGCATAAGCTTTAGACACACCGTTGACCGTTATGGTCAAATCAAAGATCTCTTTGCCTAACGAGGCTATCGAGGTAAATGCGTTAGTATCATAAATCAACTTTTCATAGATTTCATCACTAATCACATAAATCTTGTGCGCCACACAGATCTCGGCGATTTTGGCCAGCTCTTCCTTATGATACATGACCCCTGTGGGATTGGATGGGGAATTAATGATCAATATT
>JABDFL010000044.1 GCA_013286575.1 Candidatus Omnitrophota bacterium
CATCGCAAAAGGGCCAAATGCAGGTCAATCTTAAGGCCAAGAAGGGCGACATTTTTGACCAGTTCGTCGTCAAGACCCTGCACCCGTTGATTGTCGAGGACGTCCAGACGGATTTTCGCTTTGATTTGGATAAAATAGGTCAAGAAGACAAACGGCAGCTGCGTTCCCTTATTTCAACGCCCTTGATCGTCGGTGAGAAAACATTGGGGATCCTGCGCCTGGACAGTGCCGCGGCGCACCAGTTTGCCACGGATGATCTGCGGTTTTTGCGGACCATCGCGGACTTGACCTCGATTGCCATTGAAAACGCGCAATTATATGAACGCCTGGAGACGATGGCCATTAAAGACGGCTTGACCGGTTTATACCTGCGCCGCCATATGTACGAGCGCCTTGGCGAGGAGATTGCCCGGGAAATGCGGCGGGGCCGTGATTTAAGCTTTTTAATGATCGATCTGGACCGCTTTAAACAATACAACGATACCTTTGGCCACATGGCCGGGGACATTGTGCTTAAGACCATTGCCCATATTTTAGAAGAGCATTTTAACCAGCCCGGAAATCTGGTCTGCCGTTACGGCGGGGAAGAGTTCTGTATTTTACTGCCCGATTGTCCTAAGGCCAAAGCCGCGCAATTGGCCGATGATCTCAGGAAAAAAATTGAGGCCCGTGAAATTGTTTTGCGGCGGCAAAGGACCCAGGTGACGATTTCCGTCGGTGTCGCTTCTTTTCCCAAAGATGCCAAGAGCAAGGATGAGCTGATTTTTAAAGCGGATGAAGCGCTGTACCAGGCTAAAGAAACCGGACGTAACAAGGTGTGTAGCGCATGATCACTATTTTGATTATCTCAACGGTTGTGTTTGTAGGGGTCGTCTTTTATCTGGCCCAGCTGGTGGTTTTGGGGATCGAACAGCGGGCTGACGAGGATGTGCTGGGGGCCAAGGATGTTTTTGGAAAAATCATCGAGCAGAAAGACAAGGCCCAGGCGGAGAAAGCAAAGCTTGAGCGTGAGGCCATGCAGATATTCACTCTCTATGACATGACCAAGGAGATCACCCGGCATTTCAATGAACAGGACGCGTTTAATATTTTTTACCGGAAATTAAAAGAAAACGTCATTATTGAAGATTGCCAATTGGTCCATGATATCGGCGAGAGTTTTAAGGGAGGGGCCTTACCCAGCGAATATTCTGTTTTTGTCCTCAAGAGCAAGGAAAAAAAGTTGGGGGTGTTGCTCTACAAGGGGCTTGAGCCCAAGGACAGGGAGAAATTTGCGATCCTGGCCCACCAGTTTGCCCTGGCCCTGCGGCGTTTGAAATTGTACAAAGACATTGAGACCCTGGCCATCACCGACGGATTGACCGGAGTGTACACCCGCCGTTATTTCGTAGAGCGCTTTGATGAAGAAATCAAACGGGCCTCTTTACGCAAGAGCGGCCTTTCTTTCCTGATGATTGATGCCGACCATTTTAAAATGGTCAATGACCAGCACGGCCATTTGGCCGGAGACCAGGTCCTCAAGGAGATCTCCAATATTATCCAGGAAAATGTGCGCGAGATTGATATCGTAGGGCGTTTCGGCGGGGAAGAATTCTGTGTGGTGCTGCCGGATACGGAGATGGAAGGTGCCCGTGTGGTGGCGGAACGTATCCGTAAGTCCGCCGAGAAGAGGCCCATCAAAGCGTATGACAGCACCTTACGCGTGACTTTAAGTATCGGGGTGGCGGTCTACCCCTCTGACGGCAAGCTTTTGGAAGAACTGATGGACAAGGCTGATTGGGCATTATACCGTGCCAAATCTCAAGGCAGGAACTGTGTGGTGGCTTTCGGACTTTATCAAAAATGAAGACCCCTTCTAAAATTCTTATCCTGGTTTTATTGCTGCTGGCCTTTTTGGCCAGCCTGGCCTGGGTCGGCGTGCGGCATATCGCGGATATCCTCCATGAATTTGACCATGTGGCGCAGGTGGATTTGGTTTTGATGGAAGGGGCGACCAATCTTAACGATATCCAATTAAAAAAAGAAATTATTTTTGCCAAACTCACCTCATCTTCCGAAGAATTGGCCTTTGGCCAGGTCTCAGTCGCCCGTGGTGAATATTTGGTGGATTATGTTAAAGGGCTGGGGGAAGAATTCGATTACTATGTTCAACAGGCTGACGACCAGATGCAAAAGATCGACGGCCTTCCCGGGGTGCCTGCGGATTTGAAGGCTTCTTTTCAGGAAATGCACCAGGAAACAGGGGAGTATGACGGCACGGTACAGGCTATTTTCAAAGCGGTGGAAAAAGGGGGTTTTCAATTGTCCCTGGATGATTTGGATAATACGGACCGCCGGCAGAAAATCCTGACTGAGAGTGTCCAGAGCATTGTTACACAGGTCTGGGGCATGGTGCATGAATCCATGGACAAAAGCCAGCGCTGGCACCGGCAGTCTAAGACAATATTCTGGTTTAGTTTATTGCTCACCGTGACCTTGGGGTTATTGTTGTTTGCTTTTAAAGAAAATCTGGATGAGATCAGCCGGCAAAAGAAAGATTTGGAGAAGCTCAACCATGAGCTCGACAGGTTTGTCCATACGGTCAGCCACGATATAGCAGGGCCTTTGACAACGATTGTGGGTTATGCGGCCCATCTGGAAAAGAAATATTCCCCATTGCTTGACGGGCAGGGGCAGGATTGCATTAACGGCATACGCAAAGGGGCGACAAGGCTTAATGTGCTGATCAAGGACATGCTGGAACTGACAAAAATGTCACGGGTGAAAAACCCGTATTCGCGGGTCTCGGTCCAGGAGATCATTGACGCGAGCCTGGCTAATTGTGATTTTCTGATCCGTCAAACATCAGCTAAAATTGAGATTGAAAGAAAGATGCCGGAGATCATTTGTGACCGCATTAAAATGACGGCCGTATTTTTTAACCTTATCAGCAACGCGGTCAGGTTTGCCAAACCGGATGTGGCGCCGGTGGTTAAAATCAACTGGAGCGAATCGCGTGATCTGTTTACCTTTAGCGTTGAGGACAACGGTATCGGCATTGATCTGCGGCATCACCAGGAAATCTTTGATATTTTTAAAAAATTGCATCCGGCAGACAAATACACCGGGTCAGGAGTGGGTTTGTCCATTGTCAAAGCCGCTGTGGAAGACCAGGGCGGCAGCATACGCGTGGAATCAGCCCTTGGCCAAGGCACTAAATTCATCTTCACCCTTCCCAAAATCCTCACCCTTGCCAAGCCTTTATATTAATTTATAAAGATTAAAATCATTTAATTCAGTTATTGAAGGGTCTATTTATTTACGATAGAATAAAAACCAATATTAAGAATTATCTATTAAACCCCGCAAAACTCCTAAATAGCAAGGATTTTAATGAAGAAGTATGTCGTTGGTGTGGATGTCGGCGGCACCAATATTAAGTTGGGGGTCGTGGACCCTTCCGGGCATGTTATTGTCAGAAACAGCTTTGCCACAAAGCCTTTTGCTTCTAGCCGAATCAAATTGATCACCGCTTTGAGCCGTGAGATCGAGGCCAGTATTGTGACGGCCGGTTTAAATAAGAAACAAATTGCCGGTGTCGGCATTGGTTTGCCGGGGCTCGTTGATTATGAAAAAGGGTTTGTGCGGTTCCTGCCTAACATTCCGGGCTGGCGGGGGGTCTATCTGAAATCCATCCTTCAAAAGAGGATCAACCTGCCTGTTTTTGTCGACAATGATGTCAAAATAATTACTTTAGCAGAGTCCAAATTCGGTGCGGGCCGTGGTGTCCGGAATTTGATTTGTTTGACTTTAGGTACAGGGGTGGGGGCTGGTTTGATCTTGAACGGTCAGCTTTACCGCGGGGAAGACAATGCCGCAGGCGAGCTGGGGCATATGCCGCTTAATGAACATGGTCCCCGTTGTAATTGCGGCGGCTATGGGTGTTTTGAAACCTATGTGGGTAATCGCGCTTTGCTGGCCCTGGCTTCCCGTTTGATGGGAAGACCAGGCATTACACTCGAGGAGACCTTTACCCTGGCCCAAAAGGGAAATAAAAAAGCTTTGTTATTCTGGAAGACGGCCGCAGGGCATATCGGTAACGGATTGGTCGGCATTGTCAATTTATTGAATCCCCATGTGATCATTATTGGCGGGGGCATTTCCCATAATGAAAAGTTTTTGTTCAGGACCATCAGGAAAACCATTGTTTCACGGGCCATGAGTTTGCAGGGAGCAGCGTTTAAGATCAAGCGCGCTGCATTTAAAGATGATGCCGGAATTATCGGTGCGTATGTACTGGTGACCAATGCGCAAAAGTAGTCTACCTTTTTTTGGGATCGCAGTCGGCCTTTGGGCAAGCGTCTTTTTTTTATTTTTGACGCGTGGATCCATGGCAGGCCCGCTCCCGATGCCGGACATTAAAGGCCAGTTCAAAAAACAAAGCCCCGGCACTGCTTCACAAGTCCAAATGCAGGCTGACCAGGTCAGTTTTTCTTCCGTAGACAATAAAGCCCATGCCAAGGGCAATGTGGTGGTCACTACCACGGACAAGCAGTTATTCTGTGACCAGTTGGAATTGGACCGCGTTGCCCAGGAAGTCGTGGCTGAGGGGAACGTCTATTTAGATACACCCCAGGAAAATGTGATCGCCCAGGGGCTGACCTACAATTTTAATGACGGCACCGGTGAGTTCCGTGATGCGAGGGTGTATCTTGATCCTTATCAGATCAAGGGTAAAAAGATCGACAAGATCTCTGAAAATTATATGACCGTGGATGAAGGGTATTTGACCACCTGCGATCTGGACGAGCCGCATTACCGCATGGGTGCCCATCGGATGGATATTTACCAGCACGACAGGGCCGTTGTCCACGGCATGAAGATCTATTTAGGCAAGATACCGGTGATGTATTTGCCTTATTATGTGCAGGACCTTAAAAACCGTCCGATCATAACATTCATACCCGGCGAAAAAAAAGACTTTGGTTTGTTTTTGTTTGCTACCGCGCGTTTTCAGGTGGGGTCCCATATCCAATTGACCGTGCATTCGGATGTGCGCGAACGCATGGGTTTTGGTGAAGGTTTTGACCTTAGATATAATACTCCCAATTTTGGTAATGGCCTTGTGAGCACCTACTATACGAATGAAAATCTGATCGCCAGCGCTCATTTGTGGGATTTATATAACAGCCAGGGAGTTAAAAAAGGCCCCACCAACCATCATACGCTTTACCGTGTCATTTGGCGCCATCATTGGCATATCGATAACAATACCGACGCTATTTGGCAGTATTATAAGATCCATGATTATAACATTACCAATAATTACTTTTTGAAAACCTATTTTCCGCGGGAATACGAACAGAATGCCCAAAACACCAATCTGGATACTTATTTTTTACTGACGCGCGTCATGCCGCGAGGCACGCTTACTTTTAACGTCGACACCAGCCGTGAGAACCCTCAAATACAGGGCATTGAACGTATACCGCAAATCCAATATATCTATAACAACCAGCAAATCGGTAAAACCGGCTTTTATGCCAAAAGCACTGACACCTTTTCGGACATAGGCTACCGGAATGCTCCCAAGACATTTAACGAGAAGACCCTGCGTTTTGATTCAAACAATGATATTAATCATCCTTTTAAGGTCGGATTTATCCAATTTAATCCCCATCTGGGAGGTGAAGAAACATACTACAGCCGCACCGCCCAGTACGATGAAAACAATATCATCCGCGGCATGTTCCGGGGCAGCCTGGACATGGCCACCAAGTTTTACAGGGTCTGGGATTATAATACGAATTTTATGGGACTGGATATCCATGGTTTACGCCATGTCATAACCCCGACGATCACGTATCTTTACCAGGCCAGGCCGACCTTCCCGGCAGACCGTCTTAACATCTTTGATACTAATATTGATGATTTGTACAGGCTCCATCAATTTACATTTGGATTGGAGAACCAAATACAGACCAAGCGCAATGGTGAAGTCGTGGATCTGTTAAGGGTCCTGACCACCGTCAACTATGGCCTCAAAGGGACGACCGGCCACCGTGGTTTCAACCCGTATGATACCCAACTTGATTTTAATCCCACCAATTGGTTGTCCTTCCACAATGACAATGAATACGATTTCCATGAAGGGCATTTTAATTCTGATAATTTTGATACTGAATTTCATGGCAATGGTTGGGCTATTTCTTTGGGGAGCCGCTATACCCGCTATCAAGGGGACCAGCTTACCACAGAGGAGGATTATACGATCAACCCCAAATGGAAGTTTAAGATATATAATAGTTATCCGCTTACCAAAGCAACGGAGGGTAACACCACCAGCGCCAGGGAGAATGAGTATGTCCTGACGCGTGATTTGCATGAATGGGAAATGGACATGGCCATTGACCAAACGCAGGGGCAGGGAACGACTTTTTATGTCCTTTTCCGTCTAAAGGCGTCTCCGGGTATGAAATTTAATTTGTTGCAATCTTCCTTCTCAGCTTCCAGGCCTGGTTCGCAGTCTGGTTCAGGGGGAATATAATATAAACAGCCCCGCCGGTCGCTCTCGACCGATCGGCGGGGCCTAGTTAGGGGTGAATGAATGAAAATTGCCATCATCGGTTCAGGTTATGTGGGGTTGGTGTCAGGGGTCTGTTTGGCCAATATCGGGCACCATGTGATTTGTGTGGACAACAATCCTGATAAGATCAAGACTTTGAAAAAGGGGAAGCTGCCGATTTATGAGCCAGGATTGCTTGAGCTGATGAAGGCTAATGTCGCCAAAAAGCGGCTTTCTTTTACAGGTTCCATCGGTGAGGCGACTAAAAAATCCCGGGTGATTTTCTTGGCTGTTCCCACACCTTCTAAGCCTAATGGGGACGCGGATTTGACCTACGTGGAAAATGTGGCGCGCCAGATCGCCCAGCACATGGATTCTTATAAACTTATCGTCGAGAAATCGACCGTCCCGGCCGAGACGGGCAAAAAGATCAGGCGCACCATCCATTTGAACCTGGCTAAAAAACACAAAAAAGGCAATAAAATCCTGCTGGATTTTGACGTCGCTTCCAATCCTGAATTCCTTAAAGAAGGCAGCGCCGTGCATGATTTCATGAACCCGGACCGCATTGTGATCGGGGTGGAGTCTAAAAAAGCAGAACAGTTGCTTAGGGAAATTTATAAGCCTTTAAAACCAAAGATCCTGGTGACGAATATCGCTTCCGCAGAAATGATCAAACATGCTTCGAATTCATTTTTGGCGACGAAGATTTCTTTTATCAATGCAGTGGCCCAGATCTGCGACCGGGTGGGCGCGGATGTCCTCAAGGTGGCTGAGGGCATGGGATTGGACAAACGCATCGGCCGCCAGTTTTTAGATGCAGGTATCGGCTACGGCGGGTCTTGTTTCCCCAAGGATGTGGATGCGTTTATCCGTTTGAGTGAACGCAGCGGCTATGAATTTTCTTTATTAAAACAGGTGCGGAACATCAACGATGCCCAGCGCCATTGGTTTGTGCGTTTTATCGAGGAGAAATTGTGGAACATCAAGGACAAGACCATCGGCGTATGGGGCCTGGCCTTTAAACCGAATACCGACGATATACGTAATGCCGCGGCCCTGGAGATCATCCAGCTCTTGCAGGCGGAAGGTGCTAAAATAAGGGTGTATGACCCTAAAGCGCTGGAGAATGCCAGGAAAGTGCTGCGCGGGGTCACATTCTGCAACAATGCCTATACGGTCGCGGAAGGCTGTGACTGCCTTTTGCTGTTGACCGAGTGGCCGGAATTTAAAGACATTGATTTTGTGCAGATCCGTGATGCCATGGCCCAGACCGTGATTTTTGACGGCCGTAATTTTTTAGACGCCGTGCATCTGCGAGACATCGGTTTCGAATATTTCGGCACAGGCAGGGGAAGGTCTTTGTAAATAGAAAGGCCTGCTGCTCGTCTTGCGGCATGCAGGTTATCAAATTTGCAATAGTATAAACACGATTTAAAATGGAGCTCAGAATGTCTAAAGAAACTGTTTTAATTTCCGGCGGGGCTGGATTTTTGGGGAGTCATTTATGTGACTGGTTTATCGGCCACGGTTTTAAAGTGATCGCGGTGGATAATGTGATCACAGGCTCATTGCGTAACGTGGCGCATTTGAAGGCCAATAAAGATTTTAAATTGATGAAGCAGGATGTGATCAAGCCGTTTAAAGTCTCGGGTCCTGTGCATTATGTGTGCCATTTTGCCTCACCTGCGTCCCCGGTGGATTATATGAATCATCCTCTTGCCACCATGCTGGTCGGCAGTTATGGCACGCACAATTTACTGGAACTTGCCCGCGCCAAGAAAGCGGTCTTCTTAATGGCTTCCACATCGGAGATTTATGGGGACCCTTTGGTGCATCCCCAGGTGGAGGGTTACTGGGGGAATGTCAATACCATCGGGCCGCGAAGCATTTATGATGAAGCCAAGCGTTACGCCGAAGCAGCCACCTTTGCCTACAAGCGCGCTTATAAGATGGATGTCAAGGTGGTGCGGATTTTTAACACCTACGGGCCGCGCATGCAGATTAAAGACGGAAGGGTGGTGCCTAATTTTATCGACCAGATATTAAACCACCGGCCTTTGACCATCTACGGCAACGGCAAGCAGACACGCTCTTTTTGTTACGTGGATGATCTGGTTGACGGCATCACCAGACTGCTTTTATCCAAAATGACCGGGCCCGTGAATATGGGCAACCCGAGAGAATTTACGATTTTAGAATTTGCAGAGCTTATTCGAAAGAAGTATAATCCCAAAGCAAAGATCATTTATCAGCCTTTGCCCCAGGATGACCCAAAACAGCGACGGCCTGATATTTCATTGGCCCGCAGAGAATTAGGATGGGAGCCGAAGGTCGCCCTGGAAGACGGCATTGGGAAAACCATGAAATGGTTTGCAGAGAATAAATAATATGGTCACTAAAGATGAAATTATAGCTTTCGAGAAAGAGATTGCTGATATATTTGCTACGGGTGTTATTCGTGCGCCGGTGCATTTACGCGCCGGACGTGAAGATGCCCTGATCAATATTTTTAAAGAAAGCAACATAGGGTATGATGATTACGTGTTTGGTTTTTGGCATTCTCTTTTTTAGCCCTATGAAATTTCGCTATTAACGCACCAAGAACATGGGCCGTTTCAATATTGGTATCACTGCCCGGGCCATAAAGGGTTGCAGGCACGGCAGCAATGGCATTGAAATTGTATTGTGCCCTGTAGGCCTGGCAGATTTTAGTACCGGCTATTTTGGCAATGGCGTAGGCTTCGCTCGTTGGCTCAAGCGGGCCTGTCAGTAATGTCGTTTCTTTAATCGGTTGTTTGGCTTCTTTGGGATAAACGCAGGAACTTGAGAAATATAACAATTTCCTGGCCTTATAAAGACGGGCCGCTTCAATCACCAGATTTTGGGATCGGATATTTTCATAAATAAATTCCGCCGGAAATTTTTGATTGGCGGCAATGCCGCCGGAACGCAAAGAACCCAAAAAAACATAGTCTGGTTTAAACTTCTTAAATAAACCCTCCACCTTGGATGGATCCAAAACATTAATACGGTCCTGGGTGTTGGAGACAACATGACGATATCCCTTTGCCTTAAAATATCCCCGCAGGGAATTTTCAACGCTGTCATTATGCCCAACTATAAATATCCTGGAAATATTCCCTATCGCTTTGTTTGGCGTTAACATTTTTCTTAGGCGGCTAATGTTGTGACGGGGTTGTGATCATCCGTTTGGCGTAATATTCCTCGTTGTAAAAATTACCATGTTCGATAATCAAGGTGGACTTGCCATCCGTGCGGCCCAACGCGTGGGTATAGGCCGGAAAAATTTCTTCGGCAGTGTTAAGCTCCACCACTTCGATCCAGCTGAATAATTCACGCATGGCTTTAGCATAATTGCCGATATGCTGATGCCCCGGATGCACGGGCGCATCAGGGCCGGTGGCCACCCGGATAATCACTTTTACCGGCCATTTACCGCCGGAGATCATGGGGATCTTATCGAGCATATTGGCCATGTCTCCCGTAGCCAACAATAAAAAATTCTGACGGGGGTAAACTGAAACAGGCACATAGCCGGCCAGGGCCATGCCGATGGTAAACTGCATCTGGAAACTTTCATTGATCGGCATCTCAAGGCAGCGTTCCTTGGGGCAGTCGCGCAGGGTTTGGAACATAAAGGTGCCAGGGCCTGCAACTGTCTGCCCCACAAACATCACCTGCGGCTGCGTTGCCAGCCACTCCATCGTCCGTTTTAATTCATCGAAATATTTCATATTAGAACTTTATCAATTTCCCTAATCCCGAATGCGGATAGCCGTTAGTGTACTTAAAATAAATGATCTTACTTTCATACTTAGTCCCCGTAAACCAGGGTTCTGCAGCGCCCCAGGTCGCCCTGGTGTCGGTCATGACGCTGACGCCATTATCGCAGACAATGAAGGTCGCCGGTAAATCAAAATTATGAACATATTTGACAGCCTCGTGAAAGATGCCTGTTTCCGCGGACATGTCCCCGCAAAACAAAAACACCCTTCCCTTCTTACCCTGGTTTTTCAGGGACCA
>JABDFL010000045.1 GCA_013286575.1 Candidatus Omnitrophota bacterium
CTGAATTCACTGGCGGCGGCAGGCGCAGCCGGGCCATCTGCGGCAAAGGCCGGATGAAGGAGCATCCCTCCGTAAACGGCGAGTAATAACAGCAGGCGTTTGGGCATTTTACTATTTTAAGGTGCTTTGAATTTGTTCCAACAGGATTTTGCTGTCGATGGGCTTATGTATATAACTGATCCCCATCAACTTGCCGATCCTGGGATCCAATTCCTGTTCACGGGAAGTCAAAACAATAATGGGGATATGCTTAAACCTCTCATCGAATTTAAGGTTACTGCAGACATCATAACCGTTGATCTCAGGCATCATCACGTCAAGGATGATCAGGTCCGGGGTGTTTTTGCGCACCTGGACCATGCCGTCCAGGCCGTCATGGGCCACCAAGACCTCGTAACCCTGCTTTGAAAGTATGCTATTGAGCAACGATGTCACGGCCTTGTCATCATCGACGACTAAAATTTTCTTCATTTTTCACTCCTCAAAAGGCCCGATCACTCCGGGCAGCGTTAGCTTACTCATTCATCGTTAACAAATTTCATCATGTCTTCAAGCTTGGAAAAACGTTCCGTATAATCTTTGCGGGCACAACGGATAACTTCCAGGGCCTCTTCACGGCCGAAAACATGGGTGATCTCACAAATGCGCTCATCGGACCCCGGGATGTCCTTATAGGTCAGGAAATAATGTTTCAGGCGGTCCGTAAATGAACGCGGGCAGTCTTCAATATTGTTCCATTGGCTGTACAGGGCGTCCCCGTGCATGACCGCGATGATCTTATCGTCCGCCTGCCCCCTGTCAATCATGCGGAAACCGCCGATGGGAATGGCGCGCACGATGATGTCCCCGTGAGTGATCACCTTCTCGGTCAAAACACAAATATCCAGGGGGTCTTCATCACCCACCACCGTACTGCGGCCTGTGCGTTCACGGCAAAGCTCAGCGATATTGGAAGAGCAATAGGTTTGCGGAATAAACCCGTAAAGGGTAGGGCAAATACTGGAATACTTCTGGGGGCGGTCAACTTTCAGGAAACCGCTTTTTTTGTCAATTTCGTATTTGACCGTATCTGAAGGCACGGTTTCAATATAGGTGTTAACAATATTAGGGGACTCTTCCCCTATAGGGATGCCATGCCAGGGGTGGCTGCGCAGCAAAAGGGCCAGGGACTGCCAAAGGCTGTTTAGCTCATCATTCATAAGTATACGCTTTCCGGAGTTTAGTATTGTGATCTTGTGCCCCACAGTATAACACCGAGTTCTGAAGGATTTCAAGCATCTTTAATGAAATCATCAAGAAAATCTGGCAGGATGCCGATTTTAGTGTATACTTGAAAGTGGAGTCATATATAACCATATAACCGTAAGGAGGGTACTATGCGTACTCGAAAAAAGGACCAAGGTTTTACGCTGGTGGAAATCATGATCGTAGTTGCGATCATCGCCTTGTTGGCGGCGATTGCGATCCCTAACCTGCTGCGCGCCAAAATGACATCTAATGATGCTTTGGCCAAGGCGACGTTGAGGGCGATGTCTACAGCCGCGGAGTCTTATGGTACGGCTAACAATGGCAATTATCCGGCCAGTGAATCTGCATTAGTCACGGCCACGCCTCCGTATCTTAACACGGCTTACTGTGCCACTTCACCGATCGCAGGTTATACCTACGACTGCTCGGGTATGAGCACTTCCGGCTACACCATCGTGGCAACACCGGTGCAGGTCGGCAGCACAGGGTCCACCACAGAAACCATCACCACTGGTGGCGTTTTAACTCCGTAATCTTTCCATACCGGATAGATCCAAACAGCCCCCCGCCAACGGCGGGGGGTTGTTCTTTTATGCCCGCTGCTAGTTATTGCAAAGAAGATGAAATGTCGTGCAAAACCAGGAAGGAAAAACCTCGAAGCCCCTCGCATTCCTTGAATCAACGCGGCTGGTGTCCCATAAATAATTAAAACGTTCCTCGTATTTTTCGATGGTCCCTGCGTCGGTGATAATGAGCAGGTTTTCCTCATTCCTTTCTTCTGCCGTCAATGTCCAGTTAAAAGACCCTGTGATCAATGACTTTCCATCAATAATGGCAAACTTATTGTGCATAAGGCCAAAGCCCAGATGATACCTGATTTCAAAACCGTGTTTGACAAGATATCCGCTTTTGGAAGCAGGCTCTATCTCCTGGCCCTGGTCTAAAACAATCCTCACCCGGACATTATTTTCCCTGGCCTTGACCAGGGCCCGGGCTATGTCCCCGGAGCTAAGATAATACATGGCAATGTCTATTGATTGCGCGGCTTTTCGTATCTGTGAAACAACCGCCTGCTGGCAGCCTCCGTTGGGCGAAAAATAAACCAGTATCTCCTGCCCTCTGCACAGCCACGGGCCCGAATAAAAAATAAAAAATAAGAATATTTTCCTCAACCATGGTGAGCGCAGCTGGTCCATTAAATGGATTATAACAAATATTGATATTAAATCAATTAAAATATGACTAAAATTAAATACAAGTAAACAAAATTTCTCTTTTCAAAACGGCAAAATAAGGATAAAGTTACACTATGAAAAAAAATGAAAAGAAGATCCTGTTCCTGGCCTCCTTTGAAGACGCATCCATCCTGCGCAAATTCACCATCCT
This sequence comes from Candidatus Omnitrophota bacterium, assembly GCA_013286575.1. GTDB lineage: Bacteria > Omnitrophota > Gorgyraeia > Zapsychrales > Fredricksoniimonadaceae > JABDGZ01. The sequence continues at coordinate 2,635 of JABDFL010000045.1, forward strand.
TTTTTTGATCACATCCATTGTTCCGATGGTGCTTCTTTATTACTTCTACACCCAAATCATTGAACACGGGCATGTCGATATCTCCAAAACAAATTATACCTATGTCATGGTCCTGATGGTCTTAGGCGTTTTTATCGGGTTTATTACCATCCGTTCCCTGCTCGTTAAAATCATTGATATCTCCAAACAAAACAGCAAGGCCCTGGAAAATTTATTAAGCCCTGAGACCGTCCAGGAGCTCAACCAGGGGGAAAATGAGATCGTCGTGTTAAGCCGGTCCTTTTCCGCCGTGACGCAGCGGCTGGAAGAAAATGTCCGCAGCCTTGAGCTGGCCAAAAAAACGCTGCATGCCGTCATGTCCAAGGTCGGCCACGGCATTTCCAACATGCAAAACATTGACACCTTCCTTGAATTGATCCTTGAAACTCTCACCAATGCTTTAACAGCCAAGGTCGCCACCCTGCTGCTTTTAAACGATAAAAAAACAGAATTGACCGTCCACACGGTTTATGGCGCCAGCTATGATCCTAAAAAGAAAATAACCATAAAATTATTTGAAGGCTCACCCTTGGCCCGGGTCTTATCAGAGAAACACCCCATGAGCGTATCCGGCATTTTCCTGCAAAACAGCGATAACCCGGTATTAAAAAAACTATTCGGTGAAACCTTGCTTTGCGCCCCCCTGGTTTACCATGACCGCGCCAGCGGCATTTTGACATTAGGCAGGCCTGAAGGGCAAAAGGAGGATTTCTCAAAAGAAGATCTGGACATGGTTTTCAATCTGGCCTCCCAAACAGCCATTGCCATTGAAAATTCCAAACTCAACCGTGATATTGAAAAAACTTATTTCGAGACCATTTCCGCCCTGGCGCTCGCTGTTGATGCCAAGGACAAATATTCCCACGGCCATCTTGACCGCGTGGCAGACCACGCGTTAATGATAGGCAGGCGCCTTGGCCTTGACAGCGAAGACCTCGATACTTTAAGGGACGGCGCCCGCCTGCATGACCTTGGGAAGATCGGGATCCCCGACGAAGTATTGAAAAAAGACAGCGGGCTTACTGATGAGGAATGGGTCATCATGCGCCGCCATCCGGAGATCGGGGAAAGCATCATCAAGCCGGTGCGCTCCCTGCAGCATTTGTGCGACCTGGTGCGCCACCATCATGAAAAGCTTGACGGCTCAGGGTATCCGGATGGATTAAAAGGGGAAGAAATTTCGCCTCTCGTGCGTATTTTAAGCGTGGCTGATATTTATGACGCCTTGACCACCGAACGCCCCTATCGCCCCAAAAAATCCAAACAAGAGGCCATCAATATTTTGCGTTCAATGAAAGAGCATATTGACCAGGACATTGTTGACATTCTTTTGGAAGGTTTAGAAACTGCAGAAAGCCACGGCTAAAGCTTAATCGTTGCAAAGGCATCATCCAGCATTGAACGCATATTCTCGTCCCTGCTCCCGTAAGTGATGGTAAACACATAGCCTTTATTAAAAAAAGAAACATACGTCACATAAACAGGATTGGGAGGGGATGTTTTAAATTCCATGCGTGTGGCGTATACCCCATCCAAATCCATCGCATCTTCTTCAATGAAGGTCCCGTGATGGGCATTGATCCCTTCCTTGATCATTTTATTATTTGCTTGGCTGAGGGTATCTTTGATTTCTGCCCGGGAAAGCCGGCGGCTGGGCACGAATTGAATATCAATAGCGACCGTTTGCCCGTCAGCATAGGTAACAATAACTTCCTGGGGATATTCCGCCCAATGCCATTCCTCGGGAATATCCATACTGAATAATCCATTCTTTTGGGCGTGTTCCAAAGCAAAAACAGGTTTAAGCGCCACCCCCCAGAATAATAAACCGCCGGTAAGAACAATTAATATTTTATTTTTCATGCCGGACCTCCTGACAACCCGGAGGGTCCCCTTTTTTCTGGCCAAATAATTGACTCGCCTCTTTAAACTCTTTTCTAAACCCCCATTTTTTGATCAAAGCATTGGCGGCCCTCTCCGCATCGCAGTTTACATTGCCTTTGCGGATGCTGTCTAAGACGCGATGGGCCAATTCGTGGGCAACCACGCCTTCAATAGGGCCGGGGGTCCGGGCCAGCCCCAAACTCATCCCGAGCTTGACCAAGGTGAAACCTTCTTTACAGCAGGGAGGATCGCCTGGGTTGACAATAAACTCCGAAGAGCTGGCAAAACGGGCTGTCCCGTCGACATAAAACTCGGTAAAAAGGACCGGCCTGCGGCGATTGGTGACATTAAGGAAGTCTTTAACGGGCATCCTTAATAAAACATCCTTAATGGCCCGGTAGATCAGGGACGGTTCCTGGTAAAAACAGAATTCGTCCAAATATTCCTTAATAAATTCTGCGCGGTGATTGACCTTCCACTGATCGTCATGTTCCCAGGTGGCGCCCCAGGCCAGCGGCCCGTTCAAAAGAAGCAATGACAAAATGATTATTTTATTTTTCAATCTCAATGCTCCTGTTGATCTCATGCGCCATTTTTTTCAAACCCTGGGCTATCAAAGGATAGGTTGGCTGGATGTTATCGGCCGCTTCTTTTAAAAGTTTTATTTGGTCCTGGAATCGTTTGATATTTTTATCGGTAACAGCGACCGGAGGCCCATCCTTATCGGCGTTCTTATCTTCCCATTCTTTCTCTCTCTCATCGGCAAATTGGGCCAGTTCTTTTGAAAGCTGCGGATTGGAATCCTCAAGGGCTGATGCTGAATCATTTAAAAGGATGATCTCATTTTGATCATCGTTGTCTTTAGCCTGTACCGCGCCCGGGTTAAATATTAAAACGCACAATAATAAACCGCGCGCACAAGCATTTACTTTTTTAATCATATTCATGAATCATCTGAGGGCCATGGCACCTGCCCGACAACCTGATATCCCTGGGCGACCTGAATATAGCAAACACCCTTACTGCGATACAAAACCTGGCCATTAACAATAATTTGCCGGGCCTGGGAAGGAAGGGCATTAACAATTATCCCGATAGGCGGAGCCACTGCAAAATACTGCCCTGCCGCATCCTGCTGGTAAAACGTCCCATCATCATAAAAGTACGTTTGTCCGTTAAACTCAACTGAAACACAATCGGCAGACAAATCCATGGTGGCAGCAATATTTACGTAAGGATAAAAATGATATTGATCATCGTAGAAATTATAACGCGGCCGCCAATTATTATGGTGCTGATGATGGAAAAGCCGGTTATTCTCTGCAGTTGCAGGTACCGGGACAGCATAAACGCGGGGCCCTCCCCTTTCCTGAGAAAAAGGTTGTGCGGTGCGGTTCTCTGCGGGCCTCCTAGGCTGCTCAACCTGCCGGGAAATTTCTTCCCGGCGGGCCTGTACAGGCGCCCTATGCTCAGCTTGCTGAGGCGCTTGTTCTCTGCGGGGCTGAGATTGAGGCCTGCCCGCATTACTATGCACAGCCGCGGCATGCTGCTTGTCTTTGTCATCAGGACGCGCCTGAGCGCTAAAGAACATCACCGCACACACAACAAATAAAATACTTTTTGTCCTTTTAGGCATACTTTACCTCCGAATGGCGAAAATTATTATACCATAATTACGGCTTCTTTGGATTTAATGAAAACTTGGCCATCCATAAACTCAAATAAAGCAAAATCATGGTCCACATCAAAGGCTTGGCTTGCACAAGCACATAAAAGCGTTCAATATCATTAAAGAACAGCCTTTGATCAACGATATTGAAGATAAACCCAAAAAATGTGAGCAATGAAATGATAACAAAACGCGCCCTGTCCATTTGGGCATAAAATAAATAACGCAGAATGAAAAAATAAGGGACGATCAGGAAGACAAGGGCGTTTAAATACGCGAGAGGGTTAAATAAAAGCCCGCACACAAAAAGACAGGAGTATTCCAGAAAAACGGTTTTTATTTCCTTATTTTTCACGAAAAAAGTGTCGTAAAAGAATGCGCTGAAGAAAACAAAACAGCTGGTCCCCCAAAAATAATAAATCTCAGGCGTTAAGGGCTTTGTGATCATATTGTAATCAATGACGCGGTATATATCATGCCTGGCAATAAAAAACCAGGCGTAAAATGAAATGAGGGAATTATTCTTGACCGAACATAAAAGATGCGACGGGGAAGATTTTAACAGGACCAGCCAATCATGGAGATATTTTAAATTAAGGTCAAATCCGGAATAAACGGAAGGCAATAATAAGAAAAACACGGCCATTAAGACAGTAAAAGCCGCTAATTCAAAGCGCCTTCTTAAAATAAAGTAAACGAGAAAAAGGAGCGGAAAAAACTTTACCATCAAACTTAAAGCCAACGTGACCGCTGCCCAAAAATATCTTTTGTTTATTTCCAAATACATTGTTAAAACCATGAGATAACAAAGCAGGATATTCACTTGGCCCAGCTTGATATCGTTAAAAATAAAGCGGCCGGTCAAAGCAAAGAGGCAAATGATGAGCAAAAGGTCACGGGGACCGGAAAATGACATTTGTTTAAGCTTATAAAAAAGATGGAATATTAAATATAGTGAAAGAATGTTCAGGACGCTCCAGACATAAAGCGCCGCGGTTTTGTTGAGCATTGTTAATGGGGAAAAGACCAGGGCAAATAACGGAGAGTATTTAAATTCATTGATGCCATTATGGGCAGTATAGACGGGGGCTTTGGCTAAATAGCATTGGCTGGACGCATAATAAACATCAAAATCACCGGCCGTGCGTTTAGAAGAGATGGAAAACACCAAAAAGACGGTTATTATAAAAACGAATGCGGCTATCCCGTACCGGACGTAATTATTTTGTAAGTTCTGCACTAGGCTCCCTATTTTAATGGCCTAAATAATAAGATTTGATAGGCTTTAGTGCCGCATCGAGCTCATAGACCAACGGGACGCCTGTCGGGATATCTAATTTCACGATATCCTCATCAGAGACATTATCGAGGTATTTGACCAGGGCCCGGAGCGTGTTGCCGTGGGCCACGATGATGATGCGCTTTTGCCCGCGCAAGAATGGCTCAATCTCGCCTGTCCAGTAGGGTAAAAACCTGTCCACCGTGTCTTTTAAAGATTCGCCAAGCGGAAGGTCATTGCTATTAACATCTTTATAAAGAGGGTCGTGGCCCGGAAAACGCCTGTCTTCTTTTGATAAAGCAGGCGGCGGTATGGAATACGATCTTCTCCAAATAGCTACCTGCTCTTCCCCGTATTGCTTTGCTGTTTGCGCCTTGTTTAACCCTTGCAGGGCGCCGTAATGCCGTTCATTCAGACGCCAGGATTTAAAAACTTCAATCCCTTTCAAATCCATTTCATCCAGGACAATTTCAAGCGTTCTGATGGCCCTTATTAAGACTGATGTAAAAGCCAAATCAAATGAAAAACCCTTACTCTTTAAAATTTTTCCGGCCTCCTGGGCCTCAGCAACGCCTTTGGGGGACAGGTCAACATCTGTCCAGCCTGTAAAACGGTTTTCTTTATTCCAGGTGCTTTCACCATGCCTGAGAAGGACTAATTTCGTCATGGTTCAGCTCGGGTCGATGGTTATTTTATCGCCGGTAATTTTTGAGTTGGGCACAACCACACGTTTTTTATCGCTGCTTATAATGATGGTATTAAAGATCTGGATCTCTTCCACCCTGCCTTGCGCGCCGCCGGCGTCGATGGTGTCCCCTACTTTAAAAGGGTGGAACAAAATAAGCATGACACCGGAAGCAAAATTAGCCAAAGAACCTTGTAAAGCCAGGCCCACGGCCAGGGAGGCAGCGCCCACCACTGCAATAAAGGAACCTGTTTCAATTCCCAATTTATTTAACGCGGCAATACAAACTAAGGTCATGGTCCCATAAAACGCCAAATGCCGGCCGAAAGAAGACAAGGTCTTATCAACGCCCGCTTTGAGCATCGCTGCTTCCGCCAAATTGGCTATGAATTTGGCCACCAGCCGGCCAATAATAAAAATAATGACGGCCGCGGCCACACTCATCCCGTATTGGATAAAATAGTCGTAACATTTTTGCAAAGTCACCGGCATCCTTTACTCCTTTCTCATTCCAGCGAATACATGGACCCGAATTGTTTCAAAAGATCAGAAGGCAGATATTCCATTAATTTTTTACGGATAAGCCTGTTTAATTCCGTCGTGCTCCCGGGCCTGCCCTCATCTCCCCCAAATTGAAGATAGGCCATATTAAGGCACACCATGCTGTAGAGCCATTCTTTTTTGCTTTGGCCCTCAACGTTGATCTCACGGACGATGTCCGTGTAAGCCTTGGCCATGGCTTCCTTGACTTCCAAATTAATATAAGGATGCCGTGATCTTTCCAACTCATTGATGGTTTCCCGCAATGATTTGGTATCAACGCCGCCAAGAAGCGCTTCCACCTGCCTGACGCGCTCGATCTCCTGCGCTGTCAAGTGCCCGTACCTATAGCCTTGTTCCGCATAGGCAGATGTGATTAGAAATAAGAAAATAGTCAAAATAAGCCGCATATTTTAAAATTATACAATGCTTTTCATTATTTGAAATAGTTATTGTTACAACCTATAATAACCTTCCTATGAAATTAAAGATCCTTCGCTCTGTTTTTGGTTATGACTCTTTCAGGCCTTTGCAGGAAACCTGCATCCAATCCGTCCTGGATAAAAAAGACACTGTGCTTATTATGCCCACCGGCGGCGGCAAATCCATTTGTTATCAAATCCCGGCGTTGATGCTTCCGGGCTTAACGGTCGTCATTTCACCTTTAATATCCCTGATGAAAGACCAGGTCAGCCAGCTGAAAAGCCTGGGCGTTGAGGCCGAGGTCTTAAACAGCTCCCTGCGCTTGGATGAATATGATATCAACAAAGACAAGGTCACTTCAGGAAAAACCAAACTCCTTTTCCTGGCACCGGAAACACTGTTCAAAGAAGAGATCCTTGAGATGTTACGCTCCTGCCGCGTGGATTGTGTCACCATTGATGAAGCGCATTGCATCTCTGAATGGGGCCATGATTTCCGTCCGGAATACCG
>JABDFL010000046.1:0-70 GCA_013286575.1 Candidatus Omnitrophota bacterium
TGCTTTATACAGCCTTAATTTCAGTTATGCTTCCCAGGAAGCGGTGGACTTTGCCGATGAAAGCATGGAA
>JABDFL010000046.1:80-9524 GCA_013286575.1 Candidatus Omnitrophota bacterium
GCTTCTATGGAATTGGCCCGTGAGCGGGGGGCTTATTCAAGTTATAAAGGCTCCAAATGGGACCGCGGGTTTTTGCCCATTGATACCATTGAACTTTTGGAAAAAGAGCGGGGCGGTTATTTGGAAATGGACCGCGGCTCGCGCATGGATTGGGCGCCGCTGCGTTCGGCCATCCAGAAAACAGGCATGCGCAACAGCCTGGTCATGGCCATTGCCCCGACGGCAACGATTGGGAACATCACAGGCGTCACCCAGTCCATTGAGCCGATGTATAAGAATGTCTTTGTCAAAAGCAATCTCTCGGGTGAATTTACCGTCATCAATGAATGCCTGGTCGAAGACCTTAAGAAATTAAGCATCTGGGACCAGGAGATGATCGATGATTTGAAATATTTTGACGGCAGCGTGCAGGAGATCACGCGCGTGCCGGCAATCCTTAAGGCCAAATACGCCACTGCCTTTGAAATTGATTATGAGTGGATCATCGAGGCTGCCAGCCGCCGCCAGAAGTGGATCGACATGGGCCAGTCTTTGAATTTGTATCAGGCCAAACCCAGCGGCAAGAAGATCAGTGATATGTATATGTATGCCTGGGAAAAGGGTTTGAAGACGACCTATTATCTGCGTTCCATGGGGGCGACCCGTATTGAAAAAAGCACGTTGGATATCAATAAATATGCTAATGTGGTTGGCCAGCGTGAGCGTAATGAAAAGGGCAAGGTGGTTGATACGCCCGCTAAAACCAGCGCCGAACCTGTCCAAGACTGTGAATCTTGTCAATAAATTGCGTGTCTTTGCGAGCGCAGCGAAGCAATCTTTTTAAAAAGGAAATTTATGCCTGAAATCCCCCAAACCGATATCAAAACCCCGGAATGTACCGGCGGCATTCGCATGACGCGCGAGCGCGTTTCCGCTGACAAAAAACGCATCATCCTGAATAACCGCACCGTGGACGTGAACCAGCTGGTGCCTATTAAATATAAATGGGCCTGGCATTTTTACCTGGATGCCTGCGCCAACAACTGGATGCCGACGGAAGTTTCCATGCAGCGCGACATTGAACAATGGAAAAATAAGGATGCTTTTACAGCAGATGAGCGCCATGTGATCAAGCGCAATTTAGGTTTCTTCTCAACCGCAGAAACCCTGGTGGGCAATAATATCGTTTTGTCTATTTATAAGATGGTGGATAACCCGGAATGCCGCCAGTATTTGCTGCGCCAGGCTTTTGAAGAGGCCATCCACGTCCATACTTTTCAATACATCGTCGAGTCCTTATCTTTGGATGAGACGGAAATTTTTAACATGTACCGTGAAAACCAGGCCATTTATGAAAAAGACGAATTTTCCATGAGCTGTACGGATGGGATTATTGATTCAGGTGCTGATTTAGCCACCCCTGAAGGCCTGCAAAAATTCGTTGATAATCTGGTGGCTTTTTATGTGGTTACCGAGGGGATTTTCTTTTACAGCGGTTTTGTGACCTTGTTGTCTTTCGGCCGCCAAAACCGCCTTCCCGGCACCTGCTAGCAGATCCAGTATATTTTGCGTGATGAGAGCATCCACATGAATTTTGGTATTCAGCTGATCAATACGATCATCGAAGAGAATCCGTACTGCTGGACCCCGGAATTCCAGGAACATCTGATCACACGTATCAAGAAAGCAGTTGAATTAGAGTGCAATTATGCCAAAGAATGCCTGCCCAACGGGGTGTTGGGATTGAATATGTCCATGATGCGTGAATATGTGCAATACATCGCGGACCGCCGCCTGGAAAAACTTCGCCTGCCGCGCCAATACAACAGCAGCAATCCTTTCCCCTGGATGAGTGAAGTCATTGACCTCAAAAAAGAGAAGAATTTCTTCGAAACCCGCGTCACCGAGTATCAAACCGGCGGCGCGTTGGAGTGGTAATTGGCCACTGCTGCATTTTAGCCCTGTTTATTTCAGCCATTATGTGCCATACTTAAATTGAGGGATTTTATAATCCCCTAAAACTATAGCCCCGCTTGGCCGGTTGGCCAAAAAGCGGGGTCAAGAAGGAGAGGTGTTCTATGAAACGAACAGTCTCTATACTTATTGCGTTAGCGGTGGTGGGTTTAAGTGTCCCTTCTTTTGCTGATACTGTGTCAAAGTTCCAGGGGGGCATACGAGATGTGATGATGTCACCTCTGCAGGTCAGCGACAGTGTGAAGACGGAAACCACGAATGCCAAGTTTCTGCCTTTTGCCCTTGCCGGCGGCATCCTTAAAGGGACTTTTTATATGGCAAAGCACATTGTAACCGGGACATTGACCATGGTCACGTCCCCGCTGGATACGATCCATGTCAGCTGTCCGTTGGATAAGTAAGTAGTAATATCTTTTTAACTGACGCCGGGTAATTAAACCCGGCGTCTTTTTTTGCATAAATTTATCTTTAGTTAAATATTGATTTGTTTATTAATCAATATTTAATATTTGCTTTTTGTCAGAAATATGTTACATTTAATTATAGTCAAGAAATTCACTCGAAATATGTCAAGGAGTACATTTTTTTTAAGAATCATCAATAATATGGGTGGTGAATTTTGAAAATTGAAAATTTTTTGATGATTTTGCTGGTATCTTCCCTATTACATATAAGCGGTTTACAATACGCTAGGGCAGGTATAATTACTGCCAAAGTTCAAAATCAAATAGAGGCTTTAAAAAACAGAAGAACAGTTTCGTTTTCCAGCCGGAGTGCGAAAGGTAATCTTTCTTTAGCTGATCCTGCAAAATCAGTAGCCAAGACCACACAATCCCCAAAACTCAAAAATAAAGAACAGTTCCGTATAGCCAGGAAAAATGCCTTGATCAAAATGCTGGGATCAAGGCCGAACCGTCGGCATTTAATGATTGCCAATAATAGGGCAAATAATGAACAATAAAACAATATTTTCATTGCCTGTTTTTTGTCTTTTATTCACGGGTATTTTATGCGCCCAAACAACTATAAACTCACGCGTTGTAGTTTCTCCCCAATATCTGGTTTTTTACGCGGTGCAGGGCAGTACGGCAGAACAGTCTCAAACATTTACTGTTTCCAATGGCGGGGGCGGAACATTAAATTTTGAATTAGCAAGCCCTAGTTCCTGGTTTAGTATCAGTTCTTCTTCAGGTTCTGTTACGACGAATAATGCCACTTTTACGGTCACCGTCAATCCTGACGGCTTGACCTCTACTTCAAGCCCCTACATAGGGGACATCACCATTTCCAATAATGATATCACGCAAGATATAAAAAAGGTCAGGGTCAGGATGGTCATTCTTTCCAGCGATGCCTATGTGCATAGCTATGAGTATGATTCCAAGGGAAACGTGGCAGCAAGGATCACTCCCAATGGGGATACCATCCATTATACTTATGATAATTTAAACAGATTAATAAATATTACCTACCCCAATCCCAATGGCTATACGGTCAGTTACACCTATGATGCCCATGGAAACCGTATCACCATGACCGACCCGCATGGGACTACCGAGTACTATTACGATTGGTTAAACCGGCTGGTGGGAATTTATTATCCTAAGGCGCCCTCTCTTCTTTTATACAATTATGATCGCTCCGGTAAGCTTGTATCAATAGCTTATCCTGACCCAAACAATACAACAGTTAATTATACTTACGATAATGACGGAAGGTTAATTTCGGTGGTGTATCCATCCGGGACTGTTTCCTATACTTATGACAACACGTCGAACAATCTTGTCCATAAGAGCCTGTTCGACATCAGCGCCTCTTAGACACATAGCCTTAAAATAAACCGGAGGGTTTTAGATTGAATTGAGTGGTATAATGGCCAATATTTAATACTGGCCGGCAAGGAGAATGTTATGGATGCCACTCAAACAGCAGTATTGGAGTCAGAACAAGATCAACAAGCCCAGGCCAGTCCTGGGAGTACCGTCCGCCTCATTAACCAAATCAAGCGAGCCAACCGTAAGCGTTTAAGTGCGGAAGACAAAATCAGGATAGTTTTGGAAGGTTTTCGCAAAGAATTGTCCGTGACAGATTTATGTCGTCGTGAAAGCATCCATGTGTCTCTATATTATTCTTGGCTCAAAGATTTTATGGAAGCAGGCAAGTCCCGACTTAAAGGGGACACCACCCGTAGCGCTAATGAAAATGAAGTCAAACATTTGCAAGCTGAGAATAACAGGCTAAAGTCACTTGCTGGAGAGCAAGCACTTGAACTATGTTTACTTAAAAAAAGTCTGAGTGCGTAAGTGCAGGCTGGCACAGGGCTATGGACGCGCAAGGACGTGAAGGTTTAATTAACACAATAGAACAGCAATCAGGTAAACGGCGGGCAATGTTAAAACAGTTAGGGATACCGCCGGCCACCTATTATCAATGGCGTGCCATGTATAAGAAAAAAGGCATAGATGGATTGACCAAATCTCCGACCGCGGCAAAGCGGGTGTGGAACAGGCTAACACCGCAAGAGCGGGAATTGGTTCTAATGATTGCACGCAAACATCCGGAGTTATCTGCGCGGTTATTAGCAGTTAGAATAACTGACGAAGAGCAATTTAGCGTGTCAGAGCCGACGGTGTTTAGGATATTAAAGGACGCAGGTCTTATCTGCCCTAAACCATTGCCTGAGCTTCCTGCTGCCAAAGAGTGGCGGCGTAAGACCACAAAGATTAATGAGATCTGGCAATGTGATGGGACAAAGCTCTTTGTGGTGGGTTGGGGATATTACAATCTGTTGCCGGTGGAAGATGATTATTCCCGTAAGATACTAGCCTATCCATTGCGTCCGCAAGAATCAGGGTTCTCAATCACAGACAGCGTTGAAAAAGCTCGTGAGACAGCTCAAAGTCTAGGACATGATCTTAAAGAGCCGCCTAGGCTATACACGGATAATGGCGGCGGGTTCGTATCGGATGTGTTAAATGACTACTTGGCAGGTCATGGCATAGAACATATTTATGGGACACCGTACCATCCACAAGGTAGAGGAAAAATCGAGCGATTTAACCGTACGATCAAAGACAAACTTTGCCTTGTGGTGTATTGTTCACCGGATGAGCTTCAGGAAGCGATCAATAAAGCCGTTGAAATATATAATAACACGCCGCATGAGGCGCACAGCAATGTATCGCCTAATGATGTGTATGCTGGACGAAAGGAGGAAATCTTAGCTAAACGCAAGGAAAAGAAACGATTGACCATAGAACATAGGAAAAAATATAATTTAAACCAAACTGATCACTCAGTTCAAGCTCAAAATCTCCTGTTGTAAAATGAAATTGTGTCTAAAAAGGGCTGATGACGTACATGGAAGAAAATAAGAAGAATATAATTAAATTCGAAATGTCAAATTGGCTTAAATTTTATTTTTATAAATCTTTTATCATAGGTCATTGTTTAGCTATTATGGTTGCCTTTCTCTTTTTAATATATGGGTTTATTTCAAAATATAATTTAATTTATACTATTCAAGGCATATTAATTTTAAGTGGTGGTTTAAGTATTTTAAATTTTTCTGCTATTTGGAAAATTAGACGGGCAAGATTTGCAACTCAGTTAATTATTGATAAAGAAAAAGGAGAATTTTTTTCTTATATTTATGATATTAAAAAAGAAGTGAAATTTGAAGTTAATGATATTACGGAAGTTAACGGATGTCGTAGGTTGGTCAGGTTTTTTTTAAAAGACGGAACCTGGGTTTCATGGGCAGATGACGGGATAAATCGGCAGTTTTTAGAAGAAATTATTAAATCATTTGGAATTTCAATCAGGGATAAGAAGCTTTGGTGATGAAATTTAAACTAATAATATATACAGTCTTTTTTTTATTAATTTTTCTTCCTAAGGCAGGGGCGAGTATTGTTTCTTTTTATACTTACGATGCTCCTGGAAGAAGCATTACCGCTATTACTAATAGTTCCGGTTCGGTCGTTAATAATTATGATTATGATTCTTTTGGCAATATTAAGATATCGAACGTGACTATACAGAATAATTTTCAATATGTCGGAGAGCAATATGAGCCGGAAGCAAATTTAATTTATTTAAGAAATCGATATTATGATCCAAATACCGGAAGGTTTGTTTCAAAAGATATTATTGAGGGGGCTATACAGAAACCCCAAACTTCGAATCCTTACCCGTATTGTACCAATAACCCTGTTAATTCTATTGATCCATCTGGCAATGACGCAATAGAAGGTCTTCTTTCAATTGGTGTTGGTGCTTATACTGGTTTTCTTTCAGGTCTTACAGAAGGGGGAGGACCTTCGGTTAAAGGAATAATTGCAGGAATTGTTGGAGGATCTATTGGAGCATATGTTGGATTACGTATTGGATCTTATCTACCAACAAATCCCAGTTCATCTACACTTGTAGGTGCAATTGGAAGTGAGATTGGGAATACAACAGGTAATTTTATCAATGGGAAGCCTCTGCTCCAAAATTGGACGTATGCAATCGGTAGTGGTGCTGTAATTGGATTTACACAAGGTGCATTAGCGAGTGTATGGGCTAAATCAATAGGTTCTCTTGGAGCATCATTCTCATCTTCAGCAATTGGAGTAGAACTTGATGCAGTTTCAGATACATTGGATCATACTTACGATCCAAGTGGAACCGGTCTTAATAATTTAGTGACTGGATCAATAAGTTCTGCGGTTAATTATTTAACTTCTGGATTTAATTCTTTGGTCAATTCTCTTCAAACCAACGTCTTCGGCGGTGTCGACCTTAACCTAACCGCCACCTTATTAGGGAATGTGCAGGACTTTGGCGGGGCTACCTATGATCAGGCCACCGGTCAGATCATTTTATATGGTCAACAGAATACGACACTTCCGCCCATGGACCTTGATGATCTCTCGGTGGCGGTTGATTCTGAGTACGGGTTGAATGGAGTTGCTCCTGCAGACCCTGGGGTTTCGATTGGGACGGTTGCTTCTACAGTGGCAGGGCAGATGTATGTGGGTTATTTTGGGGCTGTCATGAGTACGGAGTTTGGGAAGGTTTTGTTTAATTCGGACAGGTTATTAAAATCGCTTTCTTTGGGGGAGGACAATATCACAGGTCAGCCGGTGAGTGTTTCTGTGCCGGGGTATATTGATATGCTTAACCGTTATAAAGCCGGAGGGGCTGCTGGTATTGCTGCTGTTCAAGCAAATCCCATGTCCCGCATGTGGTTTACCCCAAAACAGATCACTTTGGCGGAGTCAGCAGATGGTTCTTCCATGGAATTTAGCACAGCTGTGATGCAGTTGTTGACATCATCCCAACTCAACGGCATCGCAGAAACCGACCCCTACTCCCTGGCCTTTGCGGCGGAAGTGACACAGGACTATAATCTTTATGCGGCGGAGTTTCCGGTATTACAGCAATTAACGCGTTTGGGGAAAATTACTTCTGTGGTCAAGTGGATCCAGGACAATAATATTCCATTTGACCTGTCGTTTTTTTCAAATTATGTCCCGCAATCTGTCCCTACGGCATGTCCTTCGTCAAACGGGGCAATTACTGAGCCGTCCGGATGTACCGGCTCGCAAGTATGTACCGCCTATGCGTGTACCCCGCAATACACGCCTCAGACATCGGTCAGCACAACATTTGGGGTGCCCGGAGGGACTGACACAATCACTATTACAGGCGGTGTCATCTATACGCTGGATGCGAGCAATTTTGCGACATCAACAGATACGGCCACAACCGCGCCGAGTTCTGCCGCTGGTCAGGCCGCTGTTAATGCGCGCCCCAGTGAAAATAATTTCAGCTGGAATTTTAACGCGCAGGACTTCAATAATCCGGTATTACCGGCAGGAATTAGTTTGTTGCAAAGAAATATGTTGATGAGGATTTAATTCAATGTGTCTCAATTATTCTAGTTTTTGAAAGGATAAAGATGAGCAATAATCCTATTGAGCAGATTTGGTTTCAAAATGAATATGTTTATTTTTTTGGGTACACTATTCTTTTTCTTTTGCCAGCCGTATTACTGTTGCTTGGCAGCATTTATAAACCGGAATGGCCTTTTTATGCGCTTCCTCGAAAACGTTATAACTTATCGGAAAACACTTATAGAAGTATTTATGTAGTTGTATTAATAATTGTTGTTGGAGGGTATGTTATTGGTAATCTTAGATTATTTGATGGGATAGGAATTTTGCCAAATAACAAAATAGCATTTTATTATTTTCACCCAGCAAAAAATAAGATTGTCGATTTTAAAGAAATACTGAGCTTTAGGATTATTCCAGACCCTAATAAAGATGAAAATATAGGTTATTTAGAAATACAGCTAAAAGATGGTAGATGGATTAGAAGCACATTTCTTAAGAATGAAAACAAAGATGAATTTAATTCTGCTATCCAACTGTTAGATAAAATATTAAGCATTAAAGAGCAATCAAAATGAATGTATTAAAAATACAGAAATTTGTCAGGATTATTTTCATGTTTGGGATATGGCTGTTTATTTCTACTATAGCCAATGCTGATATTGTTTCTTATTATATTTATAATTCTCCAGGCAAAAGTGTCCAATCAATGGTTAATTCAATAGGAACGCCTGTTAATACATACGAATATGATTCTTTTGGAAATGTTAAGAATGAAACGGTAACTGTTCCTAATGAATATACATATGATAGTGAACGAAGTGACGCAAATACCGGGTTGACATATCTTAGGAGTCGTTATTATGATCCTTCTGCTGGAAGATTTATCACAAAAGATATTCATTCAGGCTCAACGAGTATACCTGGTAGCATCAATCCTTATGTTTTCGTCAAGAATAATCCGGTTTCATACATAGATCCTCAAGGAACAGGTCCGGAGTTATTGGTTGTTGCTGCTATACTTCTTTTTAATGCAGCACTTCCAACAATAGAATCTGAAGGAACAATGCTGATGGCGTATTTGGCAGAGAGTGCACCAGGGTTGGTGAATACAGCAAATGCTGTGTCATCAGTTTTACCTCAAATCAGCCAATCTGCGACAACAGCAATTAATACTGCTACGGCTGCTGCATTAGCTGTTGGTGGTGTCACAGCTATTGTAAAGCAAAATCTAGGGGATGTTGCAAATGCCGCTGCTTCAGCTTTTTCTTTTGCTTATGGTGGATCTATACTTTCTCCAGCATTAGCTGCCGCGGGGGCTACTGCATCGCAAGCGACAGTCATGAGTGGTGTTCTTACTGGGAGTGCAGAAGCATCAAGCAAAGGTGAAAATCCAGCAACTGGGATGATATTAGGAGTCCTTGGGGGTGTCATGGATAATGCGGGAGTAAATAGTTTTATGGGAAATGTAACTACAGCCGTATTAGATCCCAGCACCTACTCCAATGGAAATTCAAATGGTAATAGCCCGTCTTCTGCTCCTACTTCCGCCGCAGTCTCCTTGGGCGGTGTCGACCTTAACCTAACCGCCACCTTATTAGGGAACGTG
>JABDFL010000047.1 GCA_013286575.1 Candidatus Omnitrophota bacterium
ATAATGAAGGTCTGTAACCCCTGATTCTTCCATGATCTCGCGGATAGCCGCCTTAAGAGGGTCTTCACCCGGGTCCACATGCCCTTTAGGCAGAGACCACGATGTTCCGTTTTGATCAACCACAAGGACCTGTCCCTGCTGATTAATGACGACCCCGCCGGCGGAGACAGTGACCTTACTTTGTGTCAACGGCATGACCATAAAAATTTTTCCCCATTTCAATGCGCTCCAGGCCTTTTTGGACACGATGTAAATTGGTGTCCCTTAAGGAGTACACGCATCCGCAGTATTCCTGCTGATAAAACTCTTCACGTTTCGAAATTTCATACATGCGTGCTGAGCCGCCTTTTTTACGCCAATTATACGTCCAATAAGCCATCCCTTCATACCGTGCCGCGGCCTTTGTCCCGCTGTCGTTGATCTGGCCCATGTCTTTCCAACGGGACAGCCCTAAAGAAGAAACAATGACTTTAAAATCATGCTCGTGGGCGTAAAGGGCTGTGCGCTCAAAACGCATGTCAAAGCAGGCAGAACAGCGTGCCCCCCGTTCAGGCTCGAATTCCAGGCCCTTGACGCGGGCAAACCAGTTGGACGTGTCATAATCAGCGTCGATGAAAGGGACATTCATCTTTTGGGCAAAGCGGATATTTTCATTCTTGCGTATTTCATATTCTTTGCGGGGATGGATATTGGGATTGTAGAAAAAAATTGTGAAGTCTATTCCCGACGCAGACAAAGCCTCCATCAGCTCCCCTGAACAGGGAGCGCAGCAGGAATGCAAAAGCAGTTTTTTTGCATTTCCGGGAAGCTCTAATTTTTCGCGCATCGGTTCTTGGGCCATATGAAAATAAAAAGCCCGCCATAATTCATGGCGGGCTCGGGATGTCTCATGTTTTAAGCTTTGGTAACATTCACGGCTTGCTCGCCCTTGGGGCCTTGCTGGATGTCGAACTCAACTTCCTGGCCTTCTTCAAGGGTCCGGTAACCGTCTGATTTGATCGCGGTGTGATGAACAAAAACATCTTTACCATTTTCCGGGGTGATGAAACCATAACCTTTTTGGTTATTAAACCATTTCACTTTACCTTTTGCCATTACCTTGATCCTCCTTCTGATAAAGAACGACAACCATTACCATTTATACTTACTTCCATAAAAGTATGCCTCACTTTTATTTACTTGTCAAATATTTATTACTGGGTAACTGCCTGGCTGTCGGCGGAAGGATTGGCCACTTCCGGGGTTTTGTTCAAATAAACAGACAGGGCTTTCCAGGTCTTGCGGCCTACCTTGCCGTCAGCCTTCAGGCCATTCTGGCTCTGGAATGCTTCGATGGCTTTTTTGGTTTTAGGCCCGATTTTGCCGTCAACGTTGCCGTCATAAAGGCCCGCATTCTTCAGGGCCTGCTGGATTTCTTTGGGTGTGGGCTTTCCTGCAACATCCCCTGTTTCAGGGGCGGACGCCATCGCAGGCTCAGTGACGTCGGTATTAGCGACGGCGGATGAATTTTCAACGACCACAGGGACGGAATTGGTCATGTCGGTGTTGGCGGCGGAATTATCGGTCACGGAGACCACATTGTCCGTCACAACACCATTAAGATCAGCAGCGTCCTCTTGTTTCTTTTTGTTACAACCAATGAAAGTCGTTAAAGTAAAAACCACCACTAAAAGCAGAACCAAATTTTTCATAAATAACCCTCGGTCAGAATGTTGTTAATGAGATCCTTAAAGCCCCTTTAATCCGTTATTTTAAATCTGTATACTTTTATCTTACTTCTGATTTTTCCAATGTCAATTTTCTTTGTATAAATTTTAGGAGGCAATTCCCAAGAATTTTGAGAGGCTTTCAAGCGGCTGGATATTGATGATCACCGGCACAAAGCCGGGGGCGTTTTGTAATTCTTCGAGCATGGCAGGGTCGATGTGGAATTTGATTTCCCCATTGTCATTTTGAATATTTAAAGATTTTTTGCTCGCCGTGAGATCAATACCGCCCGGGGTGATCATCGCAGAATCTTTAGGCGGAAGTTTTTTCAGGCGCCTTTTTACCGAAGCAGACGTTAAGACCAAAGGATTGTAGAATGTCAGGGTTAAATTACCGTTGCGGTTTTCTCCCTCACCATCAAAGTATTGCTCTGTAAAAAGCGTTGGCGGCTTGACTAGCTTTAAAGTCTTTCCTGGCCGAAAACCGTAAAAAATTAAATCTTCACCGGTTTGAGTATCGTTTGGAATCACTACTCTGGGGACAAGTTCGGTCAATCGCAGGATGGCCTCGTAAAACATGGGGCGATAAGTAGATCCAGAATAACTGTATGGGGGAAAAACATAGGCGCCGTTTGTTGTATAGATCACGACCGCATTGGCCACCTGTTTTCCGGTCTCATCAAAGATCTGGATAAACCCGGAATTGGCTTCCATAGCATGTATGAGAGGCATTTCACTGGCCTGCCCCATAGGCGCAAAGCATCCCGGAACACCCAAACCGGCAGTAGCTTCATTGAGAAAATCCTTTTTGACCGTTACCCTGAACGTCTTTTTGGGAGGATTAAGGGTTATCGGAATACTCGCAACTCGCTCTATTTTACCGATAATGTTTCTTAATCGTTCTTCTTTATCAAAAGGAATTTTGACGCCGGTTTTTTCCATTGCGGCCATAAAATTTCTAGCCTGGTCCAATGTTTCTATAAATGAGATTTCCTTCAAAGAAAGAGATTTTCCCTCTAAATTTTTAATACCAAGGCTTACAGCGATCTCAATCATTTCAAATGAATCCTGCCGGATCGATTTTATTTTGTCTTCCAGAGTTGTTCCTTGGGTCGTGCTCATTTCAAAATCCAGCCCCTGGGTCCATAACCGCCCTGAGTATCCCGCTCTAATTAATTGGGCCCTTATTTCTTTGTTGGATTTAGGCAATGCTGCAGCCCCTTTGATCTTCCTAAGATTTGTTTGTGAAAAATTCATTAAAAAATCCGTTACCGCTTGTCTTGAACCTGTCTTAAACAGGACCTCCAATGATTTTCTTGTCATCTCCCGCATCAGCGGCCATTCATCTTCTAATTTTGCCAAGGAATTGGTTTCTGAGACTATTAACATAATCTTTTGCCGGAAGGTTTCATTTTCAATCAATGCTTCTTCTTTGGCAGAAGTTTCCCGCCTTATAATAAATTTGATCATGGCCAATCTTACCCCTGACATGACCTTACGGGAACCTTCCAATAATCTCCGGCTTTGGGACGAACTTATTTCTCCGCTGCTTGCGGCTTGAATAATACTGCTTAATTGGGGCCATGCTTTGTTGATAACATCGGTTAATTGGTCAGCCTGGATCGATTTTTTCGCAGTAGCCAAGGAACGCACCGTCACAATTTCTGAAACATACCTGAGTATCTTTATCTTCCATCTAAAATAAATGTCGGCCTTGATTAAACTTTCCAAGAACAGCAGGCAGTCCGCTTGTTCTAATTGCATGTTTCTTGAAATTAAATCACTGACAGCTACCGTATCGCTGCGATGCCCCTTAGATATGATTTGAAGGACCAGGCTGACAGCGCTTTTATAGCTTAGGCCCAGTTTTTCTAATTTGGGGATGGATTCCAAAAGATAATTTAATTTGTCCAAGTCTCCCCTCCAGCGGGTCAAACTCATATTCAGTTCGTATAATTGTTGATCAGTGGCTACAGCAACCAATAGTGCCACCGGATTTTTCAAATCCGGCAAATCCGGTCGGTTTAAAAATTCCAAAATATAGGGCGAGACCATTCGATAGCCGGGTTTCATTTTGTAATAACCACCATATAATTTTCTCAATGCCTCTAAACATGCTTTCTCTATGATGGAAACGGTATCCCGGCTGCCCCCCAAATATTGAGGATAATTTAATTCTAAAACATTGCGGATTTCACCGGGATCCAGCGAAAGCCCAGGCGATGGTCTTTTACTGATAAAAGTAATGGCTTCGGGGGTCAGCCGGCCTTTTGAAGCGCGGTAAAGCAATCTTTGCCCGAATTCATTGTTTGTCAAAATCTTATTTAATGTTTGCAGCGAATAACCTTCCCTGGGGAACTTAAAACCGTCTTTTCGTAATTTTTTAAAGAAGTCCCGGATGTTATGGTCCCCATACGTTCTTAATTGGTCAATGATAAAAAATGGCGAGTTTTGCTCTTTCCTTAATATTTCCATTATGAGATTAACGGAGTACACTGATGCTATTTCTCCCAGGCCTTCTGTAATTGCCCGTTGCGCCCCCCAGAGTCCTGTCTGATTGATAACTCTTTGCAGGTATTTGACTGCGAAATATGGCTGGTATCTGGCCCATTGGGTGGATGAAAAAATACGCACACTAAAGTCTAATCTTTAATTAGTGGCTATTTCTTTTAAAAGAGCAAGCGCCTGAGGGCCGCCGGCATCGCCAAGGATTTTCAAAATTTCCTTCTTCTTTTTAAATTCGTTGAAGTCTGACGCTGTATCTTCTACGCTCTTTCTTATAAAAGCCGTTGCTTTATTGTCCGGTGAAGCCAACCATTTTCGTAGGAACCTTAAAGCGCTTTTTTTATCCATCAAATACCATTGCGTGACTGCGGCAAAACGGACCGCCTCTTCCAAAGATGATTTTGCAATAGAAGCCAACAAAGCTATCGCTACCGGTTGGCTTAAAACATCACTTGCAATTTTTAAGGCCGACAATCGATCTTCTAAAGATTGCTTATTATCCATGATGATCGCTTTCAAAATCCCGTTGGCCCAATTGATGTTTGATCTATGCAAATGCCATATCGCATTTAACCTTATATTTGTTTTAACAGTTTTTCTTTTTATAATGGCCTCTACAACAGGCCTTGAGATTATCCTGTCTCTGATCCTTACCCTTTCAAATATTAATTCAACTTCATCTTCGCTGGTTAATTTATTATTGATGATTGCAGCCAAAGCTTTTACTGCGCTTGGGACCTCCCACTGGGCTAGTTCTAAAAGAGCCGCTCTTCTCAAGGGAGAATTCTCTGGTTGCGCTTGAGCAAACTCATCTAAAAAATGTATGCCCGCCTCCCAGTCTATGCCTTGCCCGATGGTTCTTCGAAAAAAAATGGCATTATTTAGGGCCTTTTTTCTCGCCTCTATAGAGGCTGTGGGGTCGGTAGCTATTTGTTCTATGGCAAGGTCAGCCCTGGAGTCTCTTATTCTTAGCAATTCACGAAAGGCATCTGATTTTCCTTGCCTGGCCAATATTTCCAACTGAGATATTTGGGATGTTATAAGAAGATTGTGGTCTGGACCTAAATCAGCTTCTTCCACCTCTAACGATACCTCAGCCAGTTCAGCTGGATCCGTATTGTTTATAGCGGAACTCATGGCTGAGTTAATGGTATGGTCATCAATAAATTGCATACGGCCCTTGAGATTGAATAATGCCATCCCGCCTGAAAAATATTTCCTGGGGATTGTTTGTTGCGTTAGCGGATCAATTTCATCTTTAATGTAGTTATAGGCGCCTTTTTTGAAGGCTTGGAGGTAGCGTTGGTAGATGAGTTCCGTGTCAAAAGATTGCTTCACTGCGCTCGCAATGACACTATGGCCGTACCCAACGCCTTTTACTTTGTTTTTGTCTGCGTAGACTTGGGCAAGAATACTGTCTTTGATTTTCTTTTTGTACCAGGTGGCGAGGATTAGGCTGTTGTAGACTTGGCGGAGTTGGGCGAAATTCTTGTCTTGGTTGACTTCACGGTCGAGTTGGGGGATGACGATTTCGCGGATCACCTCGGAGCCTAGGGCACTCGTGTCCTGGATTCCCGCTTTCGCGGGAATGACAGTGGAAAAAGATTGCTTCGCTGCGCTCGCAATGACACTATGGGAAAGCGCCAGGTAATCCTGCTCAAGCATGACTTTTAGTTTGCTTTCGATGATATAGGCTGTTCCTGCTTTGGCGTTTTCGTAGACGACTGCTTTTTCAGGAACTATCCAGACCTTGTTGAAGGTGTTAACAGGGATGTTGGTTGTGCCGAATTTTTGGGCAGCTTGCCGGTAAATGAGTTTCCAAAATCTTTTGCCTGTCTCTCCTTCAGGATAAATCAAGCTGGCGGTGATCTGTTTGAGCATGTAGTCTTCGGCTAAAAGGTCGCGGCCCATTTCGGTTAGGCCAAAGCTTTGCGGGACGATACGGTTCTTTTCATAGGGGCTTAGGTTGACCCAGAGGTCTTTTTCAGGGATGGTTAGGCTGGCCAGGAAGTATTTGATGAGTTTGGTGGATTCTTGTTTGATAAAAGATTGCTTCGCTGCGCTCGCAATGACACTGTCTCCTTGGTCTAAAATGAAATCGAATTTAAATGGGTTATCTGGATGTACTTTGATGCCTTTTAGGATTGGCGGGTTAAATTCCGGGCTTAGTGGAACCATTGTCCCTGGCGCAGGCAAGGAAAATTCCTGGGCTTGGGCTGTAGGAATGGGCCCAAGTGAATTAGCCAAAAAAGCTAATAAAATGATAAAAGATTGCCACGGCCTAAAAAACAGGCCTCGCAATGACATGTATGTAAACATATAGATAAAAGATATACTATTTTTGTGGATTTTGCCACTTTTTAGGCATAAAAAAAGGGCTGCAGCGATGGCTGAGCCCTTTGTGCAATACCCAAATGTGGTGAAGTCTTAGATTAAGACGTTAGCCTCATCCCAGGCGAATGTAGCTTCTTCTTCCTGTTGGGCCTTCTGATTTGATTCTTGGTTATTTGGTCCGTTCATAGGAATTACCTCCTTAAAGCCCCCATGGGGAATTTTTCCCCTTATCTTGGGTTAGATGACTTAGAGCTAATATACCCTATTTTATTAGAAATGTCTAATAGTTTTTGATTAATTTTTTTTAATGGATTCCCGCTTTCGTGGGAATGACAAGCTTGTTATATCGTGGAAAGCATGCCGGTAACGCGGGAGAATTTCTCCCTTGGTTTGCCTAATTTGGCGCCCCGCTCGATTTCAGCGGCATCAATCTTCTTCCAGTCATCAAAAGTGACCACCCTGACTTCACGGTCTTTCAAAAATTTAAGCAATTCTTCGCTGCTGGGGACTTCACAGGGGTTTAAATGCTCTAAATCTTCAAAAAGTGATTTGACCGTGTCCTCAGCATCGGGTTTATTGGTGCCGATAATGCCGGTTGCCCCTCTTTTAATCCATCCGGCCACGTACCAGCCGGTAAAAATCTGCTCGGAATCCATGACCCTGCCTGACTGGTTGGGCACAACCCCGGCTTGGGCGGAAAAAGGCAGGCCTTTGATAGGCAGGCCGACATAGCCGACACTGCGGAAGAATATGCCGCAGTCAATTTCTTCAAATTTACCGGTTCCCCTCACTTTTTGCTTGTTGGGATCACCTGTCATCTTGTTAATTTCAAATCTGGCCTTCTGCACCCGGCCCTTACCTATGATCTCAACCGGGCTGCGGCCAAAATGCAGGACGAATTTACGCTTCCGGCCGTTGGGAGTAATGGATAAAAAGTGCTGCATGATCTCATAATTCTTTTTGCGCCCGGCATTGGCAGGATCTTCCAACTCTTTGAGGCTTGATTCATTAAGTTCCAGGTCTTTTGGGTCAATGACCGGATAACAATCCGTTAATTCACCCATTTCCTTGATTTCCGGGGCGGTAAAAGACGCCTGGACCGGCCCCCTTCGGCCATAAACATGCACTTCTTTGATCTTACTTTCTGCTAAAACATCCAAAGCGTTCTGGTTGATGTCAGTACCCTTTAATTCTTCCGGCGTTTTACAAAGAATACGGGCCACATCCATGGCAACATTGCCATTACCCACAATAACAGCGATTTCATGGGAAAAATCAAAATGATGGTCCTGAAAATCCGGATGGCCGTTATACCAGGCCACGAACTCAGTGGCTGTGTAGCTGCCGACCAAGTCTTCCCCATTTATGCCTAATTGCCGGTCAGATTCCGCGCCATAGGCAAAAATGACCGCGTCATAAAATTTATTTAATTCAAAAACACTGATGTTTTTACCGACCGTAACATTGCCAAAGAATGAAAATTTGGGGTTACTGGCTGTTTTTTCAAAAACTTTGGTGACATTCTTGATTTTTTGATGGTCCGGGGCAACGCCATAACGCACTAAGCCGAAAGGCACAGGTAATTTATCAAACATATCAACCTTGATGTTGATCTCATGCTTGAGCAGGGCTTCTGCTGAATAAAACCCGCTTGGCCCGCTGCCTACAATGGCCACTCTTAAAGGACGCTCCGGTGTGCCTAAACATATTTAATTATCGTTTAAACTCTGTTGCTAAGACCAAATGTTTGATCCCTGCCTTGGAAGCGGCATCGATGACCTGTACTACATAATCGTATTTCACATTACGGTCACCATTGATGATGATCGCAGGGTCATTATAGCTTTTCATGAGATGTTTCAATTTAAATTTGAAGATGTCTAAATCTAATTTCAGGTTGTATCTTTCATTATCCAGATAAACTTCCCCATTGGCAGTGACGCTGACATTGATATCCTTGCTTTCCAGGGGCTGCTGATTATTGGAAACCTGCGGTAAGGCGATTTTGATGCTGGAGCGGTAAATTAAAGGGGTTGTGACCATGAAAACGATCAAAAGCACTAAAATAACATCGGTAAAGGGCGCAATGTTGATTTCCGCGATCAATTTGGAGTTCCGTTGACGTCTTCTCATTTTTTCTTAACGCACATTAAATCCACCAGCTCGGAAGCGGCTAATTCCATATCAATGACAAAATTGTCAATTTTACGGGTAAACCAGTTATAGCTCAGGACCGCCGGGATAGCCACTAAAAGACCCGCGGCCGTGCAGACCAGGGCTTCGGCAATACCGACAGTGACTACATCCATGCCGCCGCTGCCGGCTTTACTGATATCACTAAAGGCCCGCATGATCCCGATAACTGTCCCCAGAAGACCAATATAGACGGCTGTTCCTCCGATGCTGCCTACGATGCCGATGAAACGTTCCAATTTGATCGTTTCCACCGTAATCTCACGCTCCATGGCATTGGCAATGAGCTTTTCATCATGGCCATGTAAATT
>JABDFL010000048.1 GCA_013286575.1 Candidatus Omnitrophota bacterium
GCGTACGGCAAGTCAGACGTCACAGTCAACGGCAGTGTCGCCGGTAATGTCAGTTTAAGCGGCATATCTTTGAAGGTGCAGGAATTTGTCCCGGTAGGTACTGTTTTGGAACTTCAGGTACGATTAGGCCAGTCTCCCAAGGTCATTTGGGCCAAGGCGCAGATTGTCCGGGTGCGTACGGTGTTATCTGAAGATTGTTTTGAGATCGGCCTTAAATTTATCAAAGATGAAGAATGTATAAAAGCTGTCGGCGAGTATATTAATACCTGTCGTCTAAATCAACAAAAGGAGTTAGAGAGTTATGGCTGAAGCCACAAAAGCCCCGGTTGTCGAAGAAGTCAAGAATTGTCCTGCGTGTAAAAAACCTTTAAAGAAAGCAAGACGCTTCTACCGCAACGGCGCGTATTATTGCAATAACAATTGTTTTAAAAAAGTCCAGGCCACGGCCAAAGAGGCGAAAGCTGCTGATGCTGCCAAGTCTGCCGAAGCTGCTGCTGAAAAATCCGAGCAACCTCAAGCCTAGGAGCAAGCCTGTGCCGCAATATTCCCTGTTGCTTCAAATTCGTAAGGTAAGATAGACATGTCGTTTATTATGCCTCAGGAAAAGCGCCGACATCTCCGTGTAGACTATAAGATCCCGGTAAAAATATCCGGTGATCATGGTGATGTCCTTACCGAGACCAAGAATTTAAGCTGCTCCGGGGCGTTTTGCCGTATGTCTAAGCGTCTTGAGCCCATGACCAGGTTGAAGATCCTTTTACTTTTGCCTTTGCGCAAAAGTGATAAGGTGACCACTAAGAAGATCACCTGTCAGGGGGTCGTCGTGCGTACGCAGGCGGCCGGAGAAGAGAATTATGACACGGCCATTTTTTTTAGCGATATAGCGCCTAAAGACAGCCGCACCATCAATGAGTTTGTGGAAAGCCTGATGGAGAAAAAGAACTATGGAAAATACAATTAGTTTATCCGTGACTCCTATCCAGGCAATTTTGGCTTTAGCTTTTCAGGTGTGGATGATCGTATTTCCTATCCTGCTGATCCGCAAGATCAATTATTTAACGGATTTGCTCCACGAGCATTTGGATGAACATAGCCCCCAGCCACCCAACACCTAAAGTTCAGATCCCGGTCCTCTACGAAGACGAAAATTGCCTGGTATTTAATAAACCATCCGGGCTTTTGGTGGTCCCTACAGATAAGAACGAACAGCACACGCTGGTAAACGTTGTCAACCGGCAGCAGGGCGCCCGTGGTTCTTTATACCCGGCGCACAGGCTTGACCGTGACACGACAGGCGTGATCCTTTTTGCCAAAGGGAAAGATAATCAGCAAAAGTTGATGCAGTTTTTTAAAGACAAGCAGGTCCATAAAACATATATTGCCTTTGTGCATGGGCGGGTGATTGAGCCTCGCGGCAAGATCCGCATTCCCATCAAAGATTTTAATCAGCGTAAATTTTCCCCTCATCTGCCGGCACAATCCGCCTTGACGCATTATGAGGTGGAGGATTATCATAAAGACTTTACAGTTGTCAGGGTCATGCCCATCACCGGAAGGACCAATCAGATCCGCATCCATTTTACCAAGATTGGCCATCCATTGGTCGGGGAAGACAAATATGCTTTCAGGAAGGATTTTGCCTTGCGTTTCAGGCGCACAGCGCTGCATGCCCTTTGTTTGGAATGGCCGCAGATGGATGGCAAAGGTGCGATCAAGGTTGAAGCCCCGTTAGCGGCGGATATGGCGGATTTTTTAAAGAAAAACTAAAATAGGAGTCCACATGAATTACGAAAAGTTAAGCCTCAAAGAATGGTGTGATCTTTGCCACAGTATTGCCAGGGAAAAAGGGTTTTGGGAAAAAGACCGTAACATCGGTGAAGCGTTGATGCTGATCGTCACAGAATTAGCCGAGGCCATGGAAGGCTATCGCCATCAGGACAATGATAATTTTCGTGAAGAGCTGGCTGATACCTTTATCCGCCTTTTCGATTTATGCGGAGGGCTGGGCATCGACATTCAGACCGAGATCGTCAAGAAATCCGAAAAGAACAAGTTGCGCCCGTATAAGCATGGAAAAATTTGCTAAAAATATAAGCCGTGGCGGTCTTTTAAAAGATTGCTTCGTCGCTTCGCTTCTCGCAATGGCACTTTTATCCGGCTGCGCCTCGGTGCAAATGTCCGGGTATATCAGCAGGGCTGACCATCCCTATGAAAGAAAGTTCTATGCAAGCTTTGAGAAGGTGGTCGGTTCCACGGTGTATGTTCTGAAAAAGAAGGGATGGTCTGTTGACAGCGAAGCGGATCCTGCCATCTATGAGCGCGATGACCGCTATGAGAATAACGGCTACCAGAACCTGCTGATCATGACCAGCATCAAAGAGAATTACCGTGTTTTATATTCGACGTTCACGCATTTAAATGTGTTTGTCCATTCTCTCGGCAATACCTGCACCGTGGAGATCCGTTATGAAGCCCAGACGCCGTTGATCAAGCATTTTGTTTCCGTACGTAACGACCAGGTGGTGCAAGGCATTTTGGACGCACTGGAGCAAGATATAAATGGATAGGTTCGTTATCAAGAGCCCTTTTTCGCCCGTCGAAGAACAGCGCAAGGCCATTGATGTTCTCACGCGCGGGCTTGAAAGCGGCGTTCCTGCCCAGGCGCTTTTAGGCGTGACCGGAAGCGGCAAGACTTTTACGATTGCCAACGTCATTAAAAATGTCAACCGTCCGGCATTGGTCATTTCCCACAATAAAACCCTGGCTGCCCAGCTTTACAGTGAGTTAAAAGAATTCTTTCCCGCCAATGCGGTTGAGTATTTTGTGTCTTATTATGATTATTACCAGCCTGAAGCCTATATCCCTCAAACAGACATTTATATTGAAAAAGACTCTTCCATCAATGACCGCCTGGACCGCCTGCGCCTGGCTGCCACCACGTCCCTGATGTCCCGTCGTGATACGATCATCGTGGCCAGCGTTTCCTGCATTTATAATTTAGGTTCGCCTGATGATTATCAGAATTACATGATTGAGCTTAAAAAAGGCCAGAAGATCGACCGTGATGAGGTGTTGGCCCAATTGATCAGTATTCAATACGAGCGCAATGATTATGAATTTGCGCGTGGTAAAATACGCGTGCGCGGGGACATTGTGGAAGTGCATCCGGCCTACCGCCAGGACGCGCTGAGGATTGAATTTTTTGACGATGAAATAGAGAAGATCAAACAAATAGACCCCGTGACCGGAGACACCATTGCCGTATTAGACAGGACCTTTGTATATCCTGCCAAACACTTTTTGATTTCTCCTCCGAGATTAGAGGAAGCGCTCATTGAGATCGAGGCAGAGTTGAAAGGCCGTCTCGCGGAATTAGAGTCCCAGGGGAAATTGCTGGAAGCCCAGCGCCTTAAATCCCGCACCCGCTATGACATGGAAATGATGAAAGAAATGGGGATGTGCAAAGGCATCGAGAATTATTCAAGGGTCCTGTCCGGACGCCCCGCAGGCAGTCAGCCGTTTTGCCTGATGGATTATTTTCCGCCGGATTTTGTGACCATCATTGATGAAAGCCATGTCACCATCCCGCAGTTAGGTGGCATGTACGAAGGGGACCGGGCCCGCAAGGAAATGCTGGTGGCCCACGGTTTTCGCCTGGCTTCCTGCCTGGATAATCGTCCCCTCAAATTCCATGAATTAGAAAAGATGCTAAAACAGCGCATTTATGTTTCTGCCACACCAGGCCCCTATGAACGCAAAGACGCCGGAACACATGTGGTGGAGCAGATCATCCGTCCGACGGGGATCATTGATCCTCCCATTTTTGTGCGCTCGACCGGGGGCCAGGTGGAAGACCTGATCAAAGAATGCAAACAGCGCGCCTTAAAAAATGAGCGGGTGCTGGTGACTACCCTCACCAAGCGCATGTCTGAAGATTTGTGCGCTTATTGTGAGGAAGCAGGCCTTCGGGTCAAGTATTTGCATTCGGACATTGAGACCATTGACCGTACGAAAATTTTACAGGATTTGCGCTTAAACAAATTTGACTGCCTGGTCGGCGTTAATCTGTTGCGTGAAGGATTGGACTTGCCTGAAGTCTCCTTAGTTGCTATATTTGACGCTGACAAACAAGGGTTTTTGCGCTCACAAACATCGCTGATCCAAACTGCCGGGCGTGCCGCGCGCAACATCAACGGTATTGTCATCATGTATGCAGACACTGTTTCTCCGGCGATGAAATCAGCCATTGCCGAGTGTGAACGCCGGCGGAAGATACAAATAGAATTTAATACCGAGCACGGGATCACGCCCACCACGATTGAAAAGGCCATCAATCTGGGGATTGAAGAATTCGCGCAAGCAGAGCAGGTGGTGATGGAGGCCAGCGGCCAAACAGAAGAAGAATTCGCGCATGCCACCTACTTAAGCGATCTCGAGCAGCAAATGGAATCCGCCGCGCGCAACCTGGAATTCGAAAAAGCAGCAAGGATACGGGACAAAATTAAGGAAATAAAAGGAGTGTCATTGCGAGGAACGAAGTGACGAAGCAATCTTTTTAAGGGGATTATGTTACTCGCTATTGATATAGGCAACACCACCATCGGCTTTGCCGTCATCCATAAAGCAGGCAATATTGCCTCAATTGCCGTCGTTGATACGGATGCCAAAACCAATAAGATCAAGGCTGTTGTGGCCAAGATTTTAAGGGCCCAGCCTATTTCCAGGGCGATTATTTGTTCAGTCGTCCCTAAAGCTTCAAAGACATTGGAAGACATGTTAAAAAAGACCGTGCCGGTCGATATTATAGGCCGCGACATTGTAGTTCCTATTAAAAACGAGTATAAAAATCCTAAACAAGTGGGGCAGGACCGTTTGGTAGGCGCTTATGGGGCCATGAAGATTTACGGCTGCCCATTGATTGTGGTGGATTTGGGAACAGCCATTACCTTTGATGTGATTTCAGCAAAAGGTGAATATTTGGGCGGGGCCATTGTCCCGGGCATTCGTTTATCAGCGGAATCCCTATTTTTGAAAACCGCACTTTTACCGCACATTGAAATTCAAGCTCCGAAACATATAATAGGGAAGACCACCCAAGAAAGCATCCTCAGCGGTTTGTTTTATGGCTATGGTTCTTTATGCCGCGGCTTTATTGATTTGATCAGTCAGCAAATTAAAGCTAAGCCTAAGGTTGTCATGACAGGAGGGCATACTAATTTAATGAAAAAGTTCGTTTCCCCCAAAATCCGCATTATTGATGAAGATTTGGTGTTCAAAGGTATTTATTTCCTGTCTCATTTGTAACTCATTATATTTCATATAGATACAGGCTTGACAGCGCACATTTATATGTTAAGCTTTGATTAATTCATAAAAATAGTTTCTGGTCTTCATGTCTTGATAGCATTGCAATGAAGCAATTCTTGCCTAGCGTCAGGCGAGTCAATTTAACATGAGGAGATTCAATGACTTTTTCATCCATCCGCCGGTCCCGATTTGCCAGGTCTATTAGTTTTTGTCTCATGGTCACCTTTGTGACCACCATGATCATCACCCCCAAAGCTTCTTATGCTCAAAGCGGAGTTCTAGGTTTGCCTGAGCCGGGGACCATGGTCAATTTAAGTTCTTACTATGTTCCTTTAATGCTCACCGGCTTGACCGTTCATCCTGAAAACCCCTTATTGATGGATTTCATTGTCAGCACCGGCAACAGCGGGTTGAATGCCAATCAAGTTAAAAAAGAATCTGACCGTTTGATCAAATATTTTTTAGCATGTCTCACCATCCCTGAAAATGACCAATGGGTCAATCTTTCTCCTTATGAAAAACAGCGCATTGTTCCTGGAGATTTGGGCCAGACCGTCTTGGGCCAGGACATGTTGGCGCAGGATTATCTGTTGAAACAACTGACCGCGTCGTTAATTTATCCCGAGAAGAATTTAGGGAAGAATTTTTGGGACAAGGTGTATTCAAAAGCCCGTCAAATGTACGGCACTACCCAAATCCCTGTGAATACCTTTAACAAGGTATGGATTCTTCCCAACACCGCCAAAGTCTACACCCACAACAACACCGTCTTCGTCGTCAAAAGCCATCTTCAGGTAATGCTTGATGAAGACTACTTGGCATTGCAGAAGCATAGTACAAGTGCCGTTGCGAGTCCATCCTTTAGTGCCATTGCGAGCCCATCCTTTAGTGTCATTGCGAGCCCATCTTTTAGTGTCATTGCGAGGAGCGAAGCGACGAAGCAATCTCTTAACACCCTCGGCTCCCAAATAGTTCGCCAAATCATCCTTCCCGCTATTGAGCAGGAAGTCAACACCGGCAAAAACTTCGCCGAACTGCGCCAAATATACAATTCCATGGTCCTGGCCGTATGGTTTAAAAAGAATTTGAAGGAAGCTTTACTCAATCAGGTCTACACGGACAAAGCCAAGGTCAACGGCGTCAATGCAGATGACCCGTCCATGAGAGAAAAAATTTATCAGCAATATTTGCAAGCCTACAAAAAGGGCGTGTTCAACTATATTAAGGAAGAAGTAGACCAAAAAAGCCAACAAGTCGTCCCGCGCAAATACTTCTCCGGCGGTTTGACGGCGATAACAACTTTACAACAAGCTACAGAAGATGAAGCCATGGCTGCTTTCAGTGGAAGGCCTGATGGAAATCGTGATTATGCTCTTCTCGGCCAGACCCAAGGCACTAATAAAAGCTCAGCGGATCAAGCGATGACCATTGCTCAGCAGGCCACTTTTGTTTCAGGTGTGGATGGAGTAAAGTTCAGGCAGCTTTGGTATGATCGCAAACTTAAACGCAACAAGACGCCAATAGGGATAACAGATGCCAGTGGCCATACCCGACTTGGAACGTTTGACGGAGTTGAATTATCGCAAGTCATTTTGAGATTGCCGCCGGATCAAAAGCAGAAAAGATTCAGAATCTCTGAAGTTACTTTTTCTGTCCCTGCAGAACTTCTACAAGAGCAAGCCAGCCCGGCGATGACGGCTGGTGATGCCGAATTTACCCGTCCCGTTGTCACAGTGCCGGAACCGGATGCCCGTGAATTGGCCGAAGCTCGCAATAATGGTGAAGCCGGAGCTGATCATAATGTGGAAAGGCGGCTTCTGCTTCCCCCCTCAACTGATATTATAAGTAACAGGGTTGTGCAATGGGCCAGCTTACCCGAATCAGAGCGTGTCCGATTGATAGCCCAAGAAGCAGAAATGTACCGCAAGGGACAGGTTACAGCCATTGTGATGGCAGGAGGCGAGGCCACCCGTTATGGCGGTCCCAAGGCGTTTAAGGAAGTCACGTCGGCATTAGGTGAATTTTTGGGCATCAAGGCAGATAATTTACGCTGGTTCAACAAGCATTTTGGGGTCGAAGTTCCTTTATTTCTTCTATCCAGCGAGACACGCATTGAATCTTTCAAAGAGCAATTGGCGCAACGCAATTATTATGGGCTTAAAAGCAATCTTTTACAGTGGTTTGTTCAAGGAAGCGTGGATACCTTCATTCCGACTGATGCGGAAATTGATACCATGTCAGTCTCGCCGGAAATGAAAGTCAACATTAAGAAGTTTTCGGCGAAGCTCCGCCAGGAGAACCCCGACGGCATTTATCGTTTTCAGGGCAAGAACCGTCTGGTTGTGCCCGGACATCTTGACGCGGTTTCAGCGTTTATCGTTTCCGGCCGTCTTGCCGAGGCTTTGGACATGGGGATCGAATATTTGCCGGTTTTTAACATAGATAACCTT
>JABDFL010000049.1 GCA_013286575.1 Candidatus Omnitrophota bacterium
TGCGACGGTTCCCACGGCCCTACCGGCATGCGGCCCATGTTTGTGGAAATTACCGAAGAAAAAGAAGTGGCATGGTGCGGCTGTAAGACCAGCGCCGGCAAGCCGTTCTGCGACGGGTCGCATCAAAAGATCATATAGGGAATTATCAGCGGGTATAATCGTCTTGAATGCGGATAATATCATCTTCCCCCAGGTATTCCCCACAGGCAACTTCAATAAAGACCAGCGGGTGCTCATAGGGGTTTCCGATGCGGTGCAGCGCGCCTAAAGGAACGTCCACCACAGAGCCCGGGCGAACAGGGATCTCTTCTTCATCAATAATGGCCAGTCCTTCCCCATGCACAATGATCCATTTTTCTGAACGGTATTGGTGTTTTTGCAGGCTTAAGCGCCCTTTAGGGTTGACTTCCACCCGCTTGATCCAAACGCCGTTTTCCTGGTAGAATTTCTTGTATTTCCCCCAAGGACGCTCTGATTCTTCTAAATGTGGCATATTTTCCCGGTTTTTTATTTGTGGATAAGGAATATGGCAATGTCGGAAAGAAGATTATGGGCAAACAGGATTTCTTTTTGGCCCGCAATGGCGCATTCACGCTCAACGCTGATGGAACGTTCAGCGCAAAAATCACGGAAGTCTTTGATGCTTAAAAAACGTAAATTCGGCGTATTGTACCATTTATACGGAAGGCTTTCGGTCACCGGCACCCGGCCTAAAAAGAAAATCTGCAGGCGCGCGTTCAAATTGCAAAAATTGGGGATCCCCACAATTGCTTTTTTGCCCACCCTCAGGGCTTCGGTGATCACTTTTTCAGGGTCCAGGACCTCCTGCAAGCTTTCGTTAAGGATCACATAATCAAAGCGTTTATCAGAATAATCCGCCAGGCCGGAATCAATGTCTCCGTGGGAAACAGTCACTCCCCGCTCAACGCATTTATAGATGGCTTTCTCGTCGATTTCAATGCCGGCCGCACGGCAATTCTTCTCTTTCATGACCAAGGACAAAAGTTCACCGTCCCCGCAGCCTAAATCCAGCACGCGGCTGTTGGGTTCGATCATTTCTAAAATATATTTATGATCAATACGCATATTATTTGATGACTTTCTTTGCTACATTATTGAGAAAATGCGAGACCATTTTTGACTGCCCTTCAATTTCAACCAAAAATGAATCATGGCCATAGCTGGTTTCGATCTCAATAAATGAAACGTCAATATCATTGGCCTTCATGGCTTTGACGATGTCTTTGGATTGATAGGACGGATACAGCCAGTCGGATGTAAAGGTAACGATCAAGAATTTTGTTTTCAGATTTTTAAATGCACCTACCAGGTCAGTGCCTTCCGAAAGGTCAAAATAATCCAGGGCCTTGGATAAATATAAATAGCTGTTGGCATCAAAGCGCTGCACGAAGCTGGCCCCCCTGTACTTAAGATAGGACTCCACTTCAAAATCATGGGAAAAATCGTAGCCGACCTTTTCTTTGTCCTGTAATTTGCGGCCGAATTTTTCTTCCATGGACCGTTCTGACATATATGTTATATGCGCGATCATCCGGGAGACAGACATGCCCTGCGCGGGCAATTCTTTGCCGTAATAATCGCCTTTATTCCAATTTGGATCAGACATGATGGCTTGGCGGGCCACTTCATGCAAGGCGATTTGCTGGGCTGTATGCTTGTAATTGGTCGCAATCAGGATGGCTGATTCAAGTGTGTCAGGAAAACGCACGGACCACTCAAGGGCCATAAGCCCTCCCATGGAGCCGCCGGAGGCCGCTAATAATTTTTTAATACCCAGATGGTCTATCAAATATTTTTGGGAGATCACCATATCTTCAATGGTGATGACCGGAAAACTTAAACCATACGGTTTGCCGGTGGCAGGATTTACAGAAGAAGGTCCGGTTGAACCCTTGCATCCGCCTATACAATTGGCACAGATAATAAAATATTTATCCGTATCAAAAGCCCGTCCGGGCCCGATCATTTCATCCCACCATCCAGGGGCTTTGGCATCTTTATGCCAGCCTGCGGCGTTGGCGTCCCCGGTCAAGGCATGAAAAATCAAAATGGCGTTGCTCTTATCAGCGTTTAATTGGCCGTAAGTTTCATAGGCCAGCGTTATAGGCCCTAATTTAATGCCGCTTTTTAAAACCAGCTCATTAGGGGGATGGCCAAAGGTGAAATATTGGGTTTCGACGTATTGGGTGGGCATCTTACGCGTACCGGAACATGGCCTCAATGGTTTTTAGCGCCCGCAGGCGTGTGGGCTCATCTAAAATGACCCGGTCCTTGGGCAATGGATTTTTAAGGGCCCGTAAAATGTTTCCCAGCGTATTGGATTTCATAAATTTGCACATGGTGCAGGAGCCGACCAATTGTTTGTCGGGAAATTCCGACTGCAGGCGCGCGGAAAGCCCGCATTCAGTGAGCATCAGGAATTGTTTGGAGGCAGTCTCCTTCATGTAACCCAACATTTGTTCGGTACTGCCGACAAAGTCAGAATTATCAACGATGGCAGAGTTGCATTCAGGATGGCTGACAATTTTGGCGTCCGGGTACTCAAGCCTCACTTTAAGGATATCATCCATGCCGTAATCTTCATGGACATAGCAGGTGCCGGAATAAAATTTGATGTCTTTTTTGATCCCTTCACGCTCCATATAATTCTTGAGGTTCTGCCCCATAAATTTATCCGGCAGAAAATAGATCTTATCGTTAGGGATGGCCTTGGCAACTTTATAGACGTTGGCGGAGGTGACAGTGACATCGCATTCAGCCTTGACCTGGGCAGTTGTATTGATGTAGCAAATAAAGGTATGGTCCGGATATTGACGGCGCAAATCCCTTACGGTTTCAGCATTGATAGAGTCTGCCAAAGAACAGCCATCCAGTGTGGCCGGCACAAGCACTTCTTTTTCAGGATTGAGGATTTTAGCGGTCTCCCCCATAAATCGCACGGCCACAAAGACAATGGTTGAAGCTGTGGTTGTTAAAGCGTCCTTGCTTAATTTATAGGAATCACCGACAAAATCTGAAACGCCGTAGATAATTTCCGGGCTGATATAGGAATGCGCCAGGATAACGGCGTTCTTTTCTTCTTTTAATTCATTGATTTCATTGATGATGGGGACCAATTCCTCGCATTTTTTTAAGGAATATTGGCAAACGGACGCCCCCAGCTTGATATTTTTAAGCTTTTCGTAGAGCTGTGACGCTGTGATCTGGGTCTTTAACATAGTTAATAAATATATACCTAATTATTGAATTTATCAAGAAAAGCTTAAGGCGCTAATCAGATAAAGGCCGGCCCTTGAGGGCATGCGGGGTGGCGTCTGTGATGCGTGCCTTGATCAAATCCCCGCCTTTGTAATCCCCAAGGGGCAGAATGACTAATTTGCCGCCATCGGTCCGGCCGGGCATCTGATGGGTATTTTTAGCTTCGGGGTATGGCTCCAGTAAGACTGTCAGGATTTCGCCAATATGGGCACGATTCTTTTGAAGGGTGATCTCTTTTTGAATATCATTAAGGCGCATGATGCGCTCTGTTTTAATGGCCTCAGGCACATCATCAGGGTATTTTTTAGAAGCAACCGTCCCCTGCCGTTCGGAATACTTAAAATTAAAGGCTGAATCAAATTGTGCCCTGGTCACAACGTCTATGGTATCTTCAAATTCCTCATCAGTTTCCGTTGGAAAGCCTACAATGATATCTGTTGTCAACGTGACATTGGGAATTTTAGCGCGGATCTTATCTACCAGCCCCAGGAATTCTTCCTTGGTATAGGTCCTGTTCATCATATCCAGGACGCGATTATTACCTGCTTGCAGCGGCAGATGGATATGTTTGCATATTTTAGGATTAACAGCCATCAATTCCAGGAAGCGGTCAGGGAAATCTTTGGGATGCGGTGAAGTAAAACGGATGCGCTCAATGCCCTTCACCTTGCTGACCTCATCCATC
Source organism: Candidatus Omnitrophota bacterium (assembly GCA_013286575.1). Lineage (GTDB taxonomy): Bacteria > Omnitrophota > Gorgyraeia > Zapsychrales > Fredricksoniimonadaceae > JABDGZ01. The sequence goes on from JABDFL010000049.1 coordinate 3,965, forward strand.
AGATAGGCAAAGTCATAATCGTCATAGCGGTAAGAATTAACATTTTGGCCAAGCAGGGTGACCTGTTTAAAGCCTTCAGCGGCCAGGCGGCGCACCTCATCCACGACATTCTCCGGAGAGCGGCTGCGCTCACGCCCGCGCGTATAAGGCACCACGCAAAAGGTGCAGAAATTATTGCATCCGCGCATAACGGCGATCCAGGCATTGACTTTTGACAAAGTAGCGGGATTGACCCGGTCCTCAGCGCTGGGATAAATATCTGAATAAGTCTCAAATTCAGAAAGAGTGACATCGTAGGATTTTTGCCCTTCGTCAGCTGCCTCATGGATCAATTGCGGCAGGCGCTTATAGCTGTCAGGTCCTGCGATAAAATCAATTTTCAAAGTGTGGTCTTCAAATAATTCCTGGCGCAAATTAGTGGCCATACAGCCTAAAATGCCGATCATCACCGGATTATCCTTGCCGCGGGTATGGCGGATATTATGCACCCTGCCATAGACCTTACGATGCGCATGTTCACGGATGGCGCAGGTATTAAGCATGACGATATCAGCTTTGAACTCATCAGTCACAAACTCGTAATTCTCTTTCTTGAGAATTGAGCGCACGAGCTCAGAGTCGTATTCGTTCATCTGGCAGCCGTAGGTCTCTAGGAAAATCTTTTTTGATGTAAGTGTATTAATCATAATTGATTGTGATAAATTTTTATGCCGTAATCTGAATTTTAAAATGGGCTAAAAACCGTACTCATTCATCGGCTCTGCTCTTCTTATTCAGCGAGAGTCTCCAGATTCAGAATTAGAATTGAGACCAGATTCAATGGTAACATTTCCTATATCGTTAGTGGTTGTCGAATCAGTTGGACATGGCTCAAATTGACAATCTGGCGGTACTCGACCAACAGGAGTTCCATCAGGACAAATTTTTGCTTCCTGTGTACAGTTTGCTACATTATTATTACCAGTTAATCCATTCGAGAGTGGAGAATTTATGGGATTATTATCAACCGATGTGTCAGCTATGGCGGCTTGAATTTGCATGATGTTTATGGTCAATGAACAGATAATTACTAATCTACAAAAAAGCATTTCTTCTCCCAACTTGTAATATCAATTATTATTTACGACGGGTTTGCCATCTAAATAGAGAGTATCAGGACAAAAATCCTGACCATGAGGCCATTCAATGCTTCCCAAAAAAGGACGGACGGCATTAAAAAATTTCAAGTCTTTCAATTCTTGGAATACACCTTTATCTAAATATGGCTTTACATCAAACACTTTCTGTTCCCCATTGTCAAAAATGAGGGTCAGGGTGTAATCAGGATTTGGTTTAACGTCTTTTACTCTTGGGTTCATATTATTTTAAAGGTTCAATTTTAAATACTTCTAGGCCATTTGCCGCTAATTGCCAATCAGCCATTAGCTCATCCTTATGAATTTCAATCCATGCTTGAACAAGTTTGAGCTCAGCTGGAGTCAATTTTCCAGATAATATAACGCCATCTGGAATAGAAATTACAACTTCTTCATCTTGATAACGAGCATGTATGTGTGGTGCTTTGTGCTCTTTATTATCAAAAAAATAAAGCGACACAATTATCCCATAAAACATCGAAATTACTGCATTGGCGTTTACTCCTCTATTAAGTATAAATTGAAAGCCTTCAAATGTCCATTTCTCCGTATATTCTCCTTAAAAGTCCAAGAAAAGCCGTACAATACTGCATCCATCGGCCAGCCGTAGGTTTCGCTGTACAGCCTCACCGGTTGATAAAACTGCCCAATTATACACTAACCTGGTGAATTTTTGAATGATTTATATAGCTTGGCAGGAGCAAGGAAATGGGCTGGTGGTTGTATACAATGCAGAATGGGAAGGTCTGACCTGCCGCCCGCTTGGTCGGTCGGACAGGTCAGGCAAAGTGCTTCCTTTAGACTTTAGGAAGCCATCCCTTAATTTTTATGCTGCTTTAGCAGCCATCTGTTCATGGACGAACTGCGCGTAATCTTTATAACATTTTTGGTAAAAAGACTGGGCTTTAAGCGCATTACGCCATTTTGTTATGCATGGATATCTGTCAAGGCTGACTTGGATAAGTTCACACGGGTCCAAAACAGCTAATAAATTGATATCAGCCAGCGTGAAGTCCTTGCCTGCCAAAAATTTGTTTTTCGACAACTGTTTTTCTAAAATTGGAAAATACTTATCCAGAAAACTCAATCCTACCCGTAACGATTCTTGATCAACCTTTTCCCCTATGATAGGGGCCATTACCCGGTTAAACATGACACGATTGACGGCTTGGCCCACATGGATGGCCACATAATCCGTCCAGGCATCCACGATGGCCTGGATCTTGTTATCTTGCGGATAAATCGTTGACCTTGTATTTTTAGCAAGGAAACGGTTGATGGCATTGCTTTCAAATAATTTAAACCCATCTATTTCAATGCAAGGGATTTTACCTGTAGGAGAAATATTCAAAAATTCAGTAGTTTGATTTTCACCTTGCATAGGGTTGATTGGCACCCAATCATATTCAAGGTTAAGGTAATTAAGGCAGAAACGCACTTTGTTGACATTAAAAGAAACTCCCGTCCCGTATAATTTAATCATTTTCACCTCCCCCAATACACCTACGGTTATTTTCTAAACACTATGATAATTATTTTAGATTAAGCAAAAATGAAAATAGGATTAAATTTATGCGGTGGGACCGATAGCGGAATGTGATGAGAATCTGTTTTAAGAATGGTCTACAAGATCAGCAAAAACGGGTGTTTGGCTAGCGGGTTTGATGGAAATAATAACGGGGTCTAAACCTTCAATACTGCTAAATTGGGCAAGGTCCTGCTGGCTTATAATGGGTATTCCGTTGCCATCACGCTTGATGGTCATGGTAAGGTTAGCGGAGTTTAGGTCGATACCGCCTTTCATCGCCGCATGATTAGTTGTCATTGCCTCGTCCATATTTTCAACCAATTTTGCCCAAATCTTGCCTAAATATGTTTCAAAATCCGGCTTTTTCCACATAAAAGTCAATGTTGGTTCTAAATCCTGTCGAATTAGTGCCATTACTGGCGCCCATCTAAACCCTTCTTGATTCGGATTAACTTCATATAAATAAATCAATTCATTGCCTTGAT
>JABDFL010000050.1 GCA_013286575.1 Candidatus Omnitrophota bacterium
ACTTGGCCGATTTTCCGGGCCAGCACGAAACGGTTGTGCCCTGCGGTAAATTTCTTGTCGTGTTTCATCAATTCCAGGATTTTGGCTAAACGCACCCCTTTGATCTTTTCCGGCAGGCCGACACTGGTGATCAATTGATTGATGCGCAGTTCCTGGGCAGCTGGTAAAAGGCCCATGCTGACGGAAATACGGGCGGCCACGCGCATGCCCAGCCCCACGGATTCCCCATGATGATACTGGTCATATTGGGCGGCGGCCTCTACGGCGTGGCCCACGGTATGCCCGAAGTTAAGGACCGTGCGCAGCCCCTTGGTTTCTTTTTCATCTTCTGAAACGATCCTGGCTTTAATGCCGGCACAGCGGCGGACAATGAAATTCAGATTCCCGCTTTCGCGGGAATGACAAGAAGGGGAAAAGAAATTCTTATGATTGGCTTCGATATAGGCGAAAAGCTTGGGATCGCCAATGATGCCGTATTTGATCGCTTCAGCCAAACCGTTGCGGATCTGCCGTTGGCTCAAAGTTTTGAGCAACTTGGTATCTGCCAATACCAGGCGGGGCTGATAAAATGCACCGACCAAATTCTTGCCGGTTTCCAAATCAATCGCGGTTTTACCTCCGATGGAAGAGTCGATCTGGGCCAACAGCGTTGTCGGCACCTGGACATAGGGCACCCCGCGTTTATAAATGGCCGCCACAAACCCGGCCAAATCACCGACCACCCCGCCGCCTAAAGCGATGATAAATATTTTTTTATTCACATCGTAAGCACTGATTTGTTTAAGCAAACGCATCGCACAGGCGGCACTTTTACTCTTTTCCCCCTCGGGCACATTTAAAATTTTGACCGTATACCCTGCTTTTTTAAGGGCAGCGGATAATTGGGGCCCATACAGGCGCTCGATGGCAGGATGTGAAATGATCAGCGCATCTTTCCCCAAATCCAAACCTTTGATTGATTGGGGAAACTTACTTAAAATGCCGTGACCAATAACAATGGCGTAGGGATTATTTTTTAAATTGACCGCAATTTTAGAAATCATATTTGCACTCCGATCCAATTGCCCACCTGCTCGATCAAAGGAGACAGAAACCCGAACAAACCAAGATTCAAAAGCACGATCAATATGATTATACCAAAAGGTTCCAGACGGCTGTAATAATATGCCAACTTTGTGGGTAAAATACTGCTAATGACCCTGGAGCCATCCAGCGGCGGTATGGGCATCATGTTAAAAACAGCCAGGGTCAAATTAAGCATCACGCCCCACGCACAGGTTTGAGAATATGGGGACAAGGCCGGCCATATATAAAGCCTGGAAAAAATAAAAGCCAAAGCAATATTGGTCAAAGGCCCTGCAATAGCAACGAGGGTCATCCCCAGCCGCTGCGGACGGAGATTCCTGAAATTGACCGGCACGGGTTTGGCCCACCCAAAAAGCATCAATGATCTTGTCAGGCCGAAATAATGCGCCAAAAAAAGAACGCCGGGAACAAGCAGGCTGCCTACAGGGTCGATATGCCTGATGGGATTTAAGGTGAGGCGTCCCTGGTTTTTGGCCGTCGGATCTCCTAACCAATACGCGCTTAAGCCATGGGCAAGCTCATGCAAGACAATGGCAGGAGTAAGGACAATAACTATAAACAAAACAACATCTAACATATCAGAGGACCAGGACTATTTTATTGATATGGAAAAGCGGGTACATGAATTTTTTCTGCGGATCCGGGACGAGAGCCCCTTCTACATCGACGACCGTATTACAAAAAAAAGACAGCTGCGGCATGTCCTGCAGCAGGAAAACGGATTTATCATCCATCACTATTTCATAATGAACCCCCGTTAAAGGGGTGACCAGGGCTTCCACTGTCCCGCGCATGGAAACCCACGGGCTGACCCCTACAGGCGCTGCCGGCGACGGTGCCGGGGCCGCGGCTGCAGCAGGGGCAGGTGCAGGCGGGGCTGGCGGCGGCATTTTGAGCTCCTGGATCAATAAAGAGTCAGGAACATCCAGTGATACTTCCTGCAAAAAATCCTGATCGATCCAGGCCACTGTCCCCGCAACAGGCCCAAGACGGCTCCAGCCATTCTCCTGCCCTAAAACCTTGACCAGGGTCCCTTTTTTAATTTCTCCCAAAGAGGCCGCATCACTATTTGCCGACGCGCGCACATTAACATTGTCCCCCAGGACAACAGCGATGTCCCGGCCTTTGGTGATGTTCAGATAGTCGGAACGGATATAGGCCTTGGTCGTCGCTAAAGGCTGCACCTTATACCATTCGTAACTCCGGCCTAAAACCACCACCTGGGCGCCTTTGTTTAATTTATCGATCTTTTCAAAATTGGTATTGGGGCCCGCACGGACATTGACGGATTCTTTGATAACCTGCGCCAGAAAAGGAAAATGCTCATCGGCAAATCCCGGTACAATAAACATGAATACCAGGAATACCGATGAGCAAATCGTGAAGATTTTATTCAACATTGGAATGAGATCCCTCGCTAGCAGGCTCGGGATGATTTCGGCGTTTCGCCGAAATCACTTTTTAGCAGCGCCTGCGGCCGGTTTGGCGGCAGCTTTGGCGCCTTCTGCAGGCTTACCAGCAGCAGCACCCGCGGCTGCGTCGGGAGCAGCACCTTCTTCGGCCTTGACCTTCTTCTTGGCCTTGATGCGAACGATCTTGGTCTTAGGCAAACCAATAACACCGGCCTCTTCTTTCCAAAGGCCTTTTTTCATCAGCTCTTTGATACGCTCAATGCGCGTCTGTACAGTCCTTTGCGTAACGCTGGCCCTGTCAATTTTTAATGAAGAATGTAATGACATCAAAATCTCCTTACTTGACTTAAACGGTACTGGCCGGGTAATTTTCTTGAAAGCGCTGATGCGCTTTCTTTATTATTATAACTACCGACGCATAACAACCAGTACTTACCGTTTTTGATTAAAAATGGTTGAAAATTTTTTGCCCTAAGGAGCAGTGCATCAGCCCTGGCATACTCTTCATTCCCATAGGTGGCCAGCTGGAGCGTGTAACGCGCCCCTGTTGCAAAACCATTGTTTAACATTGGTCTCGGCAGGGACGTCATCACCTGAGGAACAGCTGCTGCCACAGCAGCAACAGGCGCCATGGTCCGGGCACCCACATTCCAGGCCGCGGAAACCCGCTCATCCAATGCCTGGGCCGCTATATGCTTGCCGCGTTCCACCCCCAAAGAGAATGAAAAAAGCGAGATCATTATACCCAAAATCGCTAAAATGACAAGACTTTCTATAGAGAGGGTCAAATGGGCCAAAAGGAATTTAGGTTTGTTAATATCTTCTAAAGTTGCTGAATTGGCGGGAAATAATTCAAACTGGGGCTGCTTGTAGTTAATATTCATTTTTATAAATCCAATAAAATAATAAGGTTATTAGTTAAAGACTTCCCCCGCCTTTAAGACGTAAGCCATTATAATTCTAGCTCTTCAGCAAAGACAAGAGTTTTCTGAATTTTTTTTGGGAGGACAAACTGACAAAAGCGTTGACAACCTTGGGGTCAAACTGTGAACCGCTGTGTTTGACCAGTTCATCCAGGGCGCCATCGACCGACAGCGACGAGCGGTACGGCCTGCCCTGCACCATCGCTTCAAAAGCATCAACGCCTGCGATGATGCGGGCGCCTAAGGGGATCTGTTCTTTTTTAAGCCCCGACGGGTAACCGCTCCCGTCGTATTTTTCATGATGGTGCAGAATGATCGGCAGCACGGGCTTAAGGTATGCGACGGGGGAAATCAGGGCGACACTCTGCGCGGTGTGCCGGCGGATGAGTTCTAATTCCTGCGCGGTCAATTTTCCGCGCTTGGACAAAATATCATAAGGCACGTCGATGATGCCGATATCATGCAGCATGCTGGCGTATTCCAGCTGCTTAACCCCGTCGCTGTTGACCTTCAAATAAACGGCGATCATCTTAACGATCTCCATATACACCGGCGGGTGGGTCAGGCGCGAATAGGATTGTTTCTTAAGCAGATTGCCGAAAGAGGCAATGGAACCCAGGATGATCTTTTCGTGCTCCTGATGCAGTTGCAAATTTTTCAGGGCCGTGACCACCTGCTCGGCAAAAACCGAAAGCATCTCGTAATCAAAATCATTGAAAGGCCCCTCTGCAGCCGCCGACCGGCGGACAAAAATGGCGCCCAGATAATCATCGGCGATCAACGGAAGGCCGATGCAGTCTTCTTTTAAAACCGAAGCCCCCCGGCTGACCGCCAAAACATCTTCCCCCACATCCTTCAATTCCTTGGGCGTGTCCCGCCAAATATTGATCTGGTTGTCAAAACTGGCACAGATGATCACGTTCTTTTTGACCGGATGCACCAGATAAACGCTCGCCGACGACGCCCTGATAAACTGGCAAAGCAAACGGGTCAGGCGCAGGGTCAGTTCTTTGACCGTATACGTGGAATTGACCAGGCGGTAAACCATATGCACCGCCGAGAGCACCAAATGATAGCGTTTGCTGGAAGAAATAGGATGACGGAGCATGGCTGTTACACTTTCTGGTACGGATCAAAAAGCCGTTTATGCTCATCGAGCGCAAAACGGTCTGTCATGGAAGCAATGTAATTGCAAATAATAGCATATTTTTGCGCTGTTGAAAATTTCTTGTCCCGCGCGTAAACAGAATACGGCAATTGTTTGGGGTTCTTTAAATAAACATCAAACAAATCACGGATGATGCGCCGGGCCTTGGCGGTCATGCGCTCCACCCGCCAGTGATGGTAAAGTTTTTCGTTGAGCAGCTCCTGTAAAAATTCGCGCTCCTGGTGCATGGCGCGGCTGAACCCCACCACATAATCTTTACGCGACTTCACATCCTGCGCTGATTTAAATTTAAGGGCCGCGAGCCTCTCGTACGTCGCTTTCAAAAGGTCTTTGACCTGGCAGTCGATCAGTTCTTTGACCACCTGATAACGGAACATGTCGCGGTTATGCGGGTCCCCCTGCCCGCCGATCTTTCCCACCGCCTTCTGCCAAAGCGTGCTGTCCATCAAATCTTCCTCGACAATACATCCCGAGGTAAGGCCGTCATCCACATCATGGTTCAGGTATGCCAGGGAATCCGCGATGTCGACGATCTGGGCCTCCAGGGTGGGGCCCTCGTCACGGTACTGCTTGGGGATGTCTGCCCCCGGCATGTCAAAGACCGTCTGGTGTTTAAGAATGCCCACCAGCACCTCACGGGTCAGGTTGAGCCCGTCAAAGTGGGGGTATTTTTTCTCTAATTTAGCGACGATCTCATAACTGCGGAAATTATGGTTGAACTGGATCTTGACCTCGCGGACAATGCTGTTAAGCGCTTCTTCTCCGGCGTGGCCGAAAGGCGGATGGCCCAGGTCGTGGGCCAGGGCAATGGCTTCGATCAAATCTTCGTTCAAGCGCAGGTTACGACCCAGGGTGCGGGCGAGCTGGGCGACTTCAATGGTATGGGTCAGCCGGGTGCGGTAATAATCGCCCTCGAAAATGACGAACACCTGGGTCTTGTACTCCAGCTTACGGAAGGCCTCGGAATGCACGATGCGGTCGCGGTCACGCTGATAGCACGTCCGCCATTCATGCTGGGGCTCATCATACTGACGGGGCCCGGCATCCCGGGACTTCATCGCATAAGGAGCGAGGACCTTACTTTCGAGCGCCTCGATATCTTTTCTTGTTTGCATCATCTAATTTCTTATATAGGACTGCTAAAGATTGAGAGATCACCTTGGTGGAAGCTGTCACCGACATAAAATTATGGTCCCCTTTCCAACGGGGCACGAGGTGGACATGCACATGCCCGGGAATGCCCGCCCCGGCCACACGGCCTAAATTGATCCCTACATTAAAACCATGCGGCTTAAATACTTTTTGCAAAAGGCCTTTGGCTTCTATTAAAAGCCCCATCAACTGCGCGTACTCTTCTGTGGTCAATTTGCTGATATCGCTGACGTGACGGTTAGGCACGACTAAACAGTGCCCGTTGCTGTATGGATAAAGATTCAACACCGCAAAGGCATAAGGCTTACGGATAAAAATCAGGTGCTGTTTATCTTTATGGGCTTTACAGATATCGCAAAAAACACAGGACTTTTTCTTGATCGCAAGTTTGTTAACATATGCCGCACGCCACGGCGCCCAGAGTCGTTCCATAATTACCTTCTCATAACCGGGTTATGAGAAACTCATAACCCGGTTATGTGGTGGTCAAATTTTAATTATCTCCGCTTTTATTTTTCCGCCCTCAATGCTGATAAGGCCATAGGAAAAAAATTTGGCCTTGATCACATCATTGGGGCTGCCGGGATTAAAATATAATGTTGCGCCGATCTGCTGGCTCAACGCGTGGTGCGAATGCCCGAATATCACCACATCCATTTTATCATCTTTAAAGAGGGCCTGTGCATTTTTTAATGCTTCACGCATGTCTCCGATGTGGCCATGCGTGACCCCGATTTTCACGTTGCCGCAAAGGATGATTTCTT
>JABDFL010000051.1 GCA_013286575.1 Candidatus Omnitrophota bacterium
ATGAGTGTAGAAGAAAAGTCATTGATGGAAGAGTTGTACGCCAGTACCTTAAAGGATATTAAGGAAGGCGAAGTTTCAAAAGGGACCATTGCTGCGATTACCGCCAAAGAGGTCATCGTTGACATTGGTTTTAAGTCTGAAGGGTTCGTTCCTATTGAGGAATTCCGTAACCCCGCCGAGCTTGCTATCGGCCAGTCCATTGAGGTCTTAATCGAGAACATCGAGGATGACCATGGGCGTTTGATCCTCTCCTTTGCCAAGGCTGAGAGATTGAAAGGCTGGCAGAAGCTTTCTGATGATATTAATGAAGGCGACATCCTTGAAGGCCGTGTCATGCGTGCGGTCAAGGGTGGTTATATCGTCGATGTTTTTGGCATCGAGGCATTCTTGCCGATGTCTTTGTCCGCTTTCAAAGGCCTGTCCAACCATGACATCACCACCCACAATTATAAATTTGTGGTGGCCAAGATGAACAAACAGCGCCGTAACCTGATCCTTTCCCGCCGTGAAATGGTGCAAAAGGAACGGGAAGAAGTGCGCGAAAAGCTCTGGGCTGAACTTAAAAAAGGCCAGAAGCGCCGCGGCAGTGTTAAAGGCATTACTGATTTCGGTGCCTTTATCGATTTAGGCGGAGTTGATGGGCTTTTGCATATCACCGATATGAGCTGGAGCCGCATTAATCATCCTTCCGAGATTGTTGCCGTCGGACAGAAGCTTGAAGTCCTGATCCTGGATTTTGATCAGGCCAACTCCAAGGTTTCTTTAGGTTTGAAACAAATTACCTCCAATCCCTGGGATGAATCTGTTGCTAAATTCCCTCCGGGTGCCCGTATTAAAGGTAAGATCGTAAATATTATGCCTTATGGTGTTTTTGTCGAGATTGACAAAGGCATTGAAGGGCTTTTGCATTCCTCAGAAATCACTTGGCAGAAAAAGATGGTCAATCCCCAGGAAATGTTTAAATTAGGGGATGTCATTGAAGTCCAGGTGATCAATGTAGACAAGGATGCCAAGCGCATTTCTTTGAGCATGAAGCAATTGGAAGAAAATCCATGGAGCTCGGCCGCGGCTAAATTCACCGTCGGTGCCGTCACCAAAGGCATTGTCCGCGGGTTTACCGATTACGGTGCTTTTGTGGAATTGGACAATGGATTGGAAGGCATGATCCATGTTTCTGACATGTCCTGGACCAAGAAAATCAATCATCCCCAGGAAGTCGTTCAAAAAGGGCAGGAAGTCCAAGTCCAGGTCCTGGCCGTGGATGCTGAAGGCCGTAAGATCACCTTAGGCCTCAAGCAGTTACAAGCCAATCCTTGGAGTGCCATTGCCGATAAATTTGCCGTTGGGTCTGTTGTTGATTCAGTGGTGATCATGAATTCCAATTTCGGGGTATTTGTGAAATTGGAAGATGATATCGAAGCATTGGTTTATTCTTCGGAAATCGATAAAACCCAGGCTGCAGCGCTTAAAGCCGGGGACAAGCTTCAAGTGAAGATCATTAAAGTTGATGTCGAAGGCATGAAAATCGGCGTCAGCGCAAGATTATAAGAAAATAGGGACGTCTACCATTTAATAAATGGTAGACGTCCCTATTTTTTCCTTTCAATATGACACCCCATGATTCCCTCAAAAAGCTTGCCCGCGGCACAACCGAGATCATAAGTTTGGCTGATCTCGAGGCTAAATTGAAAGAAGGCCGGCCTTTGGTTATTAAGGCAGGTTTTGATCCAACAGCCCCAGACATTCATTTAGGCCATACGGTTTTATTGCGCAAGATGAAGCAGTTTCAGGATTTGGGGCACAAGGTGGTTTTTCTTATAGGTGATTTTACCGCCCAAGTAGGTGATCCCACCGGCCGCAATGAACTGCGCAAGAAAATGTCGATGGCGGATATTGAAAAGAATGCCGCCACCTACAAGGCCCAGGTCTTTAAAATCCTTGATCCCCAAAAAACACATATCGTTTTTAACAGCCATTGGCTTAATAAATTGACCCCTCAGGATTTGCTGGAATTATCCGCCCACTCGACGGTGGCCCAGATGCTGGCCCGCTCGGACTTTAAAAAACGTTTTGAATCCGGCAAAGAGATCAGTTTGCTGGAATTTATATATCCCCTTTTGCAAGGTTATGATTCCGTGCATCTTAAGGCTGACGTGGAATTAGGGGGCAATGACCAGAAATTTAATTTGCTCATGGGCAGGCAATTACAGGAGGCCTATGGTCAAAAGCCCCAGGTCGTTTTGATGACACCTTTGCTGGAAGGCACGGACGGCGTTAATAAAATGAGCAAGTCTTTAGGCAATACCATCGGTATTAATGATGAACCCAATGAGATTTTCGGCAAGGTGATGTCCATTAGCGATGAGTTGATGTTTCGCTATTATGAAATCCTCACTGAAGTTAATTTAGATGACGTTAAAAAGATGCACCCTAAGGAAGCTAAATTACAGTTGGCGCAAATGATTGTGGATATGTTTCATCCTGCAAGTGAGGGCGCCATGGCACGCGCGCATTTTGAAAATACGTTTAGCCAGCATCAAATTCCTGAAAATATCCCTGAATTTAAAATTGAATCAGGGCAGAAACTCCTTGATATTTTGGTACTTACGAACATGGCAGCTTCTAAAAATGAGGCTAGGCGGCTTATCAAGGAAAAAGCCGTAACGCATGAAGGTATTGCGGTTAACGACGAGAATTGGCCCTTGCTACCCGGTGTTTTGAAAATCGGAAAGCGGCGTTTTTTAAAATTGGTGTAAATGGATTCCCGACAAAAGCGTTCGGGAATGACAATTGAAAGAATATCCTTGACAACGTTTTTGTCTGCAGATATACTTCAGGTTCATTATTTTGCCTGAATAGCGGCAAATTGCTGCAGGCGGCCAGATACGTTGCGCCCCTGTAGCTCAGTTGGTAGAGCACGTCCTTGGTAAGGACGAGGTCAGCGGTTCAAAACCGCTCGGGGGCTTCTTAAAAATCAAAATCTTCTGTGACTCCGTTGAGTAGGGCGTTTGGCCAGCAATCGGGGGAGCGCAAGAATCAGGAATAAATATGCGCGAGACAATTCATTTTCAATGCACTGAGTGCAGCCGTATCAATTACAACAGCACCAAAGATAAAAAACAAAGTCCAGAACGCCTGGAATTGAAGAAATTTTGTGCTTTTTGTCGTAAACGAACACCACACAAAGAGACAAAGAAGTAACTTTTTAAAACCTGTAACGACTTAGGCCTGTAGCTCCAATTGGTAGAGCGACGGTCTCCAAAACCGTGCGTTGCAGGTTCGACTCCTGCCAGGCCTGCTTTGATATTAGGCAGGGTCGTATGTTGGAGTCAGAAGAATGATTGCTAAGGTCCAAAAATTTATCGGTGAAGTTTTAGCGGAGATGAAAAAAGTCTCCTGGACCACCCGCATGGAGCTGGTGGATTCGACGCTGATCGTTATTTTTAGTTCTTTTTTATTGGGCATATTTGTGGGGGTTATCGACTTCGCTTTTTCTAAAGGTGTCGCGGTAATTATCAGATAATGATGAAATGGTATGTTGTTCACACGCAAACAGGCGCTGAAGAGCGCGCGAGGGCAGGCCTCGAAAGCCGCATCGCCACCACTGAATTAAAGAAATTTGTTGAAGAAGTTGTTGTCCCGACAGAGCAGGTTTCCGAAGTGCGCGGGGGAAAAAAGCGGATCACTGCCCGTAAATTTTTTCCCGGGTACCTTTTGATCAAGATGGACATGACCAAGGAAAGCTGGTATTTGGTCAAGACCACACCGGGTATTACCGGATTTATCGGGCCGGGGAGACAGCCTCAACCCCTGACTGATATTGAAGTGGACAATATCTTGAAGCGTACGCAGGAAACTGAGTCCAAACCTTCCCCGAAGATTGTCTTCGAGGTCGGCGAGGCGATTCGCATCGGGCAGGGCCCTTTCGCAAATTTCAACGGTTCGGTGATGGAAGTTTATCCGGATCGCGGAAAATTAAAGGTAAGTGTGTCAATTTTCGGGCGTTCTACCCTTGTCGAGTTGGAGTATTGGCAAGTAGAGAAAATATAAACAAACATAACGAATAAGCAACCCGCTTACGCGGTAAACCTATCAGAGAGTTAATATAATATGGCAAAAGAAGCTGTCGCACAAATTAAATTGTACGTCCCTGCGGGCCAGGCAAATCCGGCACCTCCGGTTGGCCCTGCGTTAGGCCAGCATGGCGTTAACATCATGATGTTTTGCAAGTCCTTCAATGACAAAACCAAAGGCAAAGATCCTTTGCCTTTACCGGTTGTCATTACGGTTTATAAGGACAAGTCATTTGATTTTATCATCAAAACACCCCCGACGTCGGCCTTGATCAAAAAGAGCGCTAAATTGGCGAAAGCTTCCGGCACCGCCGGCAAGGAAGTCATCGGCTCTTTGACAGTCAAGCAGGTCGAGGAAATCGCCAAAATGAAAATGGATGATTTAAATACCATCGACATGAATGAGGCGATCACCACGATCACCGGTACAGCCCGTTCCATGGGCATAGAGGTTAAAGGATAATCATATGTCTCATTTAAGCAAAAGAATGAAAGATGCACATAAGGCCATTGGTACCATCGAAAACCCTCTGTCATTACAGGAAGCGGTCAATCGTCTGGCCAAGGCCCCCAAAGTAAAGTTTGATGAAACCGTTGAACTGCATTTTAATCTCAACCTTGATTTGAAGGCTTCAGACCAGGGTGTCCGCGGCACCGTCGTTCTTCCGCACGGCATTGGTAAAAAAGTGCGCGTGGCTGCTTTCTGCAAGGGAGATGCCGCTGCCAAGGCCCAGGCTGCAGGCGCGGATTACGTCGGAGACAATGATCTTATAGAAAAAGTCATGGGCGGATTTATGGATTTTGACGTGGTGGTGGCAAGTCCGGATATGATGCGCGACTTAAGCAAGTTGGGCAAGGTGCTTGGTCCTCGCGGTCTTATGCCCACACCCAAGGCCGGTACTGTCACGGCTGATGTGGAGCGTGCTATTAAGGAAGTCAAAGCCGGCCGTGTTGAGTTTAAGTCTGACAAGCAGGGTGGCATCCATTTAGGCATCGGCAAACGTTCTTTCACTGAAAATAAGCTAATAGAAAACGCCCAGTATGTCATTGAAGCGGTCAATCACGCCAAACCATCGGCGGTCAAAGGTAATTTAATTAAAAGCCTGGCCATGGCAACAACGATGGGACCGGGCGTAAAGGTGGCGCTATGATGAAGGTCGGAACACTCTATCGTCAACGGATGGCGACTTCTGTTAAAGAAGGTGTGGCAAAGAAATCCAGCACCTTTGTGGTTTCATATCGCGGTATTTCTTCCGCCAAAATGAATACGTTACGCAAGGATTTAAAGCGTAAAAAAGCTGAAGTCCTGGTTTCCAAAACATCAGTGGCGCGCATCGCCCTTAAAGAGGCCAAATGCGAAGATTTAGCAGGGACGATTGAAGGCCAGATGGCGTTGATCTTAAGTAATGCGGATGCGTCTGAAGTTTCCAAAGTTTTGGTTAATTTTTCCAAAGCTTATGAAGGTTTTGTAGTCCGCGGCGGTGTGCTGGACGGGGCTTTCTTGACGGAAGCGGAAGTCAAGACGCTTTCCGATTTGCCGTCGCGCGAAGTACTTTTGGCAAAATTGTTAGGCACGATGGCAGCACCCATAAGCCGTTTTGCCGGAGCGTTAAACGGTAAAACAAGGGATTTGATTTCAATTTTAAAACAGAAGAGTGAAAAGGGAGGGTAACAAGATGTCCGACACAGCCGTTAAAGAATTAGCCCCCAAATTAGAGGGGATTTACAAGGAAGTCACTGGTTTGACTGTCCTGGAATTAGCCGAGTTAGTCAAGGCCATGGAAAGCCGTTTAGGCATTTCCGCCGCAGCTCCTGTGGCTGCTGCCGCCGGTGGTGGCGCTGCCGCCGCTGCCGCACCTGTCGAGGAAAAAACATCCTTTGATGTCATTTTAAAGGAAGTTGATCCTGCCAAAAAGATCGGTGTTATCAAGGAAGTGCGCGCGGTGACTAATTTAGGGTTAGCTGAAGCCAAGACACTGGTCGAATCAGCTCCTAAAACCATCAAGGAAGCCGTTCCCAAGGCTGAAGCTGAAGATCTCAAGAAGAAGATCGAAGCTGCCGGGGGAAAAGTTGAACTCAAGTAATTCTACTTCGACCCGAAGCTTTTAAGGCGTGGTAATCCCTTTAACGGGATTGCCTCGTCTTGCTTTTATTTTCTAACCTAAAAGGACCTTATGGAAAAGCTAAAAATCAAAGATTTTAGTAAGTTCCGGGACAATTTCGAGTTGCCTAGTTTGCTCGATATACAAACCCTTTCTTATGAAGAGTTCCTGCAAAGGAATGTGTCGACAGATAAGCGCAAGGATCAGGGTTTAGAAGAG
>JABDFL010000052.1 GCA_013286575.1 Candidatus Omnitrophota bacterium
TTGCCTTATGGCATTTATATGTTAAGCCAGAATGCTTTATGGCCTTACTTGCATGCCCAGTGGGTTGTTGTGACGAATATGCAAAAGACCTTTTTGCAGTTGGATAGAGTGCCGAATACTATTCCTATGTTTTTGCATGCCATATTTTTCCCATTAGACAAGAGCTTTTATCAAATGACGCCGATGTATTGCTATATGTTCTTCTTCTCTTTATATTTTTGGCGTATGTTACACAAGAAAATTACTGCTTTAGAACAGGCTGCTTTGGCGGTCGCGGTGTATGGCTTGATTTCATTTTTGACGAGCTTTCGTAAAATATCGTTCATGGGGTATGAGATGTCTTTGCAGCCGGAAAAGATCGTTTTATTCTTTATGCTGGGGCAGTTTATGGCATGGGCACAAGAAAGGTTTGCCAAATTCAAATGGTTAGGGGTAGTACTGTTAGCTGCGGTGGTCATATCGTCAGTGATATATAGTGTCGGTCGATTTAAAACAAGATTTTACAAAACTTCCTGGGCGTGTCAACTGATCTCAGGTAAGGATGGGGGACAAAGGGCATTGATCAATGGATCTCCTGTCACTTCTATCGATCTGCCGCGTATCGGGCATATGATTATCCCCGTCTGGCAGGCGAAAGATTTAGAGCAATTAAAAGCTTTCGTCGATGAACATGTCCCGATGCATGAGGCGGTGTGGATGTATCCGGAACTGGGCAGCTTGAATTTTATATTGCAAAGGCCATGGGTTGGCCGGTTTCCCGTAGCCACATTATCCTGGATGGATGAAGGCTGGTTTGATGATTATATAGCGACGCTTGAGAGCAATCCTCCCAGGTACGCCATCGTTGCCAAGATGAAACATTTTTATTTCGACACATCTTATTTTTTGGTACCTGCCAACCGTATTAAGCATGAACGTTTGATGCAATTCTTGTATAATCATTATGTGATGGAAGGGCAAACGCCGACTTATTTCATCTATAGGCGGGCACATTAAAATATGAAAATCAGCGGTTTTACCATTGTCCGCAATGCGGTCAAATTCAATTATCCGGTCGTGGCCTCCATACGCTCGATCCTGCCCATTTGCGATGAGTTTATTGTCAACGTAGGGGACAGTGAGGACGGCACGCTGGAATTGATACGCTCCATTGACAGCCCCAAGATCCGTATTATTCAGACCCAATGGGACATGGGCCAGGGATCAGAAGTCTTGTCCCAGCAGACAAATTTGGCTTTAAAGGAATGTAAGGGGGACTGGGCGTTTTATTTACAAAGTGATGAGGTCATTCATGAAGCGGATTTATATAAATTGAAATTCTGGATGCGTCATTATCTGGACCAAAAGGATGTCGATGCCTTGCGTTTCTGGTGGTTTCATTTTTATGGTTCTTTTTGGCGCTACCGCATTGATTTTGGCTGGTATCAAAAACAGGACAGGATCATCCGCAATAATAAACAGGTCGAATCCTGCGGTGACGCGTATTGCTTCCGGCGTGTCGACGGTAAACCTCTGAGGGCACGCCTGACTTTTTGTCATCTCTATCATTATGGTTGGGTCAATTCCAATATTGAGATGCAGTTGCGTTGTGATAATGCGTCAGCTATGGGTTTTATGGATAATAATAAGAATAATTTGTTTGCAGGAGGCTATGGGTACCTGGACCGTTTCCCGTCTTATTGGGGCACTCATCCGGCGGTCATGAAGAAAATAATAGCGGAACATCAATTAAGCCGTGAAGATTTTGATAGTATCCGGCGTCAATTATGGTGGAACCCTTTTTTTTGGCTTCGCCTGCGTTTTAAGACCGGACGGCGCGTAAAAGAGAGGATCATTTGAAGATCCTGATCATTAATCCTTACGGTGTTGGCGATGTTTTATTTACGACACCCGTTATCAACAATTTGCGCATGGCCTACCCCCAGGCGTCTATTGCGTATTTGGCCAATCGCCGCACGGGGGATTTTTTGAAGTTTAATTCCGATATTGCCCGGGTTTTTGTCTATGAGCGCGATGAATTTGTGGGGAATTATCCAAAATATTTTGAGTTGTTTAACACCATCAAAGAACAAAAATTTGATATGGTCTTTGATTTTTCTCTCAACAGTTCCTTTGGATTCCTATCAGCTGCCTGCGGCATCAAAAAGCGGGTGGGGTTTGACTATCGCAAGCGCGGGCGGTTTTTGACCGACCGTATTACCTTATCAGGATTCGAGGAAAAACACATCGTTGAATATTATTTGGATTTATTGCGTTTGATGGGTATACCGGTCAAGGCTAAACAGATGCAATTGCACGTCCCTGCCGAAGATATCCAATGGGCCCAAAGGTGGCTTAAGGGCCACAAGGTCGATCTTACCAAGCCTTTGATAGCGGTCTTACCCGGTGGAGGAGCCAGCTGGGGCAAGGCCGCCGGTAATAAGCGATGGGCAGCGCCTAAATACGCTGATTTAATAGATAAAATCGTTGAAAATTTCGACGCTGCCATTATACTGATGGGAGATTCAAAAGAAGAGGAGTTGTGCCGCGAAGTTCTCAGCCTGGCCCATTTTCCTTTACATTTCGCCGTTGGAGAAACCACGCTTTTAGGATTAGCTGCTTTGTTGATGCGCTGCCAGGGGGTCATCGTCAACGACGGAGGCCCCTTGCATGTGGCCGAGGCAGTGGGGACCAGGACAGTTTCCATCTTTGGTCCTGTAGACCCGCAGGTGTACGGGCCGTATCCCTCGAGCGGGCATACCGTGGTGCAAAAGGGCCTGCCCTGTCAGCCCTGTTACCGGCGTTTTCGTATGGCCAATTGCAGTCATATCAGCTGTTTGGGTGAACTATCAGTGGAAGAAGTTTATAGAAAGGTCCAAAACATTTTATGAGCATTCCTTTTATTGATTTTAAAGAACAAAACCGCCTGATCCGGGATGAGGTAGATTCAGGTTTTAAGAAAGTATTGGAAAAGGGCGATTACATTTTAGGTGAACAAGCCCATATTTTTGAGGCGGCTTTTTCTAAATATTGTGAGGTCCAATACGGGGTGGGTGTTAATTCAGGCACCGACGCGCTCCACCTGGCCCTGATGGCTTTAGGCATCCAGGAAGGTGATGAGGTCATTGTGCCGACACACACCTTCATTGCCACGGCCCTGTGCGTTTCTTTTTGCCGCGCTAAACCGGTTTTTGTGGATATTGAGCCGGACACCTATAACATCGACCCCAAATCTTTCCAGGCGGCGATCACCGGGAAGACAAAAGCCGTTATCCCGGTACACATTTACGGTCAGCCGGCCAATATGGATGAAATTAATGCGATCTCCCGAAAACACGGGATCAAGGTCGTTGAGGATGCGGCCCAGGCGCATGGTTCGCGTTATAAGGGTAAGCGTGTGGGCTCCATGGGCG
The DNA here is from genome assembly GCA_013286575.1 of Candidatus Omnitrophota bacterium. Classification (GTDB taxonomy): domain Bacteria; phylum Omnitrophota; class Gorgyraeia; order Zapsychrales; family Fredricksoniimonadaceae; genus JABDGZ01. The sequence continues at coordinate 3,393 of JABDFL010000052.1, forward strand.
ATGTGGCTTGTTTTTCTTTTTATCCGACCAAGAGTTTGGGCGCCTGCGGGGACGCGGGAATGATCGTGACCGATAATAAAGATATTTATGAAAAAGCCCTGATGCTGCGCGATTACGGCCGCCAAGGCCGTTATGAACACAAGATCAAGGGGACCAATTCCCGTTTAGATACGCTCCAGGCCGTGGTCCTTAATGCCAAATTAAAACATTTAGACCAATGGAATGAAATGCGCGCCAAAAACGCCGCTACCTATGGGCAGCTTTTGAAACATTTGAAAAATGTGGTCACTCCCATTACCAAGGAAGACCGCACGCATGTGTTTCAAACTTACGCCATCCTTGTGCCCAACCGTGATAAAGTCGTTGAGGCCATGAAAGCCCAGGGTGTCGGCGTGCTCATCCATTACCCGATTGGCTTGCACCTGCAGGAGGCGTATGCTGATTTAGGCCACCAAAAAGGGGATTTTCCTGTCGCTGAGAAGGTGGCTTCCCAGGTCATGAGCCTGCCTATGTTCCCACATATGGCCAAAGAGCAGATCGAAGCGGTCGTGGCGGCTTTGGAAAAATCTTTGTGAATAGATCCCTGATCATTTGCGATAGATCGATGTACGGCAGTTTGCTTGCGATGATATTCTTTTTGCCGTTTTCTTATGCGCTGATCGCAGTTTGCCAGGCCATCATGTCGATAGCTTGGGCGTTCAAGTTTTTTTTGTTATGCAAAACGCCCTCGCGCCGGGATCGTTCCCAAGGTTTTGATTTTTCTCCTGGCAGTATGGTCTGGCCATTGATAGCCATTGGTTTATTGATCGTCTTGACGATACCATTTAGCCATTATCCCGCCTTGAGCATAAAGAAGTTTTTTACAAGGTTTTTGCAGCAGATTTTCTTAATGTATTTGGTCACACAGGTTATTGACAGCCGTAAGCGTTTATACAGCGTCCTGGCTATGTTGTTGCTGACTTTTTTTGTTGTCGCTGTCGATGCCATGGTCCAATACACGTGGGGCCATAGCATTGTCCACCATAAACCGTTGATTTTAGGCAGGGTGTCGGGGGCATTGAACCATCCCAATGATCTGGGGACCTTTCTGGTGACGGTTTTACCTATGGTGTTGGCATTAGCCATCAACTCTCGAAGATGGACAGCAAGGGGCGTGATCTCGGTATTATTTTTACTTTTGATCATTGTTCTTGGCCTGACATCTTCCCGCGGCGCATGGCTTGCCTTTGCAGTGAGCATGCTTGCTTTAGGGGCCTGCTTGAGCCGACGGAGGGTGGTCGTACTCATTGTTTTATTGCTGGCCGTGTTTTTTTGGATATTTGGTGTGCATTGTTTGAAAACGCGTACGGACCTGTATAATGGCCCTGGGTCCCCCGTGTCTGTTTTAGAAGCTTTTTCTGACCCTTCTGCACGGGGTCTTTACTGGGACACAGCCATCGGTGTCATTAAAAAATATCCATGGTTCGGGTGCGGGTATAACGCCTATGTCCAGACACTCAATGATTTGAATATCGGCCATACGGAATATCCTCATAACAGCCTGCTGCATATTACGGCAGAACTTGGCCTTGTCGGGCTGGTATTTTATTTATGGCTTTTTGTTGCTTTATGTTTACAGGGTTGGAGAACAATATGTCGAGTGGCTTCGCTAGAAGATATTCGTATCTTAGGATACGGGATATCCTGCGGGATTTTGGCTTGGATGATCCACAGCTTATTGGATACTCCCTGGTCCTCTTTACAGTTGAGTCTTTTATTGTGGTTAATGATAGGAATTTTGCTGAGTCTTGATATAGTTTTACCGACAAAGGGAGATTAAAATGACCGTACCGTTGAGCGTTGTTGTTATTGCCAAAAATGAGCAGGCGCGGATCAAGGATTGCCTTGAGAGTGTCCACGGCTGGGTGGATGAGATTGTGGTGCTGGATGATGAGAGCACGGATAATACACGTGCGATAGCTGCCGGCTTTACCGATAAAATATTTATCCGGCACATGGAGCTCGAGGGAAAACACCGTAATTTTGGGGCTTCCAAGGCCAAGAATGACTGGGTCTTGCTTTTGGACTGCGATGAGCGCCTGACGGATGAACTTAAAAATGAGATTGCCGTGGCCCTCAAAGAGGGTGACCCGAAAATCGCGGTGTATTGGGCGCCGCAAATCAATTATTTGGGCGATGTGCAATTAAACCATGGCGGCTGGTCGAACCCTCATATCCGTTTGTACAATAGGAAGTATGTGAAATGGTCTGAGGCGGATTACGATGTCATCCATCCGGGCATAAAATTTGTGCAGGAGGGGTATCGGGGCGGGAATATGAAGGGTAAGACCATCCATCATAGTTTCCGCAATGTGGCGGATTTTATCGCCAAGATCAACCGTTACTCAACGCTGGAAGCCTATAAATGGTATTTGGACGGCCGTAAAATGTCCCAGGGCAAGGCCATCTGGCGGACAGTGGACAGGGTTTGGCGGCGTTTTATCACCAAAAAGGGATATAAAGACGGTTACTATGGTTTTGTCGCCGCTGTTTTGAGCGGTTTCCATGAATTCGCCGCGTACAGCAAATATAAGGAAATGAAAGAAAAAGGTTATTACATCAACGATATAAAGGCTACGCCGCCGAAATAATCTTGAAAGGTCACGATGCCGAAGCAATTGGGCCTTTTGGCCCGATTTTATCATCACATCCTTTACCAGAATTTTTTAAGCCTTCCCTCGACGATCATCAAGACCGTCGGGCGCAATTGCCGGGGGCAGAAATTTGAACCGGAAGTGGAAGCTTTGTTGATGCTGGTGGGCCCCGGTTCTTTTTGTTTTGATGTGGGCGGGGCGTATGGCCGTTATGCCTTTCCCTTGTCACGCATGGTGGGGCCGCAGGGTCGAATATACAGTTTTGAGCCGGGGAGCTATAG
>JABDFL010000053.1:0-1905 GCA_013286575.1 Candidatus Omnitrophota bacterium
TCCGCTTTTCTGGATTATTATGAAAATCTCGAGGGGGAAGACCGTTTTGTCCCCATGGCCCAGGTGGATGCCCTTAAGGTATTAACAGTGCATAAAGCCAAGGGGCTGGAATTCCCGGTGGTGATCGTGCCGTACCTGGAAATGGACATTAAAGCCGGCAGCGGCGGGCGTGACGGCAGCCAGGCGTATATGCTGGACATTCATGAAGAAGGCATGGGGCTTGTCCGTATTAAGGAAAGTTACAGGCAGTTTTGCCCGGAATTACAGGCGAGGTATGAACAGGAGTACAAAAAATCGTTTTTAGTGGAATTAAACAGCACCTATGTGGCTTTGACCCGCGCCATTGAGGAGCTTTATATTTTTGTGCCTTCCCGGGTAGGCAATACCGTCAATCCTGCGATGTTCCTTATACCGGAGGATTGTTTGTCAACGGGCACAGCTGCCCGGCGTCCCGTGGCCCATGAGCACGTGGAATCCCATCAAAAAATAAAACCTTTTATTTCCGGCCCGTGGTCCGGCTTGCAGGAAGAATTTTTAAATCAACCGGCGAAGTCCGCGGGCTTAGCGAAGTTAGGAGAATTTTATCACAGCCTGCTAATGCGTGTCGGGCATGTTAATGAGGGCAATATCGGCGAAGTGCCGCAGGAGATAAGGGGCTTTATAAACCGCGACGATGTGCGGCCGTTTTTTTATTTACCCGCTGACGCGCAAATCTTTTGCGAGAAAGAATTCGTCAATGCTTATGGGGACACCAAGCGCATGGACCGTTTGATCGTGCTTAAAGACGAAGTTTGGGTCGTCGATTATAAACTATCTCCGGGGGCCGAAGGCGAGCACCAAAAGCAGGTGGCGGGCTATATCGAATTAGTCAGGCAATTTTACCCGAAGCACAAAATTTCAGGGCATGTTTTATATCTGGTGAAAGCATAGATGAGTAAGATCATTACAGTCCCTTTTACGGAAAATTTTCTGCCTCATGTGGTGGATTATGCCTACCGTTATTACCGGGAGCAGGACAAGGATTTGTCGCGTCTGTGCCTGGTTTTCGGCGGCCGTCGTCCGTCCTTATTTATTAAAAGGGATTTGGCCAGGCGTATCAAGAAAGCTTTTGTGCCGCCCCGGTTTTTTACCATCGATGAGTGGATGGCCTATGTCGCTTATGGCAAGGATGTGCCGGTACAGGGCAGTGATCTAGACCATTGTTATACCATTTATCAATTGGCTCTTAAGTTATGCCCCTGGGTCTGCGCCGGCCGTGAGAGTTTCGCCCAGTTTTTACCATGGGCCCGTGAAATCCTGCATTTTATCGAACAGCTGGATTTGGAAGATGTCCCTTTGGATTCCCTTGAATCAATCCGTGAACATGCAGAAATCGGTTTCAGCGTGCCGGAAGATATTAATACACTATTAAAACATTTGAGCACCCTGCGCCAAGCGTATCATCAGGAGCTTGAAAAAAGGCAATTGGCCCCGCGCGGGTATCAATACCGTCAGGCTTCCCGACGGGTGGGAAGTTGTGATCTAAGCCTGTTTGATGAAATTTTATTTTGTAATTTTTTCTATCTGCACCGTACGGAAAATATTGTCCTTAAAGATATCTACGACCGCGGGAAAGCCGTGCTTTTGATGCAGGGTGATGAAAGGCGCTGGCCGGCCCTTTCACGCATCGCCAGGACCTTCGGCACCCCGATCATCGAGGGAAAAGAAGTCAAGCCCACCGCCTTTAATTTAAAAATTTATGAAGCCTTTGACGCTCATTCCCAGGCAGGGCTGGTCAATGGGATTTTAGAGGGCATCAGTGATCCTGAATCAACAGTTATTGTCTTGCCCGACAGCGATTTTCTCTCCGTCCTTTTGACGGCACCTAAGAGTTTCTCATCACGGACGATATCCTCAGGATCCAAG
>JABDFL010000053.1:1915-3818 GCA_013286575.1 Candidatus Omnitrophota bacterium
TCCTGAATCAACAGTTATTGTCTTGCCCGACAGCGATTTTCTCTCCGTCCTTTTGACGGCCGTAGGAGGCAAGCTTGAGGAATTCAACGTTTCCATGGGTTATCCCGCCAAACGCAGCGCTCTTTACACGCTGTTGGCCTTGTGCCTGGAAGCCCAGCAGCGGTGTAAGGGAGGCTTGTATTACACCAGGGATTATTTGCGTTTATTGCAGCATCCTTTGGTCAAGAATTTGGTCCTGGGCCAAACTCAAGGGTTAGCACGCGTGCTGATACATAAAATTGAAGAAGTACTCAAAGGTGAGATATTGACTGATCTTTCAGGGCGATTATTCTTGGATCCTGAGGATATCGTCCGTGATGAGAAACTCTTAGGTGCCGTCATCCAATCTTCGATGGCCATGGATATGGCAGTTTCTGCAACGGAACTCAAAAAAACAGCCCAAATGGTCCATCAGGTATTTTTGGGTAATTTCGAGAATATCCGGACCGCGGGTGATTTGGCCCGCGCTTTGCAGGGCTTTGTTGAATTCATGCAGGCGCATAGTTCGATGGACAAATATCCTTTTAACGGCCAAATTGCCGGACGTATGCAGGAGATAGGGGATGAATTAAAGGCCTGTGCATTCGCGGCAGAAGTTTTTGAACCCAGGGATTTGTTTAAGGTCTTAGAAGAGCGTTTGTCTTCGCAGATGGTGGCTTTCAGCGGCTCACCGCTTCGCGGCCTGCAGATTTTAGGGCTTTTTGAAACACGGGCCTTGAATTTTAAGAATGTGATCGTGGTCGATGTTAATGAAGGCCTTTTGCCCAGCCTGAATATTTATGAACCTTTGATCCCGCGCGAGGTGATGATCAAGCTTAATCTTGACCGCCTTGAATTGGAAGAAGAGATCCAGCGCTACGGGTTTATGCGTTTGATTTCAGCCGCCCAAAACGTGCATTTGATTTACCAGCAGAATAAAGACCGCACCCGCAGCCGTTTTTTAGAGGAGCTTATCTGGGAAAAAGAAGAGCGTTCAGGCGCCATCGGGACCGTTGGCATTATCCGTGGCGCTTTTGAAGTTTCCGTCGACAAAAAAGAGCGCGTTATCCCCAAAACCGCGGCCATGGTTGATTTTCTTAAGAATTTTAAGTTTTCCGCCTCCAGCATCAATACCTATTTGCAAAACCCTTACGCCTTTTACTGCCGGTATGTTTTGGGCCTCCGGCTCAAGGATGATTTATTGGAAGACCCTGAGAGCCGTCACGTGGGCATTTTTATCCATGATTTATTACAGGAAGCTTTTGCGGGGTTTGCGGGCAAGAAACCCGTATTGGACGCGCATTTCAGGAAATATTTTCAAAAGATATACGAGTCCAGGTTTGCCGCTGTTTTCGGCAGGCAAAAGCGCAGCGACTCTTTTTTAATGGAAACGGTTTTAAAGACAAGGTTGGAGAGATTTTTAGACCAGGAAGCCCTGCGTTGCGAAACTGACGTCAAACAGGTGCTTTATGTTGAACGCAAATTTGAAGATGTGATCAGTCTGGGCGGCAACCAGGTGCGCCTGACGTACAGGGTCGACCGTGTTGATGAGATGGCGGATGGGACCATACTGATTTTAGATTACAAGACAGGCGGCATGGACCCCAGGCCCAAGGAAATATCCGATGAGGCAACACTCACCCGTGAATATATCCGTGACCATGTCAAATCATTCCAGATGCCCCTTTATGTCCATTATTTGCGCAAAGAATTTCCCGGCCGCGAGGTCAACAGCGCCTTGTATCATTTAAGGACAATGGGCATCGAGCATTTTCTGGCGAAAGGCCAAATGAAGGATATTGACCGGGTCCTCGGCAGCTATTTGAAAGCATTGGACTTTATTATGGCTGAAATATATAATTCGGAAATACCTTTTATAGACGAC
>JABDFL010000053.1:3828-5595 GCA_013286575.1 Candidatus Omnitrophota bacterium
GACCCGGTTGATATAAAATGACTTCTGCTAACTCATGCGTAAGTCATCCCCGAATGTTTTAATCGGGGATCCATATTAGAAAGATTCCCGTTTTAGCGGGAATGACAATTGTCTTATGCCGAAAACTATTTTAGTTGTTGATGACGAGACAGTGGTGCTGGAAATTTCCAAGCGCAGGCTGGAAGACCGCGGTTATGAGGTGTACACCGCGACCGATGGGACGGAAGCTTTCCAGCGTTTAAAATCTAAAGTACCGGATTTGATCCTTTTGGACGTCCAAATGCCCGGCATGAATGGGTATACCTTCATTATGGAAAAATCCAAAATCCCGGAATTTGTCGATATCCCTGTAGTCACATTAACAGCGTATAACGAGATGGAGCCGTTGTTTAAACGCCATGGTGTCAAAGCGTATCTTTTAAAACCCCTTAAACTGCAGGACCTCATTGATAAAGTCGTTGAAATTGTCGGCCAGCCTTAGTTTTTCATTATTATGATCCAAGCCAACGTCCGTAAAGTCTTTTTAGAGGTAGAAGAAATTTGCCGTAAGATCAATCGTGATCCCAAAGACATTGCTGTCGTTGGGGGCACCAAGACGGTTGCGCCGGAACTTATTCAGCAAGCCATTGATGCCGGCATCAGGGATATTGCGGAAAACCGTGTCCAGGAAGCTGAAAGCAAATTCCCGTTGCTTAGGGCCCAAAATCCGCAGATTAAATGCCACCTCATCGGTCATCTGCAGACCAACAAGGCCAAGGACGCGATCAAAGTATGTTCTTTGATTCAGTCGGTGGACAGCTTAAAATTGGCGCAGGAAATTGAAAAGCAAGCCGCTAAAACAGGACAGGTCGTTGAAATTTTAGTCCAATTTAATACTGCGCGGGAAGAACAGAAATTTGGCGCTGACCCTGTGGAGGCAAATGCATTGATCGAAAGCATCAGCCAGCTATCTTTGGTCCGGATCAGGGGGCTCATGTGCATGGCCCCCTATACTGAGGACCGGGGAATTATCCGCAAGACATTTTCCGATTTACGTGGTATAAGAAACGATATCAAAACGCGTTTTGCCGGGCATCCCCATGTGGATATGGGGATATTATCCATGGGCATGAGCAGCGATTACAAGATCGCCATCGAAGAGGGTTCCACCATGGTCCGCATAGGTAGTGCAATTTTCAAAACAAGTGTCATTGCGAGCGAAGCGAAGCAATCTCAATAATAGAGGCTTTATGAAAAAAAATATAATCGGTATCATCGGCGGCGGGAACATGGGCGAGGCCCTGATAAAAGGGCTTTATGCCAAGCACAGCGTCCATGTTTGTGAAACCAATGCGGCGCGTGTTAAATATTTGAAAGCGAAATATAGAGGTGTCGTTTTAGGTGATTTGGCTGTGGTGCAAGCAGCGTCGGTCATTATCCTGGCTGTTAAACCTCAGGATATGGAATTACTCTTAAAACAAATCCCTGCCGGTAAGAATAAATTATTTATTTCAATTGCTGCCGGATTGACGACAAAATTTTTTGAAAAGCGCTTGGAAGGTAAGGTCCGGATTGTACGGGCCATGCCCAACATGCCGGCTTTCATTGCTGAGGGGATAACCGGAATTTGCGGCGGGCGTTTTGCGGCGAGTGCAGATTTGAAATGTGCTCAAATCATTCTTGGTGCTATCGGCCAAACAGTCATTGTCAAAGAATCCATGATGGATGCCATCACTGCTGTATCCGGTAGTGGGCCGGCCTATGTATTTTTATTCGTTGAACAATGGA
>JABDFL010000054.1 GCA_013286575.1 Candidatus Omnitrophota bacterium
TAAGAGATAATCCTGCGCCAAGAGATCACGGCCCATTTCTGTCTTGCCAAAATCATCCTTAATAATACGGTCTTTTTCATAAGGACTTAGATTCACCCATTGATCATCATCGGGAATGGCAAGCGAGGCTAAAAAGTATTTGGTGAGTTTGGTGTATTCTTCACGCTTTTGGGAATCGCTTAGGGGCTTGTCGCCTTTATAAATGATGAAGTCAAATTTAAGGGGTTCTTTAGGATGGATGACTATCCCCTTTAAATAGGCGGGTGAAAACTGAGGGCTTAAATTCACCATGACCCCAGGCGCCGGCATAAACGGCATGGGATCTACCTGGGCCTGAACAGTGCCCACAGGCGCAATGGTATTGATAAAAAAGGCAAAAATCAGGCCTCGGCATATTATATGTCTTAAATTTGGATATTTTTCCATATTAAGGAAAGAATACCCTATTTTTAGCGTTCTTGCCAGTTTTTGGCGATCCCTTTTGCCCACCTGAGTTGGCGGAATTTCTCTATAGGGTCTGATATAAATTTCAACAAAATGAAAGATGCTAAAACAGAAAGCACCATGGTTATCAAGCATTCTAAATTTGAGAACCCGAGTTTTAATACCAGCGGCAGATTTTGCGGGTTGAGGACCCCAAATTTCAATATAAAGAAATCGGCAACCGCTATTAATGAAAAATGAACAAGATAGATCGGATAAGAAAACTCACCGATTAGGGCATCAATTTTAGAATTTCTGGAAATGTTAAAAATAAAAGGCAGGCAAACAGATACAAGAATGAAATAGGCCCATGATTTGACAGACGGTATTATCGGCAAATATTGGTACATGATAAAGACTAACAAAAACAAAATAGCCATGATCCAGCTGACTGTTAAATAGGCTTCTTTGCCTTTTATTTTGTCGTATATCCTGAATGAAATGTTGCCTAATAAGAAAAAAACGAACTCTGCAGGAAAAAATTCATTGGCCCAGGGATTGTCCTTCAATCCTAAACCGAAGTAAACATAGGAACGTATAGCCAAGCTATGTTGGCGTTTGACAAAGATGTAGTGCAAAAGACTCTAAAATTAACTACGAGTGAAGATACAGCTCTGGGAGTTGAAATTATAAATCATGATGATGTTGCTAATCTGGTTATGGATATGGCCATGGCACCAGAAAGAAAAGATACGGCGCTATATGATGAAGAGGAATATCAGAAATTCTTTCCTGTTAAGAATAGAGCTGTCGTGAATATGGAAGTGTTTAAATATTATGATGAAATAAGACGTTCAGTTAATCCAAACGGACTTAATGTCTCTGTCCTTAATTGGGGAGCAGGCGTTAGCATCAATGATGTGATAGTTGCGACAGGCGCGACAAAAATTTATATGGCAGCAAATTATAAAATTCAAGGCAAGAAACTATCAGCAGAGAGCATGTTAAATCATTTTCAAAGGTTCTGGTCAAGAGCATCCTCTCATCGCAGAACTGAGTATATCGAAACTAAAGAACAGCTAGGATACGGAATCCATAAAATTTTCTTTAATAAGGATTTGAACGTCCTCTATGAGGCGTTAATAGCTGAGCTGCAATCGTTAGGTGTTGAGCGCAATGATATTACGGATGTAAAAGAAGAGGAAGGCATTGTTGCCTTAAAATTTAGGAAAAATATCGGAGGTTTAGGTTTAAAAGATTATGAGGTTGATTTTATCCATGTTGAAGATTTGGCCGACCCACGAACGTATCCTCAAGCATTAAAGAAAATTATTGGAACGAAATTTGACATAATTTTTCAGAATGCCGGACAAGACCTACCGCAATATTATGCCAAATTTATGCCAACGATTGCAGCGGGTGTTCGGGATGGAGGGCATATAATAACAGACGATCATTACACGCTTCAAAGGGGGGCGGGGGCAATTTACGGTGTTGAATTACCAATAAAATTCTTAGAGAAGGACTATGAGATAAGAAAAATTGTATTGCCCCCCGAAGCATATGAATTAGAAAGAAAATTTATTAAGATGTTTGAATGGCGCGATGGCTGGAGCGGGTATGGAATATTTAAGAACGTAGTGCGCCTTTCTAAGAAACCTAATGTGGCAAGGACAGGGGATACAACGCAGACAGATAGAGCGATAAATGATCAAGTAGAGACCCGAGGATCTGAAGTGGCAAAGATTTCGGAAGGCATACATGTGGATTTTGATCATGCTTATAATTTATTAGATGAGACCCCCGTGCGCACGGCAATAAGAGGATTACAAAAATTATATGGGCCCATAAGATGGTATCAAACAATGCGGAGGCTTAAGTCAGAAGGATTGGATAACTACACGGCATTACTTAAAGATTGGGGAAAGAAAAGCGGTGCCCATGGCCCTGTTGTTTATTATAACGATGGCATGTTTGATGCTTATACGCCTTTTGTTTTCGTTCCAGGCGCTACAGATGTTTTTTCCAGCGGCCAAGAAGATTTTGGACCAGCATCTAATTTAATAAAGATCTTGAAGGACAGGGGACTCATAGGGGCCATTCTAAAATTACGATATTCTTCTTTGGAATTTAAGTATAGCGCCCTAGCCATATTAAAAATTATTTATTTTTTGCGAGGAGCGATCACGCGTATTTCATTTTTTGATATCGATGAACAGGGGGAAATTGTCCCCATCAAAGATAAAGAGTCGCTCACGTCAAATGTCATGATTGAATTCGAAGTGAGTGATCCCAAAACCGGACAACACGTTAAAAAACGTTTTTGGTATATCAAAGAAGGGGCCGTCAGGGAGAATAATTTTAAAGCATTTATCAACATATTAAAGTTTCAAACCCTATTCTTTAGGATGTATTACGATATCTGGAGGTATGGAGGTTCCTCTCAGATACCGGTAAGGGCCATGTCAGATCCCGCGATTCGCAATAAGGCAAAGGTCATATCGTTGGGCACCAAAAACAAAAAGCTTCCTGTTTCTATGTGGATTCATCAGCCGGAGGTTATTGAACTTCGGAAAGGACAGATATTCGGAGATCCAAACAGGGATGACATTATTTATTTTGGTCCTGCAAATTGGTTGAAAACGTCAAAAGCATTAAGGTCTTCTATTTTGCAATCTTATGGGGGGCTTATTGACCAAAAAGATGCAGGGGTTTTTTTATCTTCTCCAGCTTATTTTAATCATCGGTCGCAAGTTATCAGTATCGACACACAGCATATGGGTCTATTTAGTGGATCCCTTTATCCATATCCAATTCAAACCATTACCTTGGATACGTGTACGGGTATTGCCATTAAAGCCATAAAAGATGGGGTTGATTATTATGGGATTTATCATATCTATAATTCAGGGTATGCGGGGGGAAGTTTATTTGATGAACTCCATTGGCTGCATCTGGAACTTTTAGACGAAGGATTTAAACCTGTAGGGTATGTCCTTTCTTACGATGGCATGGTATATCCTCATTATTCAAACGATCAAATGGAGGAGAAAATTTTAGAATTCGGCTTATCCAATAACATAAAAATCAGTTTTCATCGCAGAAGCCATAGGGTCGATATGCTGGCCCAAGCCAAAGGTGTGACATTTTCCGATAATGAAGAGTTTGGCTGGGATGGTAAAAAGATGGCCAATGCGGCGATGGCGGGAGGGACGGCAGTAGATGAGGCGGTGATGGGGGAAGAAGAAAGAACTTATGGCCATTGGGAAGATTTATTTGAAGTATGGTTAAATCAGTTGATTCGAGATAAGCCCGAAGGTAACCCTGTATTTTTCATTGGAGGGCAGTCGGCTGCTGGGAAAACAACCTTGGCCGGAGAATTTCAGAGATATTTAAGGACTAAAGGTAAGGATGCGGTGGTAATCCGGGCCAACAGATTGCTAACATTTAGCCAGGGCCTGCGCGCTCTCCCCTATATTGTATTTAGGCCATGGTTTGGATCGAGACAATCAAGACAACATTTAGAGGATCTTTTATCGGAATCAAGTTTAGCCGCAAAGGTGGCCGACAGAATTCTTTCAAAAGGTAGACCGCTTGATTTAGACCTTCCATGGCATAACAATGGGGTTCGTATAGGAACCAATACGATTATCATTTTTGAAGGAAGCTTTGCCCGTAATATCCTGACATCCTTGCCTGGCTTGAGCGTATATCTGGATATAGCCCCAACATTGCAACATGAACGGCTATTAAAGCGCGCTAGGGAAAAAGAACAAAGTTTTATTGTTACTTATTTGGAGTTGAGGTTAAAAGAATCCGATTGGTTTCGTCAATTGATTCAAGGCAATAAAGGGGCTTACGAGTATTATATCGATGTTGATCGTAGTAATTCTTCAATCCGGATGTCTGAAAGAAAAGCGGATCAGTCTCAACATTCGACCAAGGTAAATTATATGATGGATCTTGGTTTTATAAGATTGATGTCGGCTTTATTAAATGGCAAACGTCAAAATAATATGGATGTTTCACAGGATAATGTACTCCCAAGAACGTCGGAATTTATTGGTTATTATCTAATATTAAAATTTATTGGCATACCAATTCAAAGGTCCCGGGAAATAGGCCTAGAAAGATTGTTTTTATTATGGCTTCGATATGTTAGGTTGGGAGACGCTATTTTGGATAATTACGGAAAATTATTTTCGATCGCAGAACTTGAAGATATGTTAACAAATTCGGGTGAAGGGTTCCCTGTTATTTCAAAAGAAGATTTGGAAAAAAAAGGGGTTTCTGACCAAATGTTAAGACAATTGCAAATCAAAACAATGTCTATTCATGACAATCGAAATCGTGCAGAAGTCCTTATGGAATTCAACCAGAAAGCGCAGGCCATTATTGATGCTATGCCGGTGAGCGCTGAAAACAGAACAGCTATTAAGAGACTCTTCGTGGCTGTGTCGCGAAAATTATTCGGATCTTATATTTTAGAAAGAAAGTATGGTCTTTACCCTACAATTAAGCAGACAATGGAAATCATTTATGAAAAAAATTGTGCGCCAATTTTGATCGGCTTGGAAAGTGCTTTTACTTCAGTTGAAAATAACGGAAGGTCCGATACAAATATCTCTTTTTTGCAGGAATTTAATGTATACGGGCAGCTTATCGATGATTATTTAGATTTAAAAGATGATTTTGGAACTCAGCCAAACATCATTACTTCCATCGCTAAACAATATTATCCAGATGAATTTGACCGATTAAAAGAATATTTAAAAAACGAACAAGCGTGGGGCGGTATAAGAAGCTTGATAGGATTTAAAAAAG
>JABDFL010000055.1:0-94 GCA_013286575.1 Candidatus Omnitrophota bacterium
TCCAGTGAATTCGGCCGCATTGCCGCTCAGACCGCCAAACAGGTGGTGATCCAAAAGATCCGTGAAGCGGAAAAAGATGTCGTCTATGGTGAAT
>JABDFL010000055.1:104-5229 GCA_013286575.1 Candidatus Omnitrophota bacterium
GAATTCAATGCCCGCATCGGGCAGATCATCAGCGGCAGCGTTTATAGATTTGAACGCGGCAATATCATTGTGGATTTAGGGAAATCAGAAGCTTTGGTGCCTAAAAGCGAACAGAGCAATAAGGAAGAATTCCGCCAGGGTGAGCGTATCCGGGCCTATGTGCTGGAAGTCCGCCGGGAAAACCGCGGGCCCCAGATCATCCTGTCCCGCGCACACCCTAATTTTGTCAAACGCCTTTTTGAGCTGGAAGTGCCCGAGATTTATGAAGGCATCATAGAGGTCAAGGCCATTGCCCGTGACCCCGGCGAACGCACTAAGATCGCGGTTTATTCGAAAGATGAAAAGATCGATTGCGTGGGTGCCTGTGTCGGCATGCGCGGCAGCCGTGTCAAAAATATTGTCACTGAACTGCACGGTGAAAAAATAGACATCGTGCGCCATTCTGAAGACATCAAAGAATATATCCAGGCCGCCCTGTCTCCGGCTGAGATTTCACAGATGCAGTTGATACCCGATGAAAAGAGGGTTAATATCATTGTGGATGAAGACCAGCTGTCCCTGGCCATCGGTAAATACGGCCAGAATGTGCGTTTAGCCAATAAATTAGTGGGCTGGGAACTGGACATTTATTCCGCCAAACAATGGGAAGAAAAACAAAAGACCTCAGAACCCGCGGGAGAAACGGTTAGCAGCACTCCATCCGATGAGGATTCCAAAGAAGAAGAGGAGCAGGAATAATATGCGCATTGCGGATTTAGCCAAAGAGCTAAAAATCACCGAAAAACTTATTAACGATAAGATCAAATCGTTAAAACTGCGTTCCAAAGAAGGCGGTGAGATAACAGCTGTCGTTGAAATGATCGTGCGCGATGCCCTGGCTGATGAAGGGATAGGCCAGAAAGTCGCTGACGAGCCGGAAAAGCCCAAAAAGAAACCGGCAGCGAAAAAAGCCAAATCACCTGCTGCGGCCGCTGACAAACCCAAGCCTAAGGCTGTTGAAACTAAAAAAGATAAAAAATCTAAAACTCCCCCTGCTAAAAAGAAAACCGCCCTTGAAGAGGACGATGAAGCTCCGGTTGTAATACCCAAACCAGCGCCCATAAAACTGGAAACACCGAAACCTGAAGCCCCAAAGGTTGAGGCCCCTAAAGTTGAAACTCCAAAGGTCGAGATCCCGAAAGTTGAGATCCCGAAAGTTGAAGCCCCTAAGCCGGCAGTCCCTGTCATTGATGTTACTAAAATTGATATCCCCAAAGAAATTTTGCCTATAGACCCCACTAAGAAAAAAGTCCGTTATGATGAGCCTTTCGTGGCAGTCAAGCCGTTGGCTAAAAAACGCAAACGGTCTTTTGAGGATGCCGCCGGAGGCTGGCGTGGCCGTGACCATAAACCTTCTGCTTCCATTGCCGGGGCAGTTGTCCCTGAAGAACAAACAGCGGGCCCTCTTTTAGATATTGAAATGCCCATTCCCATCAGCGTCAAAGATTTTGCCGTCCGCGTTAACCAGAAGATGAACGTGGTCTTAAAGAAACTCCTGAACATGGGTGTCTTTGCCAATATCAACCAGAATTTGGGTGAAGACCTTGTCGGTAAACTGGCAACCTCTTTTGGTTTTAATGTCATCAAAGCCAAGACCCAGGAAGAAGAGCTCATTGATGTGCATCAGCAGCAGAAGGATGATCCTGCTTCGTTAAAACCGCGGGCCCCTGTCGTTACCTTTATGGGCCATGTTGACCATGGTAAAACTTCACTGCTCGACCGCATCCGTTCCGCCAAGGTGGCTGACAGCGAGCATGGAGGCATCACCCAGCATATCGGTGCTTATTCCGTTAAATCTTCCAATGGGAATATCACATTTTTGGACACCCCCGGCCATGAGGCCTTTACGGCCATGCGCGCCCGCGGTGCTCATATTACCGACGTGGTTGTTCTGGTCGTGGCGGCCGATGATGGTGTCATGCCCCAAACCCAGGAAGCCATTGCCCATGCCCGCGCCGCCAATGTACCGATTGTGGTGGCCTTGAACAAAATTGATAAAAAATCCGCTGATCCTGACAAAGTCAAAAAACAATTGGCTGAACTTGATCTGATGTCCGAAGACTGGGGCGGCAAGATTGGTGTGGTTGGTGTTTCAGCCCTGACAGGCCAGGGGATTGATACCTTGCTTGAGCGTATTTTACTGGAAGCTGAAATCCTGGAACTGCGCGCCAATCCGAACAAAAAAGCTTTAGGTATTGTCATTGAAGCGCATATGAGCAAGGGCAAGGGTGCCATTGCGTCGCTGATTGTGCAAAGCGGCACCTTGCGTGAAGGCGATGCCATTGTCATCGGGCCTTTGCACGGCAAGGTCAAAGCCATGTTTGATGACCACGGCCGTCCTGTCAAAGAAGCAGGCCCGTCGATGCCGGTAGAAATTTTAGGCCTCTCGGAAGTTGCCGCGGCCGGTGAAATTTTCTATGCGGTGGAAGATGAAAAGAAGGCCAAGGAGATCGCGGAAAACCGCCAGGAAAAAATAAAGAATGAAAAGCTTTCGGGCACTGCCAAGGTCTCTTTGGAAGAACTCTATTCACAGATCCAGCAGGGTGAGATCAAAGAATTGCGTGTGGTGATCAAAGCCGACGTGCAGGGTTCTCTGGAAGCGCTGAAAGAATCGCTCGGGAAGATACCTTCAGATGAAGTCAAGTTACGCTTTATCCATGTGGCGGTCGGCGACGTTAATGCCTCTGATGTGGTGCTGGCCAATGCGTCAAATGCCATTATCATTGCTTTTCATGTGGGGATCGATACCAAGGCGCGCCAGGAATTGGAAAACAACCCTGTGGATGTGCGCGAGTACCGCATCATCTATGACGCCGTTGAAGATTTAAGAAAAGCGCTCGAAGGGCTGTTAGCACCCAAACTCAAACGCCATTTTGTCGGCCGGGTGGAAGTGCGCAATGTGTTTAAATTGACAAGCAAAGGGATCGTTGCCGGTTGTTACGTGCAAAAAGGCAAGATACGCAATAAGATCCAGGCCGAAGTCCTGCGCAACGGTGAGGTCGTCCATACCGGGCATATCAGCACGTTAAAGCGTTTCAAGGATGATGTCAAAGAAGTCACGGAAGGCTTTGAATGCGGGATCACGATTTCCCACTTTGATACCGTTGCGGTGGGTGATATTATCGAAGCCTACGATATAGAATCGATTGCTCGCAGGCTTTAAAGCAAAGTCATGAAAAAAAGAATTTTTTCAGCCATGCGTCCGACAGGAAAGTTGCACCTGGGGCATTTACTAGGGGCGCTTAAGAATTGGACGGCTTTGCAGGAAAGTTACCAGTGTATTTTCAGCATTGCTGACTGGCATGCGCTGATGAGCGAGTACGAAAACAGCAAGGACCTGCGCGGTTATGGCATTGATATGGCCATTGATTGGATCGCCTGTGGCATTGATCCTGAGAAATCCATTCTTTACCTGCAGTCTGATGTGCCTGAGCATCTGGAATTACAGATGTTTTTATCCTGCCTGACACCGTTAGGCTGGCTTGAACGCAATCCCACTTATAAAGAACAATTGCGCGAAATCACCTCCAGGGATCTGCAAACCTATGCTTTCTTAGGCTATCCTGTTTTACAGGCAGCGGACATTCTTTTGTATAAAGCTGATGCTGTTCCCATCGGTGAAGACCAGCTTCCTCATTTGGAATTGTGCCGTGAAATTGCCCGCCGGTTTAATTCCATCTATAAGAAAGAAGTTTTCAATGATTGCAAAGCCATCCTGACCGAAACGCCGAGGCTTTTAGGCCTTGATAACCGCAAGATGAGCAAAAGCTATGGCAATACCATCAATTTATCCGATACTGAGGCGGAAGTTGAAAAAAAAGTCGTCTCCATGATCACAGACCCCAAACGATTACGCAAAAGCGACCCCGGACATCCTGAAGAATGTAATGTGTACAGCTATTACCAGGTTTTTGCACCGCAGGAAGCCCCCGAGGCCCATGAATGGTGTTCCAAAGCGCTCAAGGGCTGTGTTGATTGTAAAAAAAATTTAAGCAAGCATATCAATAAGGACCTGGAACCCATCAGGGAAAAAAGAGCGCAATTAGAAAAAAATAAAGACAAGATAGAAGATATCCTCAAAGAAGGCGCAGTAAAAGCCAAGGTCATAGCTCAAAAAACTATGCTCGAAGTCCGGCAAGCTGTATACTAAACTGTGATACGTCTAAATAGACGTTGGGATAATTTTTGTAGCCAAAACGCGTGTTTTTGCTCCTAACTTATCCAGGAATCAGTAAGTAGCAATTAGCGTTTTGGCGGAAAAAATTCATCCCAAGGGCTATTTAGCAGATTAATTATGAACTACAAAATCCATCTTGATAAATTCGAAGGCCCGCTTGATCTTCTACTGTATTTGATTAAAAAAAACGATATTGATATCTGTGATATCCCCATTGCCATTATCACAGACCAATATATGCAATACATTGAAATGATGAAGATGCTGGATTTGGATGTGGTGGGGGATTTTTTGGTCATGGCAGCAACCCTGATGCAAATTAAATCCAGGATGCTTCTGCCTCCTGATCCTCTGGCAGGCCCTGAAGCCGTAGACCCCCGTCAGGAATTAGTTGACCGCCTTAAAGAATATGAGCAGTTCAAACAAATTGCTGAAGGGCTTAAATCAAAAGAATTGCTTAGGCAGAGCTTATTCGGCCGCCTGGTAGATGAAGGAAAGCTCAATGAAATCAAAGAAGATGCCCAGGAAGTCTTGTTTGAGGCCACTCTTTTTGATCTGATCAATGCCTTGTCAGAAGCCTTAAAACATGTCCCCGAAAAAAAAGATTACCAGGTTTCACAGGAAGAATACACGATCGAAGGCAAGATCCATGAATTATTGCATCTTTTAATTGAAACGCCGCGCCTATCGCTCATGGACCTTTTCCGCCGTTCCACCAGTAAAACAGAAGTCATCTGTACTTTCGTCGCAGTGCTTGAGCTGACCCGCCTTAAAGAAATTGTCATCGTCCAGCACCGCCAGTTTGAAAACATCGAGATCGTTCGCAATACGGAAAACGAAACACCTGGCCAATAATCCTATGGAAGAAATCAAACGACTAGTCTTAAATCAAGAGACCGAAGAGGACCA
>JABDFL010000056.1:0-1077 GCA_013286575.1 Candidatus Omnitrophota bacterium
TTATGTGCCAGTGTCAAAAGGCCCAATTGCTTCGTTTGGCGAAAAGGTCGTGTCATTGCGAGAAGCCTGAAGGGCGACGAAGCAATCTCTAAAAGAACAATCAAGTTTATAGTTCTAATCTTATCATTAGTTATTGCCTTCAATTCCGTCTTGACCTATCAAAGAAATAAAATTTGGCAAAATGACATTGTTTTATGGGAGGATGTCATTCAAAAATCTCCCCATAAAGCCCGCCCCTATATCAATCGCGGTCTGGCGTATTACAATCAAGGCAATTATATTCAAGCCATGTCTGATTATAATAAAGCCATTGCAATAGGCCCTCAATTTATCTATCCCTATGAATACCGTGGGCTCATCTATATAAAGGAAGGCGAGATTCCCCAGGCTATTTCAGAATATGATACAGCCATTAAGATAAATCCTTACTATGCGGAAGTTTATTACCATCGCGGCCTTGCCTTTTTAAAACAGAACAATTATTCTCAAGCCCTGGCAGATTATAATAAAGCCATTGAGCTTAATCCTGAATATGTGGATGCTTATAATGACAGGGCCAAACTTGACCAAGCCCAAGGCAATTCTGTCCAGGCCATATCTGATCATACAAAATCCATTCAAATAGACCCCGGCCAAGCGGATATAAAGTGCTGCGATAGGTATAATTTAAAAATATTTTAACGGGATAATTTTTTAATGTATAATATCATACTGTGGAAAACAGACAGCGCAGATTGTTGTTGGTTGAGGACAACCTCGACGTCCAGGGCCTTACCAAGGAACTTTTTGAATCAGAGGGATATGCCGTTAATTGTGCCTGCAACGGCAAGGAAGCCCTCGATTTTCTAAGAGGAGAGACAGCAAAAACAGACCTCATCCTGCTGGATTTAATGATGCCTGTCATGGATGGGTATCAATTCCGTAAAGAACAATTAACAGACGCCAAGATTGCCTCCATACCCGTTGTCATCCTTTCTGCTGATGGCAATGCCCAAATCAAAATGGAACAATTGGGGGTACATGATTTCTGCACCAAAGCAAAAGGGATTGAGCACATGTTGGACGTAGTTAAGCGCA
>JABDFL010000056.1:1087-4850 GCA_013286575.1 Candidatus Omnitrophota bacterium
GATTTTAGGGAGAAGATTTGTCTACCTATAATCTATTCTACAGGTACCTTGATATTTTGCCTCTGCAAATTAATGCAGGGGTTTTTTATTTGTATGCCCAATCTGCCTAAGATGAGGAAAAACGGGATGAGTAGAGTTTTATGGCTCCTATGGTTTGGTCTGTTTTTGTGCAGCAGGCCTGCTTTCGCGCAATCGGACTTGACCCAGATGAGCATGGAGCAGCTGATGAATATTCAGGTCACATCAGCGGCCAAAAAACCGGAACCGATTTGGGACACGGCGGCGGCCATCACGGTCATCACCCAGGAAGACATCCGCCGCAGCGGGGCCACCAATATTCCTGATCTGCTGCGCATGGTACCCGGTATCCGCGTGCAGCAGACCACTGCCAATTCGTGGGACATTTCCATCAGGGGTTTCAATGGTTCTATCTATGCCAATAAATTGCTCGTGCTCATTGATGGCAGGTCTGTCTATGCGCCGCTGCATGGCGGTGTTTTCTGGACTATCCAGGACGTTGTTCTGGAAGATATTGAACGCATCGAGATCATCCGCGGGCCCGGCGGGACCCTTTGGGGTGCCAATGCTGTTAACGGTGTTATCAATATTATCACCAAAAAAGCCAAAGACACTCAAGGGACGCTTGTTACGGCAGGGGGAGGTTCTGACGAACGCGGTTTCTCAACGGTGCGTTATGGGGGACATACGCATGATTGGGATTACAGGATCTACAGTAAATACGACACCTACGGGAAAGGCTTTAGCACCACAGGGAGCAATACGGATAATTGGGACATTGCCCAGGCGGGCTTCCGTGCTGATAAAGATAAACTGACCTTGCAGGGGGACTATTTCAATGGAGATGTAGACACCACCTCGACCATGACCTCATTGACAGCGCCTTTTTCGCAGACCGTCAATGATACGGACAAGACGCAGGGATGGAATTTATTGGGTAACTACACCGACGACGATTGGTATTTTAAGACCTATTGGGACGTGACCCAGTTGGATTTAAATATTCTCAATGAAACAAGAAACCAGATAGATATGGAATATAACCGCCTGGTGACCTTGTCTGCGCAGCAAAATATTAATTGGGGCCTCACCTATCACCTGAACCTGGAAAGGGAAAGCAATACCGAGACCTTGGCCATTGAGAAACCATCACAGACAGACCAGCTTTTTAGCACCTACCTTCAGGACGAATACACGACCCTGGATGAGAAATGGAAATTCACGCTGGGCAGCAAATTCGAGCACAATATTTATACAGGTTTTGAGTTTCAGCCCAACGTCAGGGCTTTGTACCATATCAATGATACCAATGAAGTCTGGGCCGCGGCTTCCCGCGCCGTACGCACGCCTTCCCGTCTGGAATCGAGCGGGGTGATAACGGCGTATGTCAACGGCCTTGGTTTTGTGAAGCTTTTAGGCAACGATGATCTGGAATCAGAAAAGCTCAGGGCCCTGGAATTGGGCTACCGCAATCAACTGACAGAGAAGATCACCTCTGACCTGGCCTTATTTTCTGATTATTATGATGACCTTTCCATTATTAATTATGGGGCAGCGACGTTTACGACCCTGGATGGCCAATTGCTCGAGACCATCCCTTACAGCAATGCGGCCCATGGGGAAGTGCACGGGGCAGAGATATCCACTGACGTCAAAATAAATGATTGGTGGAAGCTGACAGCGTACTACTCGTTTATCAAGATGGATTTGAAAATGAATTCGGGTTTTACGGATGACGGGGTGACCACAGCCCTCAATGAGGCAACACCGATGAATTCTTCCTATCTGCGGTCTTCTTTTAATCTTCCCCATGGTGTTGAATTTGACGCCACCTTCCGTTACACCGACCGTTTGCGGCGCTGACGTTGAAATTTTAGGGCATGCAGCCCATGATCGCCTTGATAAGCTCCTGGGGGTCTCCGGCTTTATTCAATAATGTGACGGCGCCGGCCTTCTGCATTGAAACAACAATGTCCTTTTCGTCCTGGACAGACAGGCCGATGATATCAATATCCGGATACTCTTTTTTGATGGCCCTGGTGGCTTCGATACCGTTGAGCCTGGGCATGTTGATATCCATAATGACAACATTGGGATGAAACAGCTTCACTTTCTCTATCGCATCTATGCCATCTTCAGCCTGGGCCACCACATTGAACCCGCTGTTCTCATTTAAAATATTGGCGATCCCCTCCCGTACGATTTTATGGTCATCAGCCAGCAATATAGTGATCTTCTTCCTGCCCTGCTTTTGTTTGTAATCTTCCTTTTCTTCCTGCGGCAAAACAGCCTCCCGCGGCCCCTGCTTTTCTTCTATGGTCACGGGAATGTTTATTTGCACCTGTGTGCCCTGCCCTGATTGAGAGGTGATCTTCACGGTCCCATTGATCAATTTTAACCGCTCACGGATGCTAAAAAGCCCGAAACCTTTATCCATCGACAACTTCTCTGTGCGTTGAACATCAAAACCAGCCCCCTTGTCCCTGACAAGAGCTGTCAATATTCCATGCTCATATTTCAGCGTCAGTTCAGCGCTCTGGACATGGGCATACTTGACCACATTCAATAGAAGCTCTTTGACAGATTCAAAGACCATGATCTTTAAGGTATCTGACAAGGAAGTGGGGATCTGCCCGACATCAAGGACAATGTCCATGTTGTGGTTTTCCTTGAATTTATTGGCCAGCCACTCGAAGGCAGCCGGAAGCCCGTCTTCGTAGAGAACCGGCGGACGCAATTCCACGGTCAGGGTCCTGGCCGCATGAGTTGTATCATCGATATATTTGTCAACACGTTTAAGACTCAAAGCTGCTTTCTCGTATTGCTCCTTGTTCATTTCCCTGACCGCCATGCCTAATTGGAGTTTGGCCGCCACTAAAAACTGCTGCAAATGATCATGGATGATGGCCGCTATCCTTCTTCTTTCTTTTTGTTCCGTTGATACTACCTGGTCCGCCAGCAGCCTCAACCTGTCTGACTGCTGCTGCAGCTGGACAACACCCAGAGAGACCTGGTCCCTGATGGGTTGGGAAAAAATAAAAGAAGCAGGGATGGAAATGATAATGATCAATAAAGATATTAAAAAGTAGGCCCTGTATTTTTCATTGATCCCCAAATAAATCGATTCGATCTCCAGGCGACCGATCATTTTATTCTCATAGATAATGTCTTTCCTGAGCCTTAAATCATATTTTCTGGCATGGCCCCAATACATGGCAAATATCTGCCCATTGGCCTGATATAAAACCGCCCTATTAATGGATGGATCGTCCTTCAAAGATAAAAGGGTTTTATTGGCCGCATCCTTATCATCAAACAACAAGGTAGGCTGCAAATTATAAGCCAGCATGTCGATCTGGGAACTGAGCCTGGAGACGGATTCGCCCTTGATCTTATAAAACTCGACGATACCGAATCCAATGCACGCCAGCAGCAATGAAATAATGGCGCTGACAATGCCGAACAGCAATATCTGCCTGATCATCGGGGAGTTCATGTTTTAACCGTTCTCCAAAATAGCCAATTTAAGCAATTGGCTGCTGATCTTCAGTTTTGAATTCCTAAGCTTTGCCATATTGACGGCAAACCTTAATTTGTTATCAACAACCCGGAATTCCAAGAGGGCCCCATTGGCCAATGAACCAATGGTGAGTACCGATGCCTCCGGGATCAAATTTTCAGTGACCAGAATATGGCAATGATCATAACGGCCGACCACATTGATCGTCCGGCCATTGACGACCTT
>JABDFL010000057.1 GCA_013286575.1 Candidatus Omnitrophota bacterium
TAAATAAGGAAATGTTATGTTTGCCCGTTGAAAGTTCTGTCGGGAATGACAGGGATTTAAACATTGTTTTGGCAGAGATCTTTGTCCACAACGTACCTGTTCAATGGGAAGAGCTTTATAGAAACAGGCTCATCAGGACCTTTGTCCCTGCTTCCAGAAAAAAATTTATTGAAAACCAGTGTGAACATCCTTTGAAAGTTGATAAACATGTCTTGACGAATAAATTTTTGCCGGTCCTTTTGCAGGTCAAAGAGGAAGCTGGTCCGAAAGAAGAAATCATACCGGGCGGTTTACCCGAACTTGACGGCCGTGACAATGTTGCTGAATTGCTGATGACCTTGACCCATGACATCACAGGCTTTGACCGCGAATCGATTAATTTAAACTTAAGGTTATTGGATGACCTGAATTTAGATTCAATTAAAGCGGCAGAACTTATAGGTAAGGCCGCCCGGACCTTGGGCATTCCGGGACAAGTGGACCCTTCCCAGCTGTCCAACAATACTTTAGGGCAAATTTCTGATCGGTTAAATGAATTAGCAGCTGCGGCGAAGAAAGGGGCTGTTAAGGAGACTGTCAGTGATATTTTAAAGCATTATCAGGGTAAAACATGGGTCAGGAATTTTGTCTTGGATCTAAGGCCCGAGGAAATTAAAACCAGGAACGTCAATCAGCTTAAGAGCTTGAAGAATATTGTTTTTCTTTCAGGGAAGAATGAAGAGGGTCTGGTTAAAAGAATTAAAAGCGATTTTAAAGCAAAGACTTCAAAATCCAACCATATTGATTGTTTGATAGCGATTTTACCAAAAGTTGTTCCCTATCGCCATTCCCTCGAAAGCGGGAATCCTGAACTTAATAAAGAGTCTCTTAAATCAGCAATAGAGCAATTGCATCAAATCACAGATTTGGCCACTTCCAGCCGATTGGATAAGAATTCTTTTGTTGTTTTTGTCCAATTTGGAGGCGGGGCAACAGCTGTTGCATCAACACTTTTTCTGGAGCGTCCGGATTTAAAGGTCAGGATCATTGATTTTGATAATAAATCTGATGATGCTAAGATTTCTCAAAGAATAATCGATGAACTTCAGACGTATGAATCTTTCAGCAATGTCAGGTATGATGGCCAATTAACCCGCCATGTCGTTTATTATGAAAATTCACATCCGGCGGAATATAAGAAGCGGGATATAGCATGGTCTAATAAAGATATTGTTTTGGTTAGCGGCGGCGCCAAAGGCATAACCGCGCAGTGCGCTTTAGAATTTGCCCATTCGACGAAAGCGCAGATGGTCCTTCTGGGCCGTTCTTCGGTTGAGGACCCGGAAATCCTGCAGACATTAAAGCAATTTAAAAATGAAAACCTAAAGTGCAGCTACTATCAATGTGATGTTACAAATGAGAGAGACGTTGTTGACACTATTGGAAAAATTGAAAAGAAGTCAGGCCCAATTACAGGGTTTGTCCATGGCGCTGGATTAAACAGTTTAAAACGTCTTAAGCAGGCAAGTGTTCAGGAGGCATTTCAAGAAGCTTTGCCCAAGGTCATGGGGGCTGTTAATGTTTGCCGTGCGCTCAAAGATCATCCGCCCAAATTGATAGTCGGAATTACATCCATTATTGGTATAACCGGCATGGAAGGCAGCGGCTGGTACGGTTTTTCTAATGAACTTCTTAATCTTTATCTTAGTAATGTTTCTCCTAAAACCGATGTCGTCACAATCGCCTACAGCGTCTGGGATGAGATCGGCATGGGCGCCAAATTAGACAGTATCAAACGTCTTGCTGAAAAAGGCATTGGTGCCATTCCGGTTAAAGAAGGGATCAAACATTTTAGAGAGTTGGTCGAGGGAGATCCGGGCACGCAGCAGGTCATAGTTGCCGCAAGGGTGGCTGGCATTGCCACCTGGAAATCCGTTGATTTAAGGCCAAATAATTTCAGGTTCCTTGAAAAGATTGAATATGTTCTTCCTGGCGTCGAGCTCATTGCCCGGGCAAATCTCAACGTTGAAGATGACCCTTATTTGCTTGACCACAATTGGAAAGGATCATTACTATTCCCGTTTGTCTTTGGTTTTGAAGCCATGGCCCAGGCAGTAGCGTATGTTTTAGGCATTGAAAAGTTTGACACGATAAAGGCAAAAGACATCAATCTGCAAAGACCGATCCCTGTCCCACAAGATTCAGGAACGACCATAGAAATCCATGCACTAGTCCTTCCCAGTCATTCCCAAACTCTTCATGGTCAATCCCAAAATTTCCGTGGTCATTCCCGCGAAAGCGGGAATCCATTTTATGAAAATAAACAGGTAAAAGTAGAAGTCTATTCCCAGGACACAGCCTATAAAGAACCTCATTTTTCAGCAATTTTTGAGATTGGCCCTCAAAGTGTCATTGCGAGAGAAGCAAAGCAATCTTTTTTCCACCGTCATTCCCGCGAAAGCAGGAATCCATCAAAAGGCCCCAAAATGTCATTGATCTAGACATGTCAACCGACATCTACGGCCCCATTTTATTCCAGGGGAAAATGTTCCAGTGCATAGAGCAAATCCATGAACTTTATTACGACGAAGCCACCAAAAAAGGCGAATGCGTCTTTACATCAGCCTACAATAAATCAGCAGAAGAGTTCCTTAAGAAGAACAAGAAATTCAATAAAAGATTCCTGATCGGAGACCCGTTCTTTATAGATTCTATGTTGCAGTCCATGCAGGTGATTATTCCTCAGGATATATCTTTACCGAGGGACATCCATGAAATTGAGTTAAGTCATTTTTCAGGCAAGGGGGGCCATAAACACTTACTACATTCTAATATTAAGCGAATGGATGCAGAGCATTACAGAGGAGATGCTGAAGTTACTAAAGATAACTTTTCGATAAAAATAAATAATTGTCGCCTTAAAGTATTGGATACTTTGTTAAATAATCCTTCAGCCAATGATTTAGTCAATCCGGGCAAACGCGATCAAAAAACAATAGAAAACAAAGTGGCAGAATTATCAAATGAATTAGGATTTATCCCGCCAGTGGTCAAATGTGCTTATGACGAAAGGCTAAAGAGTGCTTCAAAAGAATTACGTCATAAAATTGAACGGCCATTGATTAAGGATGCTGTTGAAGAATTATTTAGAAAAGAACAGAAACCAATCAAAGATTTCAAGATCAAATGGCTTAAATCAGGAAAGCCGGTAATTGAAGGCAAGAATTTGAAAGATATTGGGGTGTCTGTATCTCATAGTGGATCATTTTTAATGGTTGTGGTAGGCCATGGAGAACAAGGATGCGATGTAGAATCAATTCAGGAAAGAACTAAAAATGATTGGATAGAAATTTTAGGGAAAGATAAATATGATATTCTTGAAAGAATGATGTTTGAGGATGGAGATCAAAACAAAAATGGAACAGTCCTCTGGTCTGCCATTGAAGCTTCAAAGAAGATAGTTTTAGTTAATAAAGTAAATGTGGTAGATTTTTATAAACAAAATAGTATTTATATTTCAAAATTTAAAAGTCCTACACATAGTTTAAATATAATTTCGTTCTGTATTAATTTAATTAAAGGAAAGAACAAAATATTTTCATTTGGATTAAATATCCCCGAACCTTCTAATATTCATAATAAAAAAGAAGCAATTAGTAACTTGTCAAGATTTTCTGTGTCTAAAAGATTGGGTTATGATGATAATGCTCATGAAATGCAATTGGATTATAGTGGGCCTCAAGGACAGGTAGTGTATACAAAACGTTTTCCAGTAACTTTTAAAAGTAATCAAAATTTAAGTAGAAGTGTTTATTTTACGAATTATGCAATTTGGATGGGAGAAATTAGAGAATATGGTCTTTATCCTATTATGCAAAAATTAGCAGAATTAACTAGTTCGGGTGGATGGGGGATAGCTACTAATTACGTTAAGATAAAGATTTTAGGAGAACTCTGGGGCCGGGATACTGTAGAAGCAAGATTATGGATGGTCAAATCTTTTGGTATTAAAGATTCAACTTTTGATTGGATGTTTGAATGGAGAAGGGTATTGCCAAATGGAGAGTATGAAAGAGTTGCTACTAGCGAATTAAGAACAACATGGGTTAAAATTACAGGACATGGAGAGGCAAAAATTGAAGGAATGCCAAATTTTATCCAAGAATTTATGGATAGTATGAGGCCACAAAATAATACTCAGACAATTTTGGAAGAATTGCCTGAACTTATAAAGGATATTTATATAGGACCATTATTGTTAAAAAAAGATGTTTTAAGTCCGCAAAGATATTTGATAAATGAGGAATTATTTAAAACTAGCTTAGAGGAGTCAAATTTAGTTGGGAATATTTATTTCGCTAATTATGCTAAATGGTTAGGTAAAACAAGAGATTTATATTTTCAGAAAATAGCGCCAAATTATTTTAAAGGAATAGGCGAAGAAGGAGAATTTTTAGCATTAAATTGTGACATAGATCATCTTCAAGAAGCTATGCCTTTTGATTTAATTGTAGTAAGAATGTATATTGATTCGGTGTATGAAAATGGATTCGATTTGTTTTTTCGAATTTTTTAGAGATGAAGGGAAGAATAAATTAATAAAATTAGCATATGGAAGACAAAGGATTGTATGGATAAAAAGACTAGATTTAGCCCCCTTTTCTTCTAAGTTACCTAATGATATTCTTAATTCAATTTTATGAAAGAATAAATAGCCCATGTCGTTGTTTTCTTTAACAAGTTTATTGTCATCGGTTCTGTGCGCATTACTAGGCGTGTTTATTTTTTTTAGCACGAAGGAAAGGTTGTATAGCGCGTGGGGCCTATTTAATGGTTTAATTTGTTTATGGGGATTACTTCTGTTTTT
>JABDFL010000058.1:0-3451 GCA_013286575.1 Candidatus Omnitrophota bacterium
AACATATGATTTACAGCCGGAAATGAGTGCCCAGCAAGTGACGGAAAAGTTAATTACCGCTATTGAAGCTGATCAGTATGATTTTTATGCGGTCAATTTTGCCCAGCCGGATATGGTTGGACATACCGGTAATTTGGAAGCAGCTATCAAGGCGGTTGCTCAGACAAGCAAGAATGTTGGAGAAGTCGTTGAAGCTGCCCGTCAAAAAGGAGTGAATGTCCTTATCATTGCTGATCATGGGAATGTTGATCAAATGAAAGAAAAGAATGGAACTCCTCATACGAGGCATACAACAGCCGCAGTCCCTTTTATTTTTATACCATCAAAAGAAGCAGTAAGAATAGGAGAGCCGTCATTAAATACTCGTTTTGGGGACAGACCTGCAGGATTGTCAGATGTTGCGCCCACTATATTAAAAACTTTAGGCCAGCCGCAGCCTCCTGAAATGACCGGTCAAAATCTTGTTGAAGGTTATGAATTTTCAGGTAAACAAAAAACACTTTTGATCATTATGGACGGTTTGGGTATTAATCCTAATCGGGAAGACTCTTCCGATGCGGTGCGATTAGCAAGTGAGCAAGGGTTGACACCAGATTTAGACAGATTATTTAAGGAAGAATTGAATAGCAAACTTGAGGCCAGTGGGGCCGCGGTTGGTTTGCCGGAAGGCCAATTTGGGAATTCTGAAGTAGGGCACAGGATCATTGGTGCCGGCCGAATTCTTGAAGACCAACCGTTAACACTCGTTAATGATGCTATTAAAGATGGTAGTTATTTTAAGAATGAAGCTTTATTGGAAGGGATGCGTCAAGCCAGAGAAGGCGGGAAAGCTTTTCATATGGTGGGCCTTGTTTCAACTGGCGGTGTTCATTCATCCATGGAGCATATTTATGCCACTTTAAAAATGGCAAAAGAGCAAGGTTTGTCTCAGGTGTATATCCATGCCATTCTTGATGGGCGGGACACAGACCCTAAAAGCGCTGAAGAATTTTTACGTGAACTTCAAACCCATATTGTCTCCATCCACCAGAACTATTGGCTTTACAAACTCATCCGTTTCTCCATGTTCATAGGCACCATGAAGGGCAGCGACCATGTTTTCTATACTTGCCGCCATCGCCGTATCGGCATCAAAACTGGACGGCCCCATATGCGGAGTTTGGACATAATCTTTAAATTTATTCAACCACTTGACCAGACTATCAACATATTCCCTGCCGATGCTTAATTGATATTCATTTTTATATCGTCCGCTTTGTAATTTTTCTAATTTCCCCCGCCATCCTTTTTGTTCCATTATTTTTGCCAACGCCACATAAAAAGGATATGGCCGTTTTTCCCAAAAATTCTGAATAGCAAAACTGCCTTTGGGAACATTTGTATATGGATTTGCTTGGCGGTCTGAAATATCATAAAGAATCTCATCGATCACCTCTTGAACATATTTTGGGGAAAAACTCTTTTGCCACAATCCCTGTTTGAATTGGACCGGCATGGTGTTTAATATGAAATTAGACCCTTTGATGTGAAACATGTAATCAGAGGGATTTAAAATTTGCCTTTTTAAAGAATCTAACCATAGCTTTAAATCAAGGAGCCTATCTCTTGGGAAAATGCCGGATTTTCTTTTGACCCCCAATTCTTCAGGACTTGATGACATCAATTCATTAAATAAATTTCTATAGTCATGTTCAGGAATCAAAAAATAATATTCTGAATCGTAAACATAATTATCAAGAAATAAATTTTCTGAACGATCTTCTGAGAAAAGAAAACCATTAATTCTTCGTTCTATATCTCTAATCACAAGCATCAACTGACCTGACGAATAGACCTCTGGCCTTCCGCTAATACGAATCTGGGCAGGGATCACATTTATCGCGGTCTTTTGTTTTAAACCAAGAAGTCCTGACGCAGCATTGGCCATTCTACCAACGGTATTAAGAAATGCTTCCCCATTGATCAAGCGGTCTCCCGAAGGACTCATGGCAAAAGCCGACTTTCGCGGTTCACTTGTCATCGCCGCGTTGGCTACTTCGTGATTTTTTGAGGAAGCTGTCTCTGCAAGAGTGGCAAAATCCACAAACGAGTCGCCGGAATCACTTCTTTCTAATGCCATTGCTCCATCTACAAGGTTAGTTATAACATTAGGGGTCAGCGCGGCGCCCGGCACCTCACCACCAGAAAAATATTTTCTGGGCATAGTTTTGCCGGCATTATTCACGTCTTCCTTAATAAAGTTAAACACGCCCTTTTTATAAGCCTTCAGGTATTGTTCATAAATTTGCTGTTTGATGGTGGGATCGTTTAGATTGATGCCATTGATCTTGGATTTATTGGCATACACTTGATTCAACAATGCTTGCTTGAGGCTTTTCTTATACCAGCTGGATAGAATAATAGAGTTAAAAATTTGACGCAGATTAGCAAAATTTCTGCCGGTGTTGACTTCTTTTTCGAGTTCGGGAAGAATAATTTGACGGATGATTTGAGAGCCCAGAGAATGGATTCCTGTTTGTGCGGAAAAAGATTGCTTCGCTTCGCTCGCAATGACACTGGATGAAGGGCTCGCAATGACACTGGATGAAGGGCTCGCAATGACACCTGAGGTGCTTGCGTTTGCACCTAAATGTTTCTGCAGTGCTAAATAATCTTCTTCTAACATTACTTTTAAATGGCAGCCGACCACAAAGGCAGTTTGATTGTGTTCAAAAACCTCAGCTTTATCTGCCATGATCCATACCTTATTAAAGGTATTGATAGGCACCTGCGTTGTGCCATACATCTCATGGGCCTTGGCATATACTCTGTTCCAAAATGTCTGACCTAGTTTCTTTTCAGGATATATTAGGGAAGCGGTGATTTGTTTTAAGATATAATCCTGCTCCAAAAGGTCACGGCCCATATCGGTTTGGCCTAAGGCTTCAGGGACCATTCTGGTTTTTTCATAGGGGCTCAAATTGACCCAAAGATCACGGTCAGGAATGGCAAGGCTGGCTAGAAAATACTTGATGAGTTTTTCGCCTTCTCTCTTAAGAGGCTCACCGGACATTTTGTCCTGGCCGACATCTACAATAAAATCAAACAGGAAGGGGTTATCTTTGTGAATGGTCAAGCCCTTGATAATGACCGGCTGATACGCAGGGCTCAAATTGATCATTATGCCGAGGGTGATGCGTTAAATCTTCTGGAGGTCAAGCCCAGCCAGCATTTTACCAAGCCGCCGGCGCGGTATTCAGAAGCAAGTATAGTCAAGGCCTTAGAAGAGCAGGGCATTGGACGGCCTTCCACCTATGCTTCGATTATCCACACCCTGGTTTACCGCAATTATGTGCTGCGTGACCGCGGGTATTTTACAGCCACGGAGCTGGGTATTAAGATCTGCCGTTTATTGATGGAGTATTTTAAGAAGATCATGGACATAGGTTTTACCGCAACAATGGAAGAGGAG
>JABDFL010000058.1:3464-4762 GCA_013286575.1 Candidatus Omnitrophota bacterium
TCCATTGAAGACGGAACAAATGGCTATGCCAAGGTGCTGGGAGATTTTTGGGGGCCGTTTAAAGAAGAGCTGGATTTTGCCATGGCCAATATTCGAAAGACTGAAGTGACGATAGAAAAGCCTTGTCCTGATTGCGGCAAGCCCATGGTGGTCAAATGGGGGCGCCGGGGACGTTTTATCAGTTGTACAGGTTTTCCCGACTGCAAACACGCGGAGCCTTTTACCACCGGCGTTAAATGCCCGTCGGAAGGGTGTACGGGAGAGCTGGTCGAGCGCCGTTCCCATAGGGGAGCTGCTTTTTACGGCTGCAGCCGCTATCCGGACTGCAAATTTATAGCCAATAAACTTCCTGTTGTTGCGTAAATCTTATGTCACCCCCCGAATGTTTTAATCGGGGGTCCATTTCAAAATTAATTTTCTTAAAATGGATTCCCGCTTTCGCGGGAATGACATATTATATAATGTGATGAATAAATACCTGGATAAATTCTTCACTTATCTTGAAGTCGAAAAAAACTATTCCGGCCACACCACGCTTAATTACCGCATTGACTTAGAAGAGTTTGCCAAATTTTTGGACAAGACCCCCATTGAAGCTGTGGAATATCCTGATTTGCGCAGGTTTCTGGCAGAGCTTAAGGGGCGCAATCTAAAGCCGCGCACGGTGAGCCGCAAGCTTTCGAGTCTGCGTTCTTTTTTCAAATTCCTGCAGCGTGAGAAAGTCATCAAAGCCAATCCCGCCAAACTTTTAGTGACCCCGAAATTAGACAAGCCCTTGCCGCATTTCATGAGCGAAGAAGAAGCGACTCAATTGATTGAGGCGCCTAAAAGCGGTAAATTTAATTCCCTGCGTGATCGTGCTATTTTTGAAATCCTTTATTCAACCGGCATACGGGTCAGTGAATTGGTGGGCTTAGATGTGGAAGATGTGGATTTTATCGGCAATATCATCAAGGTCATGGGGAAGGGGAAAAAAGAGCGTATGGTGCCTATAGGAGACCAGGCTTTAAATGCTTTAAAAGAATATATGGATGCAAGAAAGCTGGATCATAAGTTTGTTTTTGCCAATAAAGGCGGCACGCGCCTAGGTGAGCGTAGTGTGCGTAATATCATTAACAAATACATCCTTGAGCAGGCCATGGCCCAGCATGTCACGCCGCACATGTTCCGCCATTCTTTTGCAACGCATCTTCTTAATCATGGCGCAGACCTGCGCTCTGTACAGGAGCTTTTAGGTCATGTCAATTTATCCACCACCCAAATCTACACCCACCTGACCACAGACAAGCCCAAACTCA
>JABDFL010000059.1:0-2106 GCA_013286575.1 Candidatus Omnitrophota bacterium
ATCACCAAAAAAGGCGATTGGCTGGGTAACCCGGAAGGCGCCATCATCTTTATGCAGGGGCGGCCCCTATTGACCTTCCTGACAAGTTTTATAGGATGGTTTACCCATGGCGTCGGGGCTTTTACAGTATTGAGGGTCCTTTCCTTCCTTACAAAGATCCTGATCACCTATCTTCTATACTCTTTCTGCTGCAGGATCAAAATAAAACCATTCTGGTCCATCCTGACCGCCTTCTGTTTTATCCTGCTGCCCGGAAACATCATCAACGTTATTTGGATCGCCAACGGATTTCCCTCATCCTTAAGTTTACTTTGCGGGGTCCTCTCCTACTTATTACTGACCGATGGTTTTAGCAAAAAATCAAATACAGCCTATGCGGCCCTATTATTTCTTACCTCTCTTTTAATATACCAGCCCGTGGCCATGATCGTATTCGCACTTATGTTCATCAAATCACTTTTTTCAGAAACCTCATCCTGGAGCAGCACCCGGAATACCGTTATCAAAGAAATATTTTTTTACGGGGCCATCCTTGCCTTCTACTGGCTTTTGGTCAAATACCTCGTCATTCCCGTCGGACAAAATGCCCTGCACCTTTCAGGGACAAGCATGGGGATGTATAAAATGGAGCTTGTGCAGGACATCTCTGCCAAATACTCCCTTGTCATCGACCTTTTACGCTCTTCCCTGATCGGCACCTGGGACACCCTTCTTTATAAAAGCCCCTTGACCGAATGGAGGGCCATTGCCCTGTTTTGGGTCCTCGCGCTGGGATTGCTTATCATCCAAAAGAAACCCCTCTTCAAAGGGCCAATAAGCAGCGTCCCGCTGCAAAAAACAATCGCCTGTGCCATCTTGTTCTTGCTGTCTAATACCCCTTCTTTAATGGCTGTTAATTCCACAAGTATCATCGGATACAGGACCTTTCTTCCTTCCGGCCTGACAGGCTTAGGGCTTACCCTCTATTATTTTAAATACTGCAGCGATGCCGTGTGGGCCTTTTACCCGTAGGCGTTGAATCGCTGGTGCGTGCCGGGCACCAGGTCCTCATTGAGCATAATGCGGGCATCGCCAGCGGTATTAGCGATGTTGATTATGAAACAGTGGGCGGGGAAATCACACAAAATCCTGAAGAGATATTTGCCCAGGCCCAGATGATCGTTAAGATCAAAGAGCCGCAAGCTTCCGAGTATAAATTCCTTAAAAAAGACCAAATTTTATTTACTTATTTTCATTTTGCCGCCAGCCGGGAATTGACTGAAGGCCTGCTGGAACGTAAGATCACCGCCCTGGCCTATGAGACCCTTCAGACGGAAGATGGGGAATTGCCATGCCTGATACCCATGTCTGAAGTGGCCGGCCGCATGGCAGTGCATGAAGGGGCCAAATATTTGGAAGAACCGATGAAAGGCAGGGGAATTTTGCTGGCCGGTGTCCCGGGTGTTTATCCGGCGGAAGTGACCATTATCGGTGCTGGTGTGGTTGGATCAAATGCCTGTAAAATGGCAGCAGGGCTTGGGGCTAATGTAACGGTTTTGGACATTAATTTAAACCGTTTGCGGTACTTGGAAGAAATTATGCCTCCCAATGTCCACACGCTTATGAGTAATTCCCATAATATCCGCGAAGCAGTACTTCGGGCGGATCTGGTCATCAGTTCTGTGTTGATCCGTGGGGCCAAAGCCCCATGCCTGATCGACCGCAAATTAGTTTCCCAGATGAAAAAAAGGGGCGGTGATCGTTGATGTGGCCATTGACCAGGGCGGGTCTGTGGAAACCTCACGGCCCACCACCCATGAAAATCCCATTTATGTGGTTGACGGGGTGGTGCATTATTGTGTCACCAATATGCCCGGGGCTGTGGCCCGCACCAGCACCTACGCGTTGACCAATGCCACCTTTCCTTATATCCTGAAAGTGGCCAACGACGGCTTTAAGAAATGGGTGAGAGACTCACATGAGATCCGTACGGCTTTAAACATGACCGAAGGCCATTTGACCATCAAAGAAGTTTCTGAGACCTTTGACATCCCTTATAAAAGATTCCCGTAAGAAATTTCAGGAAATGAAAAAAGAAGAACTGGAGAGTTTTGACAAATTTGCCCA
>JABDFL010000059.1:2116-3871 GCA_013286575.1 Candidatus Omnitrophota bacterium
CATGAATATAAGACAATTTTAGACGAAAGTCTAAAATTAGGCGGGGACAAAGGGGACTATTTTTTTAAATATAAGGCGGATCATATCGCCCGTTGCTGGGGCAAGGATTTTTCAGGTAAGATCCTCGATTATGGCTGCGGCATAGGTTTGTTATCGGAAGTTTTATTAAAGAGTTTTCCCCATGCCGCTATTGATGGTGTAGATGTCTCTGCTCTTTCCATTGAGCATGTCCCCGGGTTTTTAAAGAAACAGGGCCATTTTACGACGGACATGGACCTTTTGGGGCGGGATTATGATTTGATCGTCGTGGCCAATGTTTTACACCATATTGAGGCACCCGAACGTGCAGGGGTGATTGCCAGGCTCAGGAAAATGCTTAAGAAGGAAGGGAAGATCATTATTTTTGAACATAACCCTTTTAATCCCTTGACCTGTAAAATAGTCCGGGAATCCCCATTAGATAAGGGTGTCGTCCTTTTGCCTTCATTAGAAACGATCACCTATTTAAAAGATGCCGGTTTTGAAAAGACACAATTAAACTACATTGTATTTTTTCCTAAATTCCTCTCTAGCCTGCGTTGGGCAGAACCATTTTTATTTTGGCTGCCCTTAGGGGCGCAATATGCGGCGATGGGACAGGCATAAGAATATGCGTAAACTTAAATTCATATCCATTATTATTCCCTGCTACAACGAAGAAGAAGTCATTGAAGCAACCCACCAGCGGATGACTTCCATCATGGAGGGTATCCTTAAAGGTTCCAAATGCGGCAGCTACGAAATTTTGTATGTCAATGACGGCTCCAATGACGGGACACAAAAAGTTTTAGACGGTATTTTTGCCCGGGACAACCGTGCCAGGATACTGGTATTACGGCGGAATTTTGGTTTGCAGGGCGCTCTTTGCGCGGGGCTGGCCATGGCCCAGGGGGATGCGGCAGTGACCATTGATGCGGATTTGCAGGATCCTCCGGAAAAAATTGAGGAGATGATAGGTTTTTATGAGCAGGGCTTTGACCTTGTGCTGGGTGTCCGCGAAGACAGGCAGACAGATACTTTTTTAAAAAGATTTACAGCGGAAGGTTTCTATAATTTTATTAAGATTTTAGGGGTGGAAATAGTCCACCATCACGGGGATTTCCGTTTGATGGCCAGGCCCTTGATCGATGAATTTAATACCCTGACAGAACGCAACCGTTTTATCCGGGCCATGGTGCTTTCTTTGGATAATCAATACGCGCGTGTTTTTTATAAACGCCAGGCGCGCCAGCAGGGTACCACGAAATTCAGCTTTGGCAAAATGCTGTCGTTTTCTTTGGACGGGATATTGTCCTTCACCTTTATGCCGCTGCGCATCGTTTCCATTGCCGGTGTTTTATGTTGTCTGTTGGCTTTGGCAGGGGGTATCTATATTCTATACTCTGATATGGCCGGCCATGTTTTGCCGGGATGGACATCAACCGTATTGCCGATGTTTATATTTAGCGGGATACAGCTTTTAAGCCTTGGCATCATCGGTGAATATATCGGCCGTTTATATGTTGAAGTCAAACAGCGGCCTTTGTTCAGTGTCCGGCGGGAATTGAAGCATTAATTTTTGTGGGGGAAGCTGTAGAGTTCGAGTGTTTTTATCAGGAGAATGTCTTTAGGGTCATTTT
Organism: Candidatus Omnitrophota bacterium; assembly: GCA_013286575.1. Classification (GTDB taxonomy): domain Bacteria; phylum Omnitrophota; class Gorgyraeia; order Zapsychrales; family Fredricksoniimonadaceae; genus JABDGZ01. Next base: position 3,775 of record JABDFL010000059.1, read on the forward strand.
TAGTAAACAGGAAACGGATATGATTAAATGAAGGATAATTGGAAAATATAAAAGATTTCTCCCCGCTGTTTTCTGCTGAAGCACTTGTTTGTCTTGA
>JABDFL010000060.1 GCA_013286575.1 Candidatus Omnitrophota bacterium
TCGACTATGCTATGGGGGCGTCATTTGTAAAGACAGGCGACAACGCCCAGTTGACAAGAACACAATCTAACTTAAAGTCCAGGGTAGTGACGCTTACTGAACTTAGATGGCTATTGAATAAGCCGGGGCTTCCAATGGATCTTTTGTCTTCCGGGAATGTGGACCTGGATGATTTAATAATCAAATTGTCTATATTGATACAAGATGAATTAGGCTCAGGGAGAGGAGATTTCATCCACAAAATAGGAAGATTTTTGAAGTTGGTCGAGGAGAAGAGGTGGTTTACAATGCACGGTCCATTTGAAGCTGCTAATGATAATGCCATGAGCGTCAAAGGCAGTATTGATTTAAATAGAAAGAATGGCAGCCGATTACTGCGAAGAGATCTGTTTAGAGGTGCTTTTGGGTTGGCTGTTGCTTCCGCTGTAGCTGGTTGTTCCGGCCCGGAAATGACAGGAATGCGTTCCGGAAAAATGATACGCCCGAAGAATTTTGATCCTAATAAGAATAGTATAATTTATATTCATGGCCTCGAGAGTAACCCTGACACCCTTTCCAAGACTGTTAGGGAGGATGATTCAATAGGAATTTTCTTCAACGTATTTTACTATAAATATAACGTGAATCATTCTTTGGACAATTTAGCACAGGATCTTGTCACGGCAACAGAAGAATTAGGTATTCCTGGTAATAATTTAAAATTCATAACCAATTCATTTGGAGCTACGTTATTGAGAAAAGCGATCGTAGGCCCTGGCGGCGAGGTATTTAGGGGGGCGAGCGTCATACAAGTTGCCCCGGTTCATGGAGGGGTGAGTTATTTTAATTTTCAATCTTTGGTCTTAGATTTGGTTGGTCAGTCAATACTTGGAGTGGCGGGGTATGGTAATCTTTTTGAGGCGTTAAAACCTGGCTCCCAGGTACAAGAAGGCCTTTATGACAAAGAATCAAATGACAGGTATAAGGAGATTATAGGAAGTCGTCTTTATACGATTGCTCCGGAAAAGGACAGATTTCGTATCGATAATAACAAATACTATCAACGAGGGGTCGGGAAGGATGTAGTAATAGCGCCTGAAACTATACACGAGAACGTTATAAATACCCCGCAGGCATTGGCTTTGATCCTTTTATTACTCATGTATGATGGAGGGTTTGTTCCCGAAAATATGTTTATCGAATTTGAAAATGGACATCAAGCCTTGGAGGCATTATTAAAAAGAGGTATTTTAGAGTCTTTCACATTAGGTGGCCGTTCTATGGTGCGTTTCAAAATGTCTGCTAAAGTATCAAAAAAACCCATAGAAATACCGGATACATTATTGGGAAATTCTATTTGGAGCATTCTTCAACAACCAAAAGATAAATTATTTAAAGACGTGTTTCCTATGTTAATTGAAGGTTATAAAGAACAAACTTCGGGTGCAGATCAAGCCATGATGGGTATTGTTAGAAAATCTTTGGCCGGCAGTGGCCATTCTCAAGACAAAGCTCAAAATACAGGTGGTATTGATTTAACCCCTGCCAAAATGCATTTACAGACCCAAAACAACGGCCAGGGCATTCAATTCCATATTGATCCCACACAGCTTGCCCAATTGCAAAACGCCCCCGGCTTTACCCCGGTGATCATCAATATCCAGCCGCTCAAAGACCTCTCCGGCTTCCTGGGGATTCCACAGATGAATCATTGAAGAAATTCAAAGTGTTTAATCGCTGCGTGTGGTATAGTATAATCAATATCTATGAGGAAAATATCTTGGCATGGGCATGCCAAACAGCGGCTTTTAGAACGTTCCATTGATTCTAAAATTGTTTTGTTAGCAATTAGAGAACCGGAACAAGTTTTTACTAAAGGCAAGTTTAAGATCCTACATCGGCGCTATTATGAAACAGGCCATCGGAAACATTATTTATTACGCGTGTTTTACGAAGAATATGCCCATGAGATCATTATTCATTCAGTTTATAAAACGTCAAAGATTGATAAATATTGGAGGTTATAGCCATGAAGATGAATTATGATCCCAAAGCCGATGCGCTGTATATCAAATTGCGCAATGCCAAGATCCAGGAGAGCGATGAATTGGCTGATGGTATTATTATCGACTATGACAGTGCCGGTAAACCAGTCGGTATTGAATTCTTGGATGCTGCAAAATTATTCGGTGGACGACGAGAGCTGCAAGTTGAAATGTCCCTGACTGAAAATTTAAAGAAATAGTATCAGTAGATCACTTTAAAGACCTTAATTTGCGTCCGGCCGGTAAGGTCGTGGCTTAAGATGAGGGGTTTAAAGTACTGCAGGCCTGCTCCGTCGAAGTAATAGAGTTTCATGATCATCGAATTAGCCAAAGCGCGGTCCATCAGACGGGCCACATATTGGCCGTCATCCTGGTACAGGACCACTGAATAATTCAAATTCCCATCCGGGTTGACATGTTCCACCAACGCGCCATTCCTAAGATAGAAAACACTTAAAGGTTGGCCTTCGCCGTATTGCTGAGATTGGATCTTGGCATCCATGGTGTTAAGGTCAATGGCCAGATTCTCACCAAAGATCATCTGGCTGCCGTTTCGGCCCAGCAGGGGCAGGGCTTCGCTGTATTTAGGAGGGCCGCCCATGGTGCTCCATAGAAAATCTACGAAATCAGGCGAGCTGCGCTTGGGCACATTCTTTAACATTTCAGGATTAGCATTGATCTCTTCCATTTTCTTGATGTTCCAGTGTCCGGTAAAGGCGATCATCAGATTATCATCCACAAGCTCAGTATAAACCAGGACATAACTATGCGGATTTTTCCCATGGGTCAACGATAGAAGAGTATGGATCTGGTCATCAGTGATAATGCCTTTGAGCGTTTGGGCTGCCTGCTCCTTGTCTTCAGAGGCAATGGCCAGAAGTAAGGTGGTGGCATCGGAAAGTTTCAAACCGCATTTGACCAGGAATTCCGCGGCCTGATTGCCGCTGGAATTAAGCATGCGCAATATGCCCCGCGCCTGGTTTTCATCCTGGGCCAAAAACATATTAGACATCCAATAACCCACATCACCCCTGTCCAAGGAAGCCCCGTCAAAAGGCACGCTGCGATGGGCAATGGCCTTGATAAAATGCCCCGGCGCCCACCAGGTATTGACAATGCTGTCAGTGGGCGTATCGGTTTTAATTTTGGTCAAAGCCTCATCCCAGGTTGAGTTAAAAATGGGGGTGAGGATGGTGCGAATGTCACGGTCGGCATTAAAGAGGACCAAAGCAATTAAAAGCCCGGCCAAAGGCAGGCCGACAGATTTTAAACTGATAAAACGGTTGGCTGCCGCAGCTGCCAAAAGAGATAAGGGGATGGTGGCAAAAAGGACAAAGCGCTCCCCATTTGAGCTAAGGATTATCGTCACGATTAGAAAAATTGTCAGGATAAGGGTATCAATGGTACGGTTTTGGCGGAAGTGCTGAAGGGCCAGGCGCATGTTATAAACCCAACCTCCCAGGGCCAGCAGCATAAGGACAGGGCCGCCGGCTGAGGTGGTGATACTTATTAGGGAAGTCTTTTTAATTTCGCCAACGGCCATAAAAAGGTTGGGCCATAGATCCAGGCCGCGATGGGTGAATTTCATTAACTCTCCAAAGCCTTCTTTAAAAAGGATGAAGAAATCCCGGAAGGAAAAGCACATGCTTACGATCAGAAGGGTAGTGCCTATAAAGATGGGCAAGAATAATAAATTTTGGCGCGCATGGGGAAGGTCTTTTTTTATGAGAAAGTTATAAGCAGCCGCAGCCAAAGCGCAGGCCACACCT
>JABDFL010000061.1:0-3330 GCA_013286575.1 Candidatus Omnitrophota bacterium
TTTTTAGCTGTGCCTGCATGGCCGGGTCAACATGGAATTTGATTTCACGGCCGGCATTTTGCAGTTCTAAATTCATTTTATTGGCGGTTAAATCAATACCGCCGTTTGGCGCCATGGCTCGATCAGAGGTAAACGCTCCCACATGAAACTCATGGGTACCATCAGAATGTAATATAAAATGCAATCCTGTAACCAACGCTCCTCCTGCCGCTGCCCCTACAATTGCATGTCCAACCGGACTATTGATAAATCCACCGCCATGAGACTTGGTCAATTGAGCATTTGTGGCGGCTGTAGATGCAGCGTTTTGAACTGCGGCAGGATTGTCGCCTCTTCCACTATAAAACGGTTCCTTAGGACCTTCGTAATGATGAATATTATCCCAACCATGTCCTATCTTCATATTAATGCCATTTGGATTACGATGAGTACGGCCATAATCAAAATTCCCAAGATTTATAGAATAAGAGCTGCTATGGCTGCCCAAAGGAACTGGGACTATTGTATAATTCTCGATCCCAGAAGCAAATCCGCCTACAATAGATGTAATCTCAAATTTATCTTTGGGATTATTTAGTTGCGTTAAAATACTTCCCACTTCTACTGTGCCATGTGTAATCAATCCCACGCCATTAATATAAACTATCGTTCCATTTTTACCTTCGGGATGGGGATATGTGCCAAAAGTTAAAGGACTGTTCCCAATAATTGGATCGCTTGTTCCATATGGTGTAAATGTAACATTGACTGGACCCGAGGGGCCGGAAGGCCCTAACAATCCGAAACTTGAATAGTAGGCTATCCCCTTACTATAGAAAACAACAGGTGGTCCAACCCTATATATACCTGTAAACTTCTGACCTGTAGCTGGATTCCTGTCAATCCATACCGTTTCACCGCTAGATGTAGTCGTGATCGAAACTACGCCAGTAAAAGAAATAGGCCCAAGATTTACGGCTGGCACTTGCCTAGCTTGAGGAAGCGCAGATAGCAACGCATAAGGATCGCCTTTGGGCCCCGATGGATATCCGTCAATTCGGGCTGATCCCGTAAAGGTAAGAGCAGGATGTTGAAGATCCGTATAAGTTAAGGTGCTGACCGCCCCTAAATGATGTTGATCTGGGCTATTATTTCCAGGATAAGGAATATGAAGATGAGTGATATAATGATTTCCCCAAAATCCGTATGTTATGTCCCCTAAAACTGCATTATTATCTGCCGCTGGTACTGGAACATAGTTTGCATATACACTTGGTTGACTCGTTCCATAATATTGAACGTCAGAATAATCAGCCGCATATAAAGTCAAACCAGTTTGATTTGACCCGCCCTTTAGCTCCAAAACCGTAGGTAATGCGGAGCCTACCACAGGAGCTACCAGTTCGCCCCCACCATCAGTAGCAGGAAGCTTAACAACCCATCTATCCCCTTGCTTTTGCGGAACGGGCAAAGAATTTAAAATTGATTGCCCCCCAATTGTAGTAAGGGTATACACTCCCGAAGATCCCTGAACTGGCAGTGCGAGAACAGCAGAAGGCCCGTATGCGCCAGCACCGGTTGACTCGGCAATAGGCAGTCCTTTAACATAAGATTGATTTAAAGCATCGGTCCAAATTTCATTACCCTGTAGTGAAGAAAAACCAATCACATTTTCCCGGTAAGCCACATCTGGTATTGAAAAAAGATATTTGTAAACTGGTGTGGACATAAAATCAGGTATCGAAGTTAGGTTCCCAGTATAAATTAAATTTTCAGCTGATACAGATTGACTTGGAACTAAAACTGACGCGGCAATTAAAAACAACTTTCCTACACCACTCAATAGGTGTGCGGCAACTTTCAATGAATGAGTAACGATCATCGCTTGACTCGGATGGAGCTCCACCCCACCTGAAAAATATTTTCTTGGTATGATTTGTTGAGATGCAGGGTCTACTTCTTCCTTTATATAGTTGTACACGCCTTTTTTAAAAGCCTGAAGATATTTCTGATAGATCCGCTCTTTTTCTTTAGGATCATTGATATTGACGCCAGCCACCTTGTTTTTATCTGCATATACTTGGGATAAGATGCTATTTTTAATTTTCTTTTTGTACCAGGTGGCAAGGATTAAGCTGTTGTAGACTTGGCGTAAATGGGAAAAATTCTGACCTTCGTTGACTTCTTTGGTCAGTTCAGGGATGACGATTTCGCGGATGATTTGAGAACCGAGAGTGTTGACAGCGGGAGGGATCACAATGACACCCTTTGAATGCTTTTCTAATGATAGGTAGTCCTGCTCCAACATTACTTTGAGTTTTGATTCGACCACATAGGCTGTTCCTAATTTTGCGTTTTCGTAGACTACGGCTTTTTGGGGAACAATCCATACCTTATTAAAAGTGTTGACCGGGATATTGGTTGTGCCGAATCTTTGGGCGGCTTCCTCATAAATACGTTTCCAGAACATTTTACCGGTAGCGCCCTCCGGATAAATCAAGCTGGCTGTGATTTGTTTGAGCATATAGTCTTCTGCCAGCAAATCGCGCCCCATCTCTGTTAGACCAAAGCTTTGAGGAATAATACGGTCTTTTTCATAAGGGCTTAAATTGACCCATAAATCATTTTCTGGAATTGTCAGACTAGCCAAAAAATATTTAATCAGCTTATTAGATTCAGCCTTAAGCTGGTCATTATTTAATGTACTGTCTCCTCTATCCATGATGAAATCAAAACGGAAAGGATTATCAGGATTAACCTTTATGCCTTTTAAAATCGGCGGATTGATCTGGGGACTTAAATGAACCATAACACCGGGTGCCGGCAAATAAAAATCCTGCGCCCAGGAGAATCCCGAAAGAACCGTGTTGGTTAAAAAGGCCACTCCGACAATGATGGGAATCATTTTTAAATTTTTCATATTGATTCTCCTTTTTAAAAACAAAAAAGCCACACTAAGTTTAATCAGAGATATTTCCCCGAATTAACTTCTTTATGTAGCTCGACTGCCATGGCCAACTTACGCTGGCTTTAGGCCCGATCCTTTACGTCCCCGGCTTTCACCGGGTTTGTCCTGGGATAACTGCGCCCTGGTATTTTGAAATTAATTAACAATTGAAGTATGCCACATCGGAACCTCGTGTCAATGGCTAGAAGCTGTTTTTGGGGAAACGTTTGCTTAAAAAATCAGCGACGGAGATATAAACCGAAGACAGTAAGAAAAAATTGGGTTATATCTTTGGGCTAATGCAAAATGAAGGGCTGAAAGTTTCATTCCATGTGGGTGCAAAGACTGAAGGCAACGTCAGTAATTTTAAGTATGACTTAACGGGCGTGGGATCACCGGTTTCT
>JABDFL010000061.1:3340-3686 GCA_013286575.1 Candidatus Omnitrophota bacterium
GAATTAACTTCTTTATGTAGCTCGACTGCCATGGCCAAAGGTTTTGAGATTAGTCATTTTTCACCATTTCCTCGGCTAGAAATGGCCGGAGAAATGATAAGAGTCTTACAAAATCCTAATCCATTAGATGTTGAGGATACAGCTAGACGGGTTGTCTTGAATTATTGGGCCACTAAAAATAATATAACACCCATGATGGGTCAATTGGAAACCCCTGAAGGATTGGGAAAGGTATTGGATGATTTGGGGGCTTCTGCAGAAAAGACCAGAAAATTTTATGCTGATTTTATAGCCGATCCCCATATTTTCGGTAGGTTTATTATCCCCCAAGATAGAGTCACTTTAC
>JABDFL010000062.1 GCA_013286575.1 Candidatus Omnitrophota bacterium
ACCGCCATAAAGAAGTCGTGTTCTTTTTGTTATGGTATATCATTTTTTACCTGCCGGTTTCGGATTTGGTCCCTATTGCCAACCCCATGGCCTGCCGCTTTATGTATTTGCCTTCCATAGGGTTGTTGGTTTTTTTAGCGTTTTATTTGCATAAGGCATTTAACAGCGCTTTTTTAAGGAAATATTCCAGGCATTTATCAGGAATGCTTCATGCTGCCGTTATTTTGATTTGTGTCACGCGGACCTTGTTTTTAAACGAAGACTGGAAGAATAATTTTTATGTAGGTTACGCCTGGGTGAGGGATTACCCGGCAGTCGGACGGGGATATGCTTTGATGGGAAGGGAGTATTTTAATGTGGGGCTTTTTGAAGAAGCCAAAAGCTATTTGGAAAAAAGTGTCCTTTTGGGAGACCGGATGCCAAGTGATGTCTTGGTTTTAGCGGAATGTTGCAGGCGGCTTGGAGAATTTCAAGAAGCGCAAGCGCTGCTTAGGCAAATCATTTTACGCCATCCTGATTACGCCGATGCCCTGCATGAATTACAAACGGTAAAGAATATTTTGAAGGAAACAGGAAAATCAGGGCAGCTCTAATTTTTTTGCATTTTCGATGTCAATCATAAATCTTTCATCAGCCTTATCGATTTTAAGGCCTTGTTCCCATAAGGCAATGCTTTTTTCATAAAATCCCTGGTTGGCGAAAATAGTCCCTTCTAAAAGATAAGCTTCCTTGTATTTGGGATATCGCGTTGTGCACTGCTCAAGCAAGGCAATGGCCTTGTCTTTAATTGCGAATTGGTCAAATGCATAACTCAATTGGATGTATGCCGAAGGACCGCTTGCTGAATGAATGATTTTATCGCTGATTTCCCTGCATTCATCATTACTGCCGTATTTGCAGTAAAAAACCGCTGATTTAAGGAGCAATTCCCATTGTTGGGAAGGGGACAGTTTACAGGAGGACAGTTTTTCAATCAGTTCGGGCGCGCTTATGTAATAATTATTTTTAATGAGAAAATCAACGCCGTTTAACATATCAGGGACCAAATCAGCAGGTATAACGGCATTTTTATGGAGGGCATACTGTCTTGCCAAAAGGGACATAGCATAGCTGTTATGGGGTGATTGACGAAGCCAATTTTCACAATAACTAAGTTCGTTTTTTGCGATCGCATGAAGTTTTGCAGTATCAATAAAATAGGACGCAAGGACAGCCGATACAAGGGCGGCATAAAGCCATCGATGGACATGTTTTTTTAATTTGACCAGCATTAAGGCGATGAACAGGCAGAAGCCAATGGATGAAAAGTAAAGCCAATGGGGCTCAAATACCAGCCCGATATCAGGATGGGTTAGGCAGGCCGGTGCGGCATAAATAAAACCTGTCAGAAAAATAGCGAGGGCAAAGCTTTCGATAGACCGTTTGAAATAACAAAAGATTAATACAATACATCCCGTCAAGACGCCTCCAAAAGCGAGATTCCATAAACAAGTAAGGTGGGCAACAGGCGTCAGGTTGTATTCAAAAACAATATTTTGAGGAATAAAAAGATTTTTTATATACCAGGTGGTCAGGCGGACGAAATTACTGCTCCAGTCGAAAAAAGTCAAATGAAAGGACTGGATGTTTTGGGCTATGTGGGCTGTATGACCGGCCGATATAAGCCATAGGCAAATTAAAAGAATGTTTAGAAAAATGTAGGGAATGATTGTTTGAAGAATTTTTGAGGCGGGAATTTTTGTCAGGAAAAATAAAAGGGCTGCAGCATATATGGGGAATAAAAGAGAAGTTTCCTGGCACAATAAAGCACAGCATAGCGTCAGTAAGCTTGTTATATAAAATGAAATATGCTGTTGTCTCGTTTCGAAATATTTATAAAGAGTGATGAGGCTTATCATGATCAAAGCGAATTGGATTAAAATAATGTTAAATGTGATGTGTTGAAGGATTTCCCCGGACATCGGATGAACAGCAAAAATGGCAATAGTCAGGAAAGCTGTCGCAGGATTTTTAGATATTAAATTGACAAAAATAAATAATAAGAGGCAGTTTACATAAAAAAGGACAATGTTCAGCAAATATAGAGGCCATGGGGCCTTAATGATGTGGAACAATGATACATTGAGGAGAAAGTTCAAGGGGATATAGTGGGTAGACTGGTTTCGGGTAAAAAAATCGATGGCATGAGGGTATAATTTCAGGGTTTCTTTTTCATTCAGAAAAAAGGAATCATCCAACATAAAAGAGTGGTTTAAAATACCGGCATGAGCGGCAATGCATGTAATAAATAAAAGAAGGGGGAAATAAGAAGGGTTGAGGTGTTTCGGAGTGCTCTGCATATCAGTTTTATTATAGTATGCCTTTGAAAAAATCGGTACACAATCGGGGAAATTGTTGTATAATTCGGGGCTTGTATAAATAATCCGGGTCGGTAGCTCAGTTTGGGAGAGCGCGTCGTTCGCAATGACGAGGCCGCGGGTTCGATCCCCGCCCGATCCACTTTTTGGATTCCCGCCTTCGCGGGAATGACATGTGAGTAAAAAATGTACCGTTTTTATTGCCCGGATGCTGATTTTTCGAAACCTTCCGTCGTCATTACCGATGCCGATGAAGTCCACCATATCGAAAACGTTCTTCGTCTCAAAAAAGGCTCCCTGATCCAGATTTCTAATGCCAAATCCCAGCAGGCAGAGGGGATCATTGAGCAGATCAAGGCTGCGGCTATTCATGTGCATGTAAAAAAGGTCAAGCAAAATGAAGAAGTGCGGGCCCAAATTACTTTGGCTTGCGCGCCGCCCAAAAAGGGCAAGTTTGAACTTATCATTGAAAAATGCACGGAATTGGGCGTCGATGGGATCATTCCTTTAAAGACCAAGCGTACGGAAGTCATTTTTAAAGAAGACAGGATGGCCGGGAAGCTCAGCCGTTTTGAGGCAGTGGCAATCAATGCTGCCAAGCAGTCGCAAAGAACTAAGGTCCCCCGTATTTATCCCATGACCCCGTTGCTCCAAGTCTTGCAAACGCTGGACCCTAAAGGCATACACGTATTCCCATCGCTTCATCATCACCCGAAGCATATTGCTGACGTGTTCCTGAAGGCAGATGCCTATAAGCCTGTGACCATTTTTATTGGTCCGGAAGGGGATTTTACCCCGGATGAAGTGGAATTGGCTGTCAGGCATGGCTGTGTGCCGGTGTCTTTGGGGGACACTGTTTTAAAGGTTGAGACCGCGGCCATTGCTGCGGTGGCGTTGGTCAAATTTCTTTGCAGAAATTAATTTCCAGTGTATACTAGCAAAGCAAAAAACTTCCAACTCCCTTGGAATTGATAATATAACCCCCGAGGCGGTGTAACTTTTAGCTCTATTAATGATATAAATCATCCGGAGGAATCATGGCTCAAGACAAAACAGTGGCAGAAAAGAATGAAAA
>JABDFL010000063.1 GCA_013286575.1 Candidatus Omnitrophota bacterium
TGTAACCACTTCTATTATTACTGCCAGCTTGATTGCCCTGATTTTTACCCCCCTTAAAAACAGAATTCAAGATTTGGTTGACCGCGCTTTTTTCAAAGCAACCCCCATGGAAATGGCCCAACAAAATGAACAACTTCGCCAAGAAGTCATTCATTCAGAGCGCATGAAATCCATCGCTATATTTGCCAGTGGAATGGCCCATGAAATCAAAAACCCTCTCACCCCCATCAAAACTTTTAGCGAACAACTTCCCTCACGGCTTGATGACAAGAAATTATTACTTAGATTTTCTAAAATTATCAGCAAAGAAGTAGACCGCATTGACAGCCTTGTCCAGGAACTCCTGAATTTCGCCAAGCCATCTCCCCCACATTTAAGTCGAGTCAATATCCATCAATTAATCGCACAGACCCTGGAGTTCTTAAATAATGAAATCATCGGCCATAAAATCAATTTAAAAAACCTCCTTCGAAAATAAAAATATACTTATCAACATTGACCCCAAACAAATCAAACAAGCACTCTTAAATATTTTTCTTAATGCCATTGAAGCCATGCCCAATGGCGGTAAATTGACTATAGATTCCAGTTTACGCGGGAATGCCAATGAAAAAAATAAGAATGACACAATTATTATAGAAATCGCTGATACAGGCTGCGGTATAGACGCCAAAGACCTTCCCCATATTTTTGATCCTTTCTTCACAAAAAAAGACCATGGGACAGGTTTAGGCCTGTCCATCACCCATGAAATCATCAAAAACCATAATGGAAGAATTTTAGCGGAAAGCGAATTGGGCAAGGGAACTGTTTTTAGGATCGAACTACCAATTTAAAAATCGCCTTTATTAAAAAGCGTAACCAAAGCTTCAACAGGCTTGGGATTGAATTGCTTATTAACACATTCCTGTATTTCTAAAACAGCCTTATCTTTACTCAATCCCTTATGATACGGCCTGTCTGTTGTCATGGCATCAAATGAATCTGCCACCGCAATAATAGCTGCAATCATGGGGATATCTTCCCCTTTTAACCCTTCAGGATAGCCTCTGCCATCATAACGCTCATGATGATATTTAACACCATTGATGACTTCTTCAAAACCTGTCAACGGAGACAGGATCTCAGCACCGCGAACGGTATGGCTTTTCATGGTTTCAAATTCTTCAGCAGTGAGCTTAGTCTGTTTAGACAAAATAGCATCGGGAACGGAAATTTTACCAATATCATGTAAAAGTCCGGCAATATATAGATTTTCAAAGAATTTATCCGGAAAATCGTATGCTTGGGAAGCCTCCATCTGACGGCCTATGGCCAGGGCATATTTGGTGACACGTTCAGTATGACCGTGCGTATAGGTGTCCTTGGCTTCAATGGCAGAACCCAAGGCAATAGTTGTTTGAATAAACAAATTACGGTTGCGCTCTGCTTCTCTTCTCAGGTCTTCGAATAACTGGGCATTGCGGATAGCCATGGCCACATCCGAAGCCAAAGCTGAAAAAAAATCCAACTCTTCCTGGTCAAAACGGCTGCCGTCCTGTTTTTCGCCAAGAAGCAAAATAGCCATAAGCATGTGCTGATGATAGGCAGGAACACAGGCAACTGCATTAAGTTTTGGCAATTGTTCACTGACGCTGTGCAAAAGCTGTTTAATGCCATTCCCGTTAGAAATGACACTTTCTTTCCAAAGGAGTTTATTAATATCTTCCGCGACAATGGCATTACGGTTCTCAAAAATATATTTATATTCTTTTTGGATAAAAAGTTTTACCAAAGGATTGGTCTTGTTAAAACGGATCAAGCCTTCAGGAATGCGCTCGCCTATTTGCCCACGGGAAATAGAAAGAACGTAAGAATCTTTATCAGGATTATAAAGTATCATGCCTGCGTGCTGAATGTGGACTTTTTGGACAAGGGAGCGGACGATGAGCTTGATCAAAAGCCGAGGATCATGGATCAGGATCATGCCTTTGGATGCAGATTCCAACTCTCGCTTATAATCAATTTTTGTGGATGCCATATCAGTTATTTAATTGAGCTAGAACAATTTTTTCAAGCTCCTCGAGGATAAACGGCTTATGGATATATCCAATAACACCCAGGGCCTTGGCTTCTTTAATAGTCTCTTCATCCTCAACCCCGGAAACCATAATGACTTTAATGGTTTGATTAATTTTACGAAGCTCCCGTAAAACCTCAATGCCTGTCATTTCTTCCATCCTGACATCAAGCATCACTAAGTCAGGTTTTTCTTGGGCAATTAAATCCAGGGCCTGACGTCCGCCGGAGGCAACAAAAACCTCTATTTTCCGCTTTTTAAAAAAATTACGGGCAAATTCACGGATATCAGATTCATCATCAACAATCAGTAATTTAGCCATAGGATTGAATTATTGTCATTCCCACGAAAGCGGGAATCCATTTTTAGTTTACTCAATATCTCATCCAATAGCAATAGGCAAACGCAATTTCATCTGCGTGCCCTGCATATACTTAGAGACCATTTCAACCTGGCCGTTATGATTATCCTCAACTATTTTTTTGATCACATAAAGCCCAAGCCCAGTGCCTTTTTTACTGGAAAGTTTTGTCGTAAAAAACGGTGTGAATAATTTATGCATATCCTCTTCCTTAACACCCATGCCATTATCTTCAAAAATAATCTGGGCATAACCATCTTTCTCAAAAACCCGCACTATCAAGGTCGGTTGATACGAATCTTCCTTCACTTCATTCTTTCTTTGCATCATGGCATCATAGCCATTATCAATCAAATTGAAAAACACTTCCTGCAACTGAGTAAAATTACCTTTTACTTTAGGCATGGTTGCAATATCATATTCACGCACCAATTTTAGCGTATGCATTTTGATCTTAAACTGAACCATTTCCAAAGCTGACTTTAACACCGCATCCACATCAACCGATGTAAATCCAACATCACCTTTTCTGGTATATTTCAACAATCCCTGAACAATTTCCCCACCTTGGACCACATTTTCCTGGACACGGACAAAAGCACGGTCTAACTCTGACATCACTTCCTTCATTTTCTCAGGCGTCAGCTCATTTTGATTCAATCGGATCGTATCAAGAGCATCTCCGGCAATAAAACCCAAGGCATGAAAACGATTATTAATTTGATGCGATAAGCCATCAGCCATAGTACCGATGGTAGCCATCTTCTCAGCCTGGAATAATTGCTCATGGGTCAATTTCATCTGTTCATAAAAAATGGCGTTCTCAATAGCCAATGCTGTTTGATTAGCCAAAATACTAAAAACACCAAGATCATCCTCGGTATAAGACTTCCCGGATTCTTTTTTACCCATAACAATAATAGCAGTGAGATCCTGATCAATAAATATAGGGACAAGCAATGCCCCTTCGAGAGAAACAATAATTTGTTTAATTTGAATTAGTTGCAGA
>JABDFL010000064.1:0-1934 GCA_013286575.1 Candidatus Omnitrophota bacterium
GCACAATGAAGGAAAAGAGGACGAGGAAATACAGCTTAGATAATGGTTTCTTCGGTTTTTGAATCAAAGAAGTGCACCTTACTCATGTCGAAGACCAGGTCCATATCACGGTTGACCTCCGGGCGGTCATGTGCCCCGACGCGGGCGATAAAACTATGCTTGCCCGAGCCCAAATACAGATAAACTTCACTGCCCAGGGGTTCTACCACTTCACAGGTCGCCCGCACGGTATTTTCAAGCGAGGCTTCAGAGGCAAAAAGCTTATCATAAATGTCCTCTGAGCGGATACCCATGGTGATCTCCTGGCCGCTATACGCCGCGATCTTGGGATACATCGCATCTATTAGTTTAACCTGAAATTTCCCCTCATCAAAGAAATATTTACTGCCCTTTTTGATAATGTGTCCGGTCATAAAATTGATGGGAGGCGAACCGATAAAAGAAGCCACGAATTTATTGACCGGATGGTCATACACTGTCATGGGGTCCGCGCATTGCTGGATGATACCCTTATTCATGACCACGATGCGGTCCCCCATGGTCATGGCTTCGGTCTGGTCGTGGGTGACATAGATGAAGGTCGTCTGCAGGCGCATGCGCAATTTATGGATCTCCGTGCGCATCTGCACGCGCATCTTGGCATCCAGGTTGGAAAGCGGCTCATCAAAAAGAAAGACCAGGGGCTTTCGCACAATGGCCCGTCCTAAGGCCACGCGCTGGCGTTCACCGCCGGAAAGTTCGCGCGGGCGGCGGTCCAGGTATTGTTTGATGCCTAAAATCTCGGCCGCTTCATGGACACGTTTTTCGACTTCAGCTTTGGGGTAATTGCGCAATTTCAGGCCAAAGGCCATGTTTTCAAAGACACTCATGTGCGGATAAAGCGCGTAATTCTGGAACACCATGGCGATATTGCGGTCTTTGGCCGGGATGTCATTGACAAGGCGGTCATTGATCCAAATCTCGCCGGAGGATATCTCTTCCAGGCCCGCGATCATGCGCAGGGTCGTTGACTTGCCGCAGCCGGAAGGGCCGACAAGCACCAAAAATTCCTTGTCCCCGATCTCCAGATTGACATTATTGACGGCATCGGAGCCGACATTGCAATGTTTGCAGAGATTTTTGATCCTGATATTAGCCATAAAGAATTATTTTTCAGCGTAACTGATGGTACTCGCCAAAACACCTTTAAGGTCCTGGCGTTCCACGATCATGTCAATCATGCCGTGGGCCAATAAAAATTCCGAGCGCTGGAAGCCCGATGGTAATTTTTGCCTGATAGTCTGTTCAATAACACGCGGGCCTGCAAAACCGATCAGCGCTTTAGGCTCGGCCATGATCACATCCCCCACCCCGGCAAAAGAAGCCATGATGCCCCCCATCGTGGGATTGGTCAATACGGAAATATACAATAACCCCGCTTCTGCATGACGCTGCAAAGCAGAACAGGTCTTGGCCATCTGCATCAGGGAAATGGCCCCTTCGTACATGCGGGCACCTCCGCCGGAGCCTGAAATAATGATCACCGGCAATTGCTCCTTGGTGGCATATTCCACCAAGCGGGTTATCCGCTCACCGACGACAGAACCCATGGAACCCATGATAAAACGCGAATCCGTCACCGCTATCACTGCTTTTTTGCCTTCGATCTCACCATAGCCCGTGATAACAGCATCTTTAAGGTCTGTTGCTTCCTGGTCTGCTTTAAGTTTTTCTTTGTAGGATTTAGGCCCTTGAAATTTCAGGGGGTCTGCGGAGGTCATCTCGCTGTCTGTTTCAACAAAGGTCCCTTCATCCATCAAGTGATCAATGCGCTCACGGGCATTCAAGCTCAAATGAAAACCGCACTTGGGGCAGACGTTCAAATTGTTCTTTAATTCTTTGGAATAGGCAGGAGACTCGCAGCCGGGGCATTTGGTCCACACGCCGGCGGGTAT
>JABDFL010000064.1:1944-2717 GCA_013286575.1 Candidatus Omnitrophota bacterium
TATCTCCTTGCGCTTGACCTTAATGAAGGTATAATTTGATTTTCCGAATAGGGACATATTAATCCATCTTATAAATCGTCAAACCAGATAACACTTTCGGATAAAAATACGTCGTCTTAGGCGGCATGCGCTCGTCGTTCAATGCGATGGAACGCAATTGCGACACCTGCACGGGATTAAGCAGAAACCCTGCTTCGGCATTGCCCTCATTGACCGCCTGCAGCACTTCCTCGGGGTCCTTGGAATACACAATGTCCTCGGAAGCCACTCCCACCTGGTCTAAAACAAAAGCCTTCAAAATAGCAGCATCCAGGCTCCGGTAATCCCTGGACCCCTCCTGGACCATTTTATCAATGAGCGTTTTATTCTTTAAGCGTAACAAAAACATGCCTTGTTTATTGTATAAACCAAAAGCATGTTCATTCTGCCCGGCACGGGCCAATAAAACCAGCCAATCGATCTTTGTCTTAACTTTATCGATCCGGAAATATTGTTCCAATAGATTCACACTGATCGGAAACTTTTTGACGATGCGGTGTATGGGAAAAATCTGCAGGTCACGGGAGTCCATATTGGTAAAATAGGTCATCACATAATTATACGGTTCTTCCCCCGTCGTCTTTTTAGCTTTCTTCAAAGCCTCACGCCGGATTTGATTGGCCACCTCAAAACGGTGATGCCCGTCGCAGATAAATAGATCCTGGCCGTCAATGACATTAACGATCCCCTGGATGCTGTCCGGATTCTCAAGCCGCCAGATCGTATGTTTGACC
>JABDFL010000064.1:2727-3082 GCA_013286575.1 Candidatus Omnitrophota bacterium
GACCTTGTCGTGGTCCACGGCTTCAAGATAGGGTTTGGCTGTGGCCAATTCTTTTAAGAAAATCCGCTCAATCTTGCCGGCCCTGTCCGCATAGCCGACAAAAATAGGGCTCAAATCACTTTTTAAAGTGCTCCAAAGGGTCATCCGGTCGGTTTTGGCCGCGGCATGCGTATGCTCATGGGGTAAAATGCGCACCCCAGAATCTTCGTTGAGCTTGAGCAGTCCCAAAAAACCCATACGGGTATATCTCTGGCCCTGGTACTTATAATCCTGTTTATAAAAATAAATGCAGGGCCTTTCATCCTGCTTTAGGATGCCTTTTTTAAACCATTCCTCATAAGTTTTACGCGCCCGC
>JABDFL010000065.1:0-359 GCA_013286575.1 Candidatus Omnitrophota bacterium
GCGACACGGTTACCATCAACGGCAGGCCCCGGCATATCATCGGTTATTTGCCGGATTTTTTATTTACCCCGGACCGCGCCCGCACGCCGGTCAAGGTCCTCTCCGGCGGTGAGCGCAACCGTTTATTTCCTGCAAGGCTATTTACAAAGCCGTCTAATTTTTTGGTCATGGGCGAGCCTACCAATGACCTGGATATCGAAACCCAGGAACTCCTGGAAGAATTGTTGATGGAATATTCCGGCACACTTCTTTTAGTGAGCCACGACCGTTCTTTTTTAAATAATGTTTGTACCTCTACCATGGTTATGGAAGGAGAAGGTGAGATTGGTGAATTTCCCGGCGGCTATGATGATTGGGTG
>JABDFL010000065.1:369-3065 GCA_013286575.1 Candidatus Omnitrophota bacterium
GCCCAGCGTCAGGTCAAGACGCCTGGCGCCAAACCTCAACTTACGTCAGCACAAGAGAAACCAAAACCCGCTAAGCCGTTGACTTTAAGAAAACTTTCTTTTAAAGAAGAGCGCGAACTGGAAGGCCTTCCTTTAAAAATCGAGAAGCTCGAGAGCGAACAGGAAGAGATCTTTGCCTTATTAGCAGACATCAATTTTTATCAGAGGGACCCTAAGGAAGTTGAACGTGTCAATGCGCGTTCAGAAACCCTGGCCCAAGAGCTCCTGGAAGCCTACCAGCGCTGGGAATATTTGGAAGCCTCGCAAAAAGAAAACCCTTAAATAAAATTTGACAAATGCAGTAAAGTAAGGCATACTATCACACGAGTTCGATTCAAGGATTGTGATCTTAGACCGCATGGTGTAGGTTCAAGCCTGGCGGTCTTTTTTTATGGATCACGTAAAGGGACTCAAGTATAGATCAAAAGGAGGTTTCAAAGATTATGGTTAAAGGTAAAGTAAAATGGTTCAACGACCAAAAAGGTTTTGGATTTATTACTCCTGAAAACGGCAAAGACGTGTTTGTGCATCACTCTGCAATTCAAGGTGAAGGCTACAGATCACTCGGCGAAGGACAAGATGTTGAGTTCGAAATCGTCAACGGCCCTAAGGGTGAACAAGCTCAAAACGTTGTAAAAATATAAGAATCAAGTTCTTGTATTTCCAAACCCTCTGCCGCCCCTAAAGGCGCGCAGAGGGTTTTTTAATCTCAAGGAGAGAGTTGTGAATGCTGATTTGAATTGGCGTTATGCTACCAAAAAATTCGACCCTTCCAAGAAAATACCCCCGCAGGAATTATCTGACCTTTTGGAAGCTTTGCGGTTTTCTCCCTCTTCATGCGGCTTACAGCCGTGGAAATTTGTTATAATCCGGAATGCTGATTTACGCAGAAAATTAAGACCCCACGCTCACGATCAACCACAGACCACAGACGCGGACACCCTTATTGTTCTTTGTTCATTGAAAAGCATAGATGAAGCCTATATCAAATATTTTATTGATACCGCGGCGAAAGTCCGGGGGGTGGCCAGAGAGTCTTTATCAGGTTATGAACAAATGGTGACAGGTTTTATAAAGAGCAAGAGCCCGGAAGCTCTTGAACAATGGACAAAGCAACAGGTTTATATTGCTTTAGGTTTCTTCCTCAGAGAGTGCGCTTACCGCAGGATAGATGCCAGTCCCATGGAAGGTTTTGAGCCCAAGAAATTTGATGAGATCCTCGAATTGCCTAAGCAAGGCCTTGAGTCAGTGGTGCTTTGCGCCGTTGGTTACCGCGCTGCGGATGACCATTATGGCCACCTTAAAAAAGTCCGTTTCGATAAAAATGAAGTGTTTATAGATAGGTCATAATGTTGTAGAATACCTCCACATAACCGGGTTATGAGACCATCTCATAACCCGGTTATGTGGAGGTATATATGGCTCATTATGATTTGATTATTATCGGTACGGGCGCAGGCGGCGGGACCTTGGCTTTTGCTTTGGCCCCCACAGGCAAACGCATCCTGATATTAGAACGCGGTACCTTTCTTGCCCAGGAAAAAGACAATTGGTCTTCCCGCGCTGTTTTTACCGATGGTAAATACACTTCTACTGAAAACTGGACCGATAAAAACGGTCAAATCTTCCATCCGGGCATTCATTACTATGTCGGCGGCAATACCAAGATGTATGGGGCGGCACTGTTGCGCATGCGGCCGCAGGATTTTGGCGAGCTTCGCCATCATGGCGGTATTTCGCCGGCGTGGCCGCTTAGCTATGAGCAAATGGAGCCCTATTATACCAAGGCTGAGCATCTTTATGAGGTCCATGGCCAGCATGGCACTGATCCTACGGAAGGCCCGGCCAGCGCTGATTATCTTTTCCCTCCGGTCAGCCATGAGCCGCGCATCCGGCAACTTTCTGATGATTTAAAAGCAATAGGGCACTACCCCTTTCATTTGCCTTTAGGTGTCCGTCTTCTCGAAAAAAATCGGGCCATGAGCAGATGCATCCGTTGTTCGACCTGTGATGGATTTCCCTGCCTGGTCCATGCTAAATCCGACGCTGAAATGATCTGTGTCCGCCCGGCGCTGGAATACCCCAATGTCACTCTTTTGACGGAAAGCTTTGTCACCCGTCTCGAAACCGATGCTTCGGGACGGACTGTTAAAATTGTGCATGTTCAGCGTAATGGTTTAAATGAACAATACAGCGCTGATAGGGTGGTTGTTTCCTGCGGAGCAATAAATTCTGCGGCCTTGCTTTTGCGCTCGGCCAATGAGAAACACCCTCATGGCCTGGCTAATAGTTCGGATGTGGTTGGACGCCATTATATGTGTCACAATAATTCCGCTTTTATGGCCCTTTCTAAAGAACCTAACCCAACGGTGTTTCAAAAGACGCTTGCTTTAAACGACTTTTATTTCAGTACTCCTGAATGGGAGTTTCCTATGGGGCATATACAGATGCTGGGCAAGACCGACGGAGAAATCATCAAGGGTAATGCGCCTAAATTTGTGCCGCGATTTATCCTTGATCAGGTCGCCCGGCACGCCGTTGATTTTTGGCTCTGTTCCGAAGATTTGCCTGATCCCAATAACCGTGTGCTTATCAATCCCCAGGGCCAAATATCACTTCAATATACCCCTAACAATTTAGAAGGGCATCAACGCCTG
>JABDFL010000066.1 GCA_013286575.1 Candidatus Omnitrophota bacterium
GTCAGGCAAAAAGGGTTATCATAGGGGAAAGACGGGAAAATATGTTCACCGTAAAAACGCAGGGTATTGCCGTAAACCTTCAGGTCTTTGAGGCCATGGTAATTCAAAATCCACTCGATGATGTAGGAAAAATTATCGCTCAAAATAACAGGCTTGATGCCCTCACGGATAAGCAAGGCCAAAAGCTGGTGGAAATGCGGATCAAGCTCAACTTTTTTCAGGAAATTATGCAAGGCATTTTTAGTGACCCGCACATTCCTTAATTGCCCTTCCAGGCATTCCTTGGTGCCGATCTTTTCTTCTTCCCACGCTTTTTGCAACACTACCCATTTATCGTTGATGGAGAAACGGCGGATAACATCATCCAAGACGTCCGACGTTGTCATGGTATTGTCAAAATCAAAAAAAACGCGGCAATTAGACAGGACAATGGGTGATTTGACCTGCAGCTTTGATTCCAAATGATGAAGGCGGTTTGTAAATGGCATTTTATTTTAGGCGTGATTGGGTTGTCCGGAGAAAAAACGCTGCATATGCATGGCCACTGCGTTGCGCTCCTGGTCGGCGGTGATGATATGGTAAGAATTATGCAAAAGCACTAATTCTTTACGGTTGGATTTGACCCGGTTATAAATAAATTGGGAATTGCGCTCAGAGCTCATGTCATCATGCTTGGCCTGGATGAGCTGGACCGGCGTCGAAATACCTTCCAGGCGGGAGCTCAAATGCTTCACCAGTTTCTCCAACTGGTACAACAATGTCAACGGGAAAAAAGGATAACCGTATTGATGCACCTGCTCCATGTTATGCAGATCAGCCCTGCTGTAGAATTCATGGATACGGCTGCGCACGGCCTCATTCTTAATGCCGTAGGGCGGCTCTTCCTTGAAATAAAAAAAATATTTCAAAGGGGTCTTATAGGCCAGCGGAAGCAAAAAGCTATACCACGGCGTGTTCCAGCCGTCATAAAATAGCGTCGGTGAAAGACAACTCACACCGGCTATCTCAGTTTTAAATTCATCCGCCAAAAGCAAAGCCAATAAAGCGCCCATGGAAAGGCCGCCGGCGTATACATGCTTATACTGGCCGCGGATCTGAAGATAGCACTGGCGGACCGTTTGATAAAAATCCTGCCATTTGCTCATTTGCAAAATCTGGATCGGCGCCCCATGATTGGCCAGGCGCGGGCAGTAAACAGCATAGCCCTGGCGGTTTAAATAATTGGCCAGAAACCTCATTTCATGAGGTGTCCCTGTCATGCCATGGATGAGGATAATGGCATCGCCATTTTGCCCGGGCAGCTCATAACCATTGTCGGGCAAATCCGGCTTGGGAGCGGATTTGAATAAATTTTTCAAATTAACGGAAAATTTGACAGCCATAATTTTTACTTTCCCTCTTTCTGGGAAGCTATATAATCCACGATATGCTTGACGGTCTTGGCCTCATAAAGGGCCGCGTCCGGGATCTTGATATTAAATTTTTCTTCCAGTTCAAAAGCAACTTCCACTGACCCAAAGGAATCAATGCCCAAATCTTCAATCAACCGGGAGTCCAAGTTGATCTTCCCGACTTCCATTGTCAACTGCTTGGCTAAAACCTCTTTAACTGTTCCTTCAATTTCAGCATAGGTCATGAATTTTAGTTTCCTTTAAAATTTGAAAAAACAATACAGGCATTGCAATTGCCGAACCCGAATGAATTTGAAAGGACAGTATCCAATGGGGCATTGCGTCCTTCCAGCGGCACATAATCCAAATCGCATTCCGGGTCTTTGGTCTTATAATTGATGGTCGGCGGAATAAATTTATTCTTTATACTCAGCGCACAAACCACCGCTTCAATGGCCCCGGCCGCCCCGAGGCTGTGGCCGATCATGGATTTCGTTGAAGAGACCGGGACCTTATAAGCCCGGTCGCCAAAAACATTTTTAATGGCCTTGGTCTCCGCGCGGTCATTTTGCACGGTCGACGTCGCATGGGCATTGATGTAATCAACTTTTGCCCGGTCTATATCCGCATCTTTCAAGGCATCTGCCATGACCCGGGCCGCGTCCTCGCCGGTCACATCAGGCATGACCATGTGGCGCGCTCCCGAATTACTGGCATAGCCGGTCACTTCCGCATAAATCGGCGCGTTTCTCTCAAGCGCATGATTTAATTCTTCTAAAATCAATCCGCCGCCGCCTTCACCTAAAACAAAACCATCCCGGTTTAAATCAAACGGACGGGAAGCTTCCTGCGGGACATCATTTTTCTTGGATAACACCCTTAACGCGCAATACGCCCCAAAATTCAAACGTGTCAGCGGCGCTTCTACCCCTCCGGTCACGCATATATCCATATCACCCCATTGGATCTTACGAAAAGCTTCACCGATGGCATGGCTCGCCGAGGCACAGGCCGTGGAGATGACCATATTAGGCCCCAGTAATCCATAGCGAATAGCAATATGGCTGGACACCGCGTTAGGAGAAATTCTTGGCACTGAAGAAGGATTGATGCGATTGACGCCTCTTTCAAGGATCGTCACCATCTGCTCTTCATGGAACATCATCCCTCCCAAGCCGGAACCAATCACCACCCCTATCCTATTCTTATCCTGGCTGGCCAGGTCTAATCCGCTGTCCTGCATGGCCATCTCAGAGCAGGCCAGGCCAAAATGCACAAACCTGTCGACCTTTTTGACTACCTCGGCCGGCATAAATTGGAAAGGGTCAAAATCATTGATCTCGCCGGCTATACGCACATCAAAAGCTTCCGCGTCAAAACGGGTTATCTTACCTATGCCTGAGCGGCCTTGAACATTGGCCTGCCAAAAATCATCACGGCCAATGCCGTTACAAGCTAGCACGCCCAAACCGGTAATAACCACACGACGTTTCCCCATTAGAAAGAGCCCTAACTAAGTTAAAAGTAATACATTACATTAATATTATACCACAATAATTTACTACAAGTCTTTTAATGGCTTAGGGAA
>JABDFL010000067.1:0-474 GCA_013286575.1 Candidatus Omnitrophota bacterium
ACGCCTTTGATGCAGAAATATACAATAATCTGGGGGTGATGGACACACAGGAAGGTCATTTAAAACAGGCGGAATTGAATTATAAAAAGGTCCTCAGTCTTAACCCTTTTGTCGCGGGCACTTATAGTAATTTGGGATACATCTATTTTATTCATGGTCAATGGAAAAAAGCCAGGGAATATTTTTCCAGGTCCCTGATTTTAAATCCTCTTCTGACTACCGTCAGATTAAACCTTGCTAAAGTCCTTTTAAAGGATTCAGAATATCAAAAAGCCATTGATCTTTGCATGAAGAACTTTGATATTGTTAATGATGACGCAGGGACTCTATTTTTGCTGGTGGATATATATATTCACCAAAAGGATTATCCTTCCATTAAAAAGTATGCCTACCGCATCATCAATTCCCAAAATGATCCTGAAATCCTGACAAAATTGGGAAATATCATGGGCCAGAATGGTTTCGTTGATATTG
>JABDFL010000067.1:484-2865 GCA_013286575.1 Candidatus Omnitrophota bacterium
AAAGGCCATTCATGCAGCACCGGATTATAAAGATGCCGATTTTAATGCGGGAACGTTATTAGGGAATATGGGCAGATATGATCAAGCTATTCATATCTGGGAATTGGGATCAGGTATTGATCCTTCTGACCTGCGGTTTAAAATAGCCATTGCTAAAGCCGTAAAATTGGGATCGAAATAATTGACCCATGTTTTATCCGTTTAAGAAAATAAAGGTGTCGTCAATATTCCTGGTCCTTATAGGGCAGGTGCTTGCCGTCGGCTTTTTGCTTTGGTTGATGGCAGGTTGGGTTTTTCCCTTTACAACGGATTCGATGGTATACATATCAACGGCTGAAAATATCGTACGTTTTAAGGGGTTATTGTTTACCAATTTCTTCGTCCGGCCGCCTTTCCCTGATGTCTTACCTTTGTCTATCTGGCCGCCGGGATATCCCATCAGCATTGCTGTTCTTAAGTGGATGGGTGTCAATGAATATGCGGCTGCACTTATTTTGCCGCGCCTATGTTGCCTGTTTCTTCCTTTTCTTTTTTGGGGGATTTTTAGGCGCCTTATCGCGGAAAATATTGCTCTTTTTGCTTCCGGTATGTGCTCCCTGACATTTTCTGTCCTGTCTTCTTCAGTGTTTGTCTGGTCTGATACGCCTTATTTGTCCCTTTGTCTCCTGGTCCTGATGATGACATTTGATATTATCGAAAAAAAGACTTCTGTGCATTGGTCTGTTATTTTATTGGCAGGTGTTCTTTCGGGGGTGGCATTTCTTATCAGGTATATCGGCATTTCGCTGATTGCCAGTATTGGAATTTGTTTGATAATAGGGTTTATGATAAGAGCGATGACATTTAAAGATTTGATGCGGATGATATGTTTTTACGGGCTTGGGGTTTGCCTGCCGGTCGTGCCCTACATTGTCCGGAACCTGGTTGTATTTGGGACTGTTTCAGCTTATTCCTATCATGTATCAAAGGCTGTTTTTCTTTCTAATCTGGTTGTTGTGGTCCGGTTATATTTTCAAGGTCTGAGTTCAATGGTCTTTGGTAAAGGTTCTTTTACTTGGATCATTGTTGCCTTTATGATAGTTTCTGTGGGTTGGTTTTTGGGAAGGGCCAGAGATTTGATCAAAGAAAGCCCAACGAAGTTCATTTATATTGCCCTGTTACTGGTGTATTTTTTCAGCCAATCTGTTTTATTGATCTATTATCGATCAGAAGCTTTAATTCCCGGGAACCCGGACATTGACGGACGGTTAATGATGCAGTTGTCGTGGATTTTGTTGGGAGGGGCCATTTTTGCTGTTCATGCAGGGCTTAAGGGACGCTATGGGGAAAAAGGCATTAAAGTTTTTATATTCTTTTTGGTTTTATCATTTGTTTTGATTCAGGTTTTTACGGCGGTTGAATTCTATAAGACACAGACAAAGATAAAGGTTTTATCAAGAAAGATAAGTCAATATTTCCCGGCCCGCGGTATTCCTGCAGATTATGTGATTGTTTCCAATGTGCCGGAAATAACAAATTATTTTGCCAAACGTGATGTCAGGGCGATCGACAATTATACTCCTGGTGATTTGCTTTATAATTTGGGGCCGTACAGGAAATTTGTTGTGTTCCTGGTCAAGGGGGCGGGCCAGTTAAGCCCTGCCTGGCAATACGCTGATGAGTGGAGAAAACCCGGTAATTATAAACTGGCGTATTTGGATCAAGAGGTGGATTTGCTGGTTCCGCTGGTCAAGGTGTCTGTCCGGCAAATTCATCCATGAAGTATTCAAGAGGGTGTTTGTTATGATTGATTATTTAAAGAAAAGACCTGCCATTTTAATTTTTCTTGTGACTTTTTTGGTATATAGCCCCATGCTGTTGAATCAATGGGTAGGGGACGATAATATCATTATTGGAAAAAACGCGTTTTATGCTTCATGGAAGAACATTCCCCGGTTATTTGAAAAAGGGTATATTTCTAATGCACAGGAAATAAATTTTAATAACGGGTCAGAGTCCGATTACGGGACGGGCAGTGTCAGCTACAGACCGGCCTCAAATCTCATTTATTTTTTCGATGGCCATTTTTTTCGGGCCAGGCCCTGGGGTTCCCATCTGATCAATATTTTGGTCCATTGTGTAAATTCCGTTCTAATGTGTTGGATCGTTAACCGGGTTTTTTCTTCTTTACTGCTGGGGGTGTTCGCGGGGCTCCTTTTTTCTTTGCATCCCATCCAGTCTGAAGCTGTCGCTGTCATGAGTTACCGGGCGGATATTGTTGCGGCAATGTTTGTTTTATGTTCCTTTTGTTTCTGGATCAAATTTAATCAGGGGGGGTATGCTGACCGAAAATATTATTTTGGGTCTTTGGTGATGTATTTTTTTTGCTTTATTCAGTAAAG
>JABDFL010000068.1:0-1430 GCA_013286575.1 Candidatus Omnitrophota bacterium
GAATCAGCCCAATTGATGGCGGTCAGAGGATAGGGCGGATCAACTTTTATAAAACTGAAATCAGCATCGCTGGAATAAACGATCTTGGCTTCCAGCACTGTACCGTCGGATAAGCCGACAAAGATATGCGCAGCGCCGGCAACAATGTGGGTGTTGGTAACAATAGTGCCGTCGGAATCAATGATGACGCCGGAGCCCTGGGTATGATAGGTCGCCACCCGCGTATGGCCATGGCCGTCGTCAAAGGCCTTGGAATTCTCGGTCCTGACCTCCACCAGGGATGCCCGCACGGTTTGCATCAGCTGTACCGGGGTCTGGTCCTGGGCATGGGCCTTAAGGGAAGTTGTCAGCAAGAGCAGGCAATATATGAAAACATTAAGCAATGGCATAAGCCTATTTTATATATTTAAATTGATAAATCAAGGGAGGCTTAACAGATGATAAATTCAAGAAGTCCTTTTTTAGCCGCAGGTGCTGTGTTTGTTTTTTTACTGGTATTGATCAACGGGTCCCATGCCGCCTATGCGCAGGCATCCGCCTTGCTTTCAGGCCCGGACCAAATGCCGGTCCCCATGACGCTTTGGCAGACCTTAAAGGCCGGCGGGGGAGTCATGGTTGTGATAGGGCTTCTTTCTGTTTTGGCTGTTGCCATCGTTATTTATGATCTTATGATGCTCAATGTAAACAAATTGGCACCCCGCAGGCTTTTTGAGGAGGTTATGAGCAAGCTTGAAAGCAGGGATTTTGCAGCGGCCAAGACCATCTGCCGTAAAGAAAATAATGCGATCATTTCCAAAATTGTCCTGACCGGCCTTGAGCGCAGAAACCCTTTGGATGACAGCTCCCGTGAAGCCATGGAAAGCACCGCCCGTATTGAGATCACCAATCTATGGCAAAACATTAATTATCTTTCAGATATCGTCGCTGTTGCCCCGCTTTTAGGCTTGCTGGGGACGGTTTTGGGGATGATCCAGGCCTTTCATGCGGTGCCTCTTCAATCGGCGAGCATTAAGACGACACTTTTGGCCGCGGGTATTTCCAAGGCCATGGTGACCACAGCTTCAGGGCTGGTGGTGGCTATCCCGGCATTGATCGCGTATTCCTATTTTCGGGGCCAGGTCCAGCAGGTCACCAACATGATTGAAATTTACAGTACGGATATTATTAAGGCCATTCAAAATAGGTAAAATTGTTGTGTCGTTGCGAGAGGGAGATTTGACATGCCAAAATTCGACGTTTCTGAATATCAAAAGCAACGGCCGATGATCCAACTGGCCCCTTTGGTGGACATTGCTTTTTGGGCCTTGATGTTTTTTATGATCATTGCTGTTTTTAACCAGATGGAAGTCCAGGTGAATCTCACCCTTCCGAAATCCAAAACAGCCATCCAATCCGCCCAAAGCGCCGGTAAGATAGTCATCAATATTACC
>JABDFL010000068.1:1440-2815 GCA_013286575.1 Candidatus Omnitrophota bacterium
TATTGATGACTATCTTACCGGCAACGCCCTGGCCGTGATGCTGGCCCAGGTGTCAAAATTATTTCCCAATCAGTAAGTCATTATCCGTGCAGATGAGCTGACCTACCATAAATATGTGATCCAGGCCCTGGATGCCTGTGCCCGCTCTAATCTCTCGGATGTTTCCTTTTCAACTCTTAGGGACGAGAGCAAGTAAATGTATTTTAGGTCCATTTTTAAAAGATTGCTTCGTCGGGCTAAAGCCCTCCTCGCAATGACACTAGGGTTTGACGACCAAAAAACAGGGAATATTGACACAGACCGTGCGGCGTTGAAGCAAGTACAGTTCAAGCTTTTTGACACTGTGGTATTGTTTATCTTTGTTCTTTTAATGTGTACAACGCCTGTTCACGCGCAGTCATCAACCAGGGAAGCTGAGCAGTTGGACTTTGCCCAAGGCCTGCTTTCGCGCGGCATGTATGATATGGCCATTTTGCAATGCCAAAAGTTTATTTCAGATTACCCACACAGCGCCTCTTTGCAGGAAGCTTATTTGTCCTTAGGCGAAGCTTATTTTTTGTCCCAGGATTTTCAAAAAGCCACTGGTACTTTCAATCAATTTAAGCAGCTTTTTCCCGGTTCCGGGCAATTACCGATGAGTGTGCTGCGTTTGGGACAGATCGACATTCAGCAAAAGAAATTTGACCAGGCCCTTAAAGAATTAACATCCATCGACGCGCAAAAACAGTTAAAGGGCCCGATGCTCCAATCTTTCGATTTTTATACGGCCCAGGCATATATGGGCCGTGCAGATACTCTTGACGCCCTGGGCTATTTTCAAAAGGCCTCTCAAGTCCAGGGGGCCACGGCCTATACAGCTTATGCCTTTAAAGAGATTGGTCAAATTGATGCCCAAAGCGGGCATTATAGTCAAGCCCTGGATGCGTATACAAAATCAATGCAATTGGCGGATGATGATTCTCTTAAGGGGGAATTAGCTTACAAGATCGCTGAACTTGACTTCTTGTCAGGGAAATATCCCGACGCCATCAAAGGATTTGAGCAGGTGCTTGACCAATATTCCGGCCTGGGACTTGATCAGGATGCGCTGGCTAATATGCTTTTAGCTTATTTTAATTCAGGGCAGTACGACCAGTTGCTGAAGGTGTACCGGCAAAAAACAAAACAGATCAAGGATGATGAAAGTTATTTTGCGGTCCATTTTGCGGCAGTATCGGCTTATATTGAATTGAAAGAATACGATCAGGCCAATGCGCTTTTGGACCATGTGCTTGCTTTTCCGTCATTGAAACCCCAAGAAAGGGCAAAGATTTTTATCAAGAAAGCTGATGTGCTGATCAAACAGGGGAAGTATAAAGACGGCCAGGCCTTATTG
>JABDFL010000069.1:0-1775 GCA_013286575.1 Candidatus Omnitrophota bacterium
TTTGGGTACTCGCTTTTGTCATGCTGACCACGTGCCGCTTTAGCTTTAGCGGTGGCGCAGGAACGAAGCATCTTTACTCGCGCATACTCGTGTTTGGTAATGATTCTTCAATTCGCGGCTATGCTCCTGGCCATGTGCTCATTCAAGAATGACAAATGGGAGTATTTGGGGGTAATGCGGCACAAAGATAGGGTGGTTATTAATACTTGCCAAGACGTTTTATCTATTGAGGCATTGGGGATTAAATTGTGGGTAATTATTGTCTGAACCAGAATTTGCGGAATTTTTAAAATTTACAGGATAGCATGGTAGCACCCCGTTAGCGGGTGCCATGTTTGTAGCAAAAACATCTCCCCCGCTACGCACCCCGTAGGTGGTGCAACAATTCGCGCGGGTAATTTATATACGGAAGCGGAGGCTTTGGCATAATAGGACGAAGCGAGACGCTTCGACCAGTGCGGTATATATTTACTTCAATTCTTTTTTTGATCTTAACCGACTAATAGCGAGTTCTATCCTTGTTTTAATCATGCTACCCATTTTTTTAAATGGCAGTAGCTCAAATGTTTCCCTGACGATTTCTTCATCAGTCCGATTTTTTTTATCACTCTGAACCCATAAGATAAGCAATTCAATTTCCCATAGAGAGTATTTTGAAATGCTGTCTTTCTTTTCAATCCCTGGTAGTGGTGGCCTTTTTAGATAACTTTCAACTACATCATCATAAACGTATTCGTCATCCTCTTTATCTGAATGAAAGTTCACTTCGTCTTCTAACAATTTATGGTAGGTTTCAATTGCCCGTTCAACTTCGCGCTCTTTATAATTAAACCAATCTGTACTCCAAATTCTATGAAAACGCCAACCTAATGCTTCAAGATGTTCTTGCCTTAACCTATCCCTATCTCTAACACATGGAGCACTATGGTATGATGCCCCATCACATTCTATGGCCAGAATATATTTACCGGGTTTTAAAGGATGATGTACAACTAAATCTATTCTATACTGAGAAACCCCATATTGAGGTGTCAATATTAAACCATGTAACTCCAATTCTTTGCGAATACTTTCTTCAAAGGGGTTTTCTAAAACTTCTTCCGGGCTTTCGTTACCAATATTTCTTCCGTTGCTCTTAGCGTATTCAATGTATTTTTTCAAAAGTTTAGGCCCAAGCGTTGATGTCTTTCTTGTATCTATTTCTTCAGGTTGAAAAGAAGATACAACAATCATTCTTTCTCTTGCTCTCGTAATAGCAACATTTAAACGTCTTTCACCACCTTGTTTATTAATTGGGCCAAAATTATGCGACAGATGACCTGATCTATCCTGACCGTATCCTATTGATAACACGATAATATCTCTTTCATCGCCTTGAACACGTTCGAGATTTTTGATAAAACACTCTTCTTTACTGTTACTAAATCTTATTTTTAAATCCGGACGTGTTTCCAACGCTTCTTCCGTTGCTTTTACAATTTTCTCATTATGATTTATTCCTAAAGTAATTACCCCTAATGATTTATTGGGATATTTCTCTATTAACTCTAAAATTAAATCCCGAACCTTTAATACCTCACCCAAAGAACTTTCTTGCTCATTATCCCGGAATCCATTTATAGGAGGTACATAAACGTGCTCAATGGAATCACCTATAAATGGCCGAGGAAAACTTATCATTCTGTTCTTATAGATATGGAAATTGGAAAAGGCTATAAGTGATTCATCTTTGCTGCGATAATGCCATTTTAGAAACCAACCATTTTCTATTTGTT
>JABDFL010000069.1:1785-2622 GCA_013286575.1 Candidatus Omnitrophota bacterium
CCCTGGCAAAAGTCCATTCATGGCATGTAACAAACTTTCATACCCTTGTGTATTAATTCCCGAGTTTTTCGAATCAAGATTTTCATTTTCTTCTTCATCATCTCCATCTGCAAAGAACGTAGTTGGTGGCAATTGAAAAATATCACCTGCAACAACTACTTGCTTGCCGCGAAGAATAGAGGGAATTGCTTCTTCTAATTGGACTTGGCTTGCTTCGTCAAATAAAACAAGATCGAAATATTGTTTCTCTGCACCCATTAATTGACTAATAGAAAGCGGACTTGCCATCCAAAGAGGGAAGACAGAAAGTAATACATCGGGGGCTTTTTTTATTATACTTCTTAAATTTTCGGGCCGCTTTTTAAGTGACTGTTTTTTAATATAGTCTGTCTGATCTTTAAATTCATTCATGGTTTTAATTGCGCGCTCGGCATAAATTCTCCGTATTCTCCTTGCAGCTATATTTTGATGTTTCTTGTCAGCAGTTTGAAAATTAAGTCTTATTTTATTATGGAGGGTTCCATTGAAATTGGCTATTGATGGCAATATGGATTTCGTGTATTCTTTAAGAGAGTTAAGGTGAACCTTCGTAAATAATTTCACCCATACATTATGGCTGATTCCATTTTGCAATAATTCTTCAATGAATTCATCAAGACTATTTTCTTTTAACTTAGAAATTCTATCTAAAAAACTGTAAGCATTGTATGCCAAATTTTGTTGCTCAATTAGTTTCGTTAAAATATTTTTTAAATCATCAATCGCAGTAAATTCCTGATCAATATTTAGCTGCAATTTTAAGTCGCTTAATAAGTGAAATAACCTTTGCTCAATCTT
>JABDFL010000069.1:2632-2752 GCA_013286575.1 Candidatus Omnitrophota bacterium
CTGATTTAGGGACGACTGCATCCCCCCAATTTTTTTGAACATGATTTGCTTCTTCTAATGATAATAGAGTTTGGCTATCAATTTTCCCTTTTTTAGAAGATCTTTTTATACTTTTTAACG
>JABDFL010000070.1 GCA_013286575.1 Candidatus Omnitrophota bacterium
GAAGTCAACTTAATGCCTGAAGAGATGATCTTGAAAAAGACGGTGGAGCGCCAGAGCAAGGAAGCGAGCAAAGCAGGGGTGGCGGCCGTTATCATCATGGTGCTTGTCGGTGCCATGATCATGACCAATATTTATTTTAAAGACACCTTTTTAAACAAAAATTTAATGGAACAGTTTGCTCCCCAAAAAGCGCAGGTGGAAAAACTTGAAGAGCAGATGAATAAAGCAAAACTGGTGAAGGGCTATATCCAGTCCCGCATGGCCAGCCTTGATATTATCCATGAATTGTACAGGATCACGCCCCATACGATTTATCTCAATAATATTGTCATGGATGAGGACGGCACTGTCACCATTGACGGCATTTCAGATTCCATGTCGGATGTATTCACGTATGTTAAATCTCTCGATGATTCCACCATGTTTAAAGAAGCCCAAACCAAATCCACTTCGACTAAAAAAGACAATGGCAAGGACGTGGCTGCTTTTGAAATTCAGTTTAAATTAGACAGTGTTAAGGATGCTCCGGCCGCGGCAGGCCCGGGCACCGGAGGGGCAGCGTGAACGAAATAACCAAATTTATTTCAGGCCGTAGTGAAAACGAGAAGAAACTGCTGATCATTGCCGTGGTGATTGTCATGGCCGCCCTTTTTGACATACTTTTGATTGCCCCCACGATGTCCCGTTTGTCGTCGATTGAAGAGGACATTACCAAAGAGGAAGCAACGATCAAGCAGGACATGCGCTTGTTGGGGTATAAAGACCGTATTGTCCAGGAGAGCAGTGAGATCGCCCCTTATTTGACCGGTACCATGTCGTCCGATGAGGAAATGATCGCCGGGTTCCTGAAAAAAATCGAAAATTTGGCTGCTCAATCAAAGGTCACCCTGATTAAAGTCAACCCTGCTCCGGGTGAGCAGGATGCCGATTATTGGAAATACCAGGCTGATTTGGAGTGTTCCGGTCAGCTGGCGGATGTGATCTCATTTATGCATGCGGTTAATTCCGACACCGACCTGATGAAGGTGGATAAATTTGATTTTAGCGGCAAGAAATCCGATACGGATGAGATCAAGGCCACCATGACGATTGAACGGATCGTGGTAACGGCCAAGCCCATGCCCAAGGCCCCAGATGCCAATGCTTCCCAAGCAACTGCACCCGCTTCTCCGTAAGATCACTGAACGTGTCAAAATGCCCAATTGCTTCGACGTCGTAAGCCGTGTCATTGCGAGGAGCGTAGCGACGAAGCAATCTTTTATCCTGGCATTCATATTTCTTTTCTGCACACCTGCCCATGCCCAGACGGAAAACCTCAAAGACGTTTATGAGCAAGCTGTCAGTGCCTATGACAAGCAGCAGTATGAGGTGGCCATCGATGACTACCAGAAGATACTCAAGGTTGTCCCCAATTTTGCTCCGGCGTATAACGGGATGGCCCTGGCCAACCAGGCTGACGGGGGCGATGAAGATAAAACCATTGAATATTTAAAAACAGCGATCGGCTATGACCCCAAGCTCACCCAAGCTTATGATAATTTGGGCAGGATCTATTATGGCCGCCAGGACATGGACCATGCCGAGGAGTACTTTGAAAAGGCCCTGAAAATTGATCCAACCTTGGCCAGCGCCCAGCTAAGCCTTGCGTGGATCAATTTATTGGTCAGGTCAAAGCCCGAGACCGCGCTCAAATATTTTAAAGAAGTGCTTTCGGTCAGCCAGGACCCCAAGATTTATTTCGGCATGGGCTCGGCGTATTTTGCCAGTAATCAGCGTCCGCAAGCCCTGGACATGATCACGAAATTGCGCGATATGGGGCAGGATGATCTGGCTTCCCGTCTGGAGACCAGCATGCGCGAAAACGCAGATGTCGACACCGGCACTGACTCCCAAGCCGGCGGTAACGCATCTTCCCAGGCCGCAGGCCTGGGGCCGCTCAGTCCCACCCCGGACAAACCCACCGGCATGCAAGCCCGCCTGCGCGGCAAATTGTCAGATTATTGATTTCCCATGTCATTCCCGCGAAAGCGGGAATCCGGGCATGAGAGTCCAATTATAGGTGGTATAAAGTCAATTTGGCTGAATCTCCGTCAAAGAAACCGTTTTCCTAAAAACTCCTCCCAGGCCTTGAATTCTGATATCTATATGCTTTACTTTATATAGATATGAAACAGACCCCATGCGCCCATACAAAGAAAATATGTCATTCTCCCCCACTGAAGCCTGGGGGCAGGCGAATTCTTTTGTCGGGAATCTTAATATTTTCTTTTTTATTGAATACTCTGGGCCCATGTCCTTCTGCCCAAGCACAGGAATTCCATTTGCCTGTGCCAGGTGTCATGGTCCATCTAAGCCCGCCTCTTGATCCGCCAATACTCAAAGGCATCAAAGTCTATCCCAACAATCCATTTCGATTCGACTTCATTTTAGACAAAGGGGATTCCTCAAGTGTCATTGCGAGCGCAGCGAAGCAATCTTTTATCAAAGAACAATCCACCAAACTCATCAAATATTTTTTAGCCAGCTTAACAATCCCTGAAAAAGACCTCTGGGTCAACCTAAGCCCTTACGAAAAAGACCGCATCATCCCTCAAAGTTTCGGCCTGACTGAAATGGGCAGAGACCTCTTGGCCGAAGATTACATGCTTAAGCAAATCACGGCAAGTTTGATTTATCCCGAAGATGAGATCGGCAAAAAATTCTGGAAGCACATTTACCGGGAA
>JABDFL010000071.1 GCA_013286575.1 Candidatus Omnitrophota bacterium
TCAATGGCATTGGCATTTTCTCAAAGAAATAACTGGCAAGCCCGACCGTCAGGATCGCCTTGCTCAAGTCGCCAAGATATTTGGCGATAAAATCCTGGGTTTCTTTTGTAAGAATGAATTTCACCTGCAACTCCTTTCGCTTGGGACTCCGTCGGCGAAAGTAGCTTGGGGTTGCTACGGCAAAAATGACGGGAAAAACATTTGAAAATGAAAACGTTTGGGGAAAACGCATTTAGTTAAACCTATTATAACAACCAAATTCGAATGGTCAAACATATTATCCAACGCCTTTGCTCGACGGTCCTGCTGTTGCTGGCGGTCAGTTTTTTTACTTTCTGGCTGATGCATGCGACCCCTGGGAATTTCTTTGACAGCCTGCGGCTTAATCCCCAGATTTCGCAGGAAACCGTGGCCCGTTATGAAAAGCTGTATCACCTTAATGATCCACTTTTGGTTCAGTACGGCCATTGGATCATCAATATCCTGCACGGAGAGTGGGGGTATTCCTTTTATTATAACGTTCCCGTCACCCATGTCCTGGGCAGCCGTTTGTTTAATACCTTTATTTTGTCTTTTACGAGTTTGCTTTTGACTTGGGGCGTTGGTATTCCATTGGGTATATGGGCGGCGCTCAGGCGCAATCAGTGGGTGGACAGGGCGCTTTCCGTATTTTCTTTTGCTGCTTTTTCCACACCGGGTTTCTTTTTAGCTGTATTAGTTTTATATGCGGCCAGCCGCTGGGGAGCTCTTCCTTTAGGCGGCATGCACAGCCCGGATTATGACGATATGTCCGTCGTCGGGAAAATCAGGGACACGGCCCTTCATTTAATTATTCCAGCCACAGTGCTTTCGCTCGCGTCCATTGCCTCGCTGCAACGGATCATGAGGGGGAACATGCTGGGGGTTTTGCGCCAGCAGCATATTTTAGCGGCCCGCGCTAAAGGTTTGCCCGAAAGGGCGGTCATATACCGTCACGCCCTGCGAAATGCTTTTAATCCCTTGGTCACGCTTTTAGGGTATGAATTTGCAGCACTTTTAAGCGGGGCGGCTTTGATCGAAATTGTTTGCTCCTGGCCGGGCTTAGGCTCTTTGCTGTTGACCGCCGTGCGCGCCAAGGACGTGTATTTGGTGATGAGCGCTACCTTACTCGCAGGGGTGCTTTTGATCATTGGCAATGTCCTGGCTGATATTTTATTAACCTGGGTCGACCCGCGTATCCGATATGGCAAAAAATAATAACAGCCGTATAGATCTGGCATTCGCGTCTTTCCGCCGCAACCGCATGGCCATGCTTTGCCTGTGGGCATTAGTGGTCCTGTACGGCATGGCCATTTTTGCCGATTTCGTGTGCCCGTATTCTTATAAGGATGAAGACCGCAATTTTTCATATTGCCCGCCGACAGCTGTTGAGTTTTGGGACCATGGACAGCTGGTATGTCCTTTTGTTTATGGCCGGGCCTTGACCTTTGATGCTGTGCACCGGCGGGTGTATGTGGTGGACCCGGCTCAAAAGTATCCGCTGCATTTTTTTAAAGGAGGCCGCCTTTTCGGAGTGGATGCCCCGGGCCGTTTTTATTGGTGGGGCGCGGACGCGCGCGGCCGGGATTTATTTTCGCGCATTTGGTATGGGGCCAGGATTTCGTTGTCCATCGGCCTATTGGGGGTGGCCATTTCATTTGTCCTGGGGCTTTTGATCGGCGGCATCGCCGGGTATTACGGCGGGTGGGTGGACAGCGTTTTGATGCGCCTTTGTGAAATGTTCATGATGGTCCCGGGTTTTTATCTGATGCTGGCCTTAAGGGCTGCGGTGCCTGAGAATTTTAATTCGGTGCAGGTGTATATAAGCGTTGTTGTCATTTTGGCCTTGATCGGCTGGGCATCTTTGGCGCGTATTATCCGGGGCATGGCCTTGTCTTTGCGCGAGCGGGATTTTGTCCTGGCGGCGAAAACCCTT
Source organism: Candidatus Omnitrophota bacterium (assembly GCA_013286575.1). GTDB lineage: Bacteria > Omnitrophota > Gorgyraeia > Zapsychrales > Fredricksoniimonadaceae > JABDGZ01. Next base: position 1,955 of record JABDFL010000071.1, read on the forward strand.
GGGGTTTCTGACATTGTCATTATTTTTAAACATATTTTGCCTCAAACGATTTCCTTTTCGATTGCCACCCTGATGCTGACGGTCTCGTCCTATATTTTGGCGGAAGCGGGGTTAAGTGTCGTGGGGTTGGGGATCCAGGACCCTGTTCCCAGTTGGGGTAATTTGCTTTCAGATGCCATGGGGGTAGTGCCGGTCATTTTCGCCCCCTGGATATTGCTGCCGGGTTTATTTATTTTTATCGCGGTCATGAGCTTCAATGTCGTGGGCGATGCGCTGCGGGACGCTTTTGACCCCATGTTTAATGAAGGTGCAGGATGAATCCATTATTAACAATTAAAAATTTGACCGTTGCCGTAGGTGCTAAGGCGCTCGTTAATAATTTGTCCTTCGAGGTGCCTCAAGGGAAGATTATGGCGATTGCCGGCGGGTCCGGCAGCGGTAAGACGACGATTGGGTTATCTATTTTGCGTCTGCTGCCTTCTGCGTTGAGCGTTAAGCAGGGGAGCATTGTTTTTGAGGGGCAGAACTTATTGGAATTATCCGCTGAAAAAATGCGTCAGTGCCGGGGGGCGCGCATAGGCATGGTTTTTCAGGAGCCTTTAAGCGCTTTTGACCCGTTGTTTACCATCGGGCAGCAATTGGATGAGGTCCTGGTGGCGCATACGAAATTATCCCAACAGGAGC
>JABDFL010000072.1 GCA_013286575.1 Candidatus Omnitrophota bacterium
AACTATGAGAATTTTATGCAGATCATATATATTATCGATAAGACTAATCGTGCAGGGGTTTATCTGCCTTTTTATAAAGAAGGAGAAAAGGATAATCCCATTGCGCGTAATAAAAATGGCAGTATCGGTGCAAATTTATGGATCGGCAATGCCAAGTCTTTGAATCTTGATGCATGGGTCCGTCCCTATCCCGGGCAGGAGGCTTATAATATCACTGTTTCTACCGTAATGGGCCGCAATCCGGATATCATGGTAGTTAACCCGACTATGCGTATATGGAATTCGAGCAATGATGGCTTCCCTGTGACTGCGCATTATGCCATTGCCCAACACACCTGGACTTCGGATACTCAGCGCGGTATCGACAATTGGGGCTCATTCTATGGTAAGGGTTGGGGTGTGCCCTATGCCATTGATACCATTGTCAGTCAAACCGGTGAAGATTCCGCAGCTTATCTGATGTTAAAAGTCATATACCCAAATATTGTTTCGATCCATATTGATTATAATATTGTGGAATGGGGCCGTATGACTAATATAGATACGGTTTATACCACTGAACAGCGTTATGGGGAAAATGTGACTAATTTTGAAATGTACCCGACTACTTTTGCCCATAAACTTAACCCGCAGATAGGATATGATATCAAATTAGGCAACACTTTTCTTTTTATGCATTATATTTCTGTAATTTTTGGTATACTTCTTATCGCCACTCTTCCTTTTGGTTCGATGTTCAGTTCTTTTGCCAAACTCACTCCGGCTATTGTTTGGATCGGCTTGAGTTATTTCTTTTTGATAGCCGTTAATTACTCGACCTATGTCCGACATTTAAGAGAATCAGGAAGTGTGTGGGCTGCTGTTTACAGGACAGTCAGGGATATTTACAGGGCCCAGCCGATGTTTGTGTCGATTTTGGCCATGATCGATCTTGGGGTGCGTAAAGCTACTCACTCTAACTTTAAATTTGCCCGTACCGATAAAAGAATGACCATATCAGGCGCATCCGAGGCTGAAAAGCATAAGCTTTTAAAATTGCTTCAATTCCCTGTGCATACCTCTGTCACGGCAGGTGTAGTGACTGCAGCGCTAGGTTTGAGTGCGGGTTTTTTAAGCATCCTTTTCTGGTCTCATTTGGCAACAGGCTTTGGCTGGTTTGGAGTAGCATTGGGATTTGTGCTTCTGGTAATGGGGGCTTATAATGCTAAAAGGGATAAAAGTAGATTTCCATATTATGGTATGGTTGGGACTTTTGCTTTATTGTCGTGGATTGGGACTTTATTTGTTTCTTTACCTATCGGTCCGCTTGTTTACCTTCCTTATTTGATGGCAGGGGTAGTTACTCTTACAGGGCACATGGCTTATACTCCTTATTATGATGCAAAAAGTAAGCAAGTCAAAGGTGCTTCATTTATGAGGATATTTGGCAGTGCAACGGGGATGTGGGTATTTTCTACGCTTCTATCGTTGAGAATTGCTAACAGCTATTGGGGATTTGTTAATGATGAAATAGTCTTGTCAGTTTGGGGGATAGCTATATTCTTATCCGGCGGTTGGTTTGCTAAGAATGTTCTAAGAGAAAAAATAAGATTTTTGACGGACGCATTTGCATTCTTCACGGATTTTAGAGGGTATGTGAAACCTTCGAATTTACCACCCTCCAAACCTTCCTCTTCAACACCATCGTCTCCTAATCCAAGAATTCCTCCGAGCTTTGGACCTGCTAACAGTGCCGGGCAGGGTCCAGTTCAGAACCCTACTGCGAATCCTGCAATGAGGGCGGAGATTGTAAATGCAATACAAGATACTTTTGCCAGTCCTTTTACCAATAGGATCTTGCCTGTAAACAGGTTAAGGGATTTAGGCGGTATCGATTTAAGCAACACACAGGTCGCCGTCCATTCCAGCGGTGATTTGATCCAGATGTCTTTCAATGATCCGGCAATGTTACGTTTGTTGTTGAACTCGGATGGACTTGCTCCTATAATTATTGATGTCAAAGAGATGACGCCATCAATGGTCAACCACTTTGTAGGATTGAACTAAGGCGTACAGTGAACGGAGGGATTTATGAAACTTAAATTAATGAAAATTTCAACAAAGTCATTTATTATTATTTTTTCAATCATCAATGTGATTGCCGGATTTATTGTAGGTACAATGATAACTATTATGTCACTCGCAGCTCCGGATGAGCAGAGTATGGGGCCTATAGGGCCATGGGCCATCTTGCTTTTTCCAGTTTTGAATGGCCTTCTGGGTCTCGTGACAGGGGCATTCTTTACAGGATTATATAATCTTCTTGCCAAATATTTAGGCGGCATTGAATTAGAATTCAAAAATCAAGAGTAACGTATCATCGATTCTGAATCCGACGGCCCCTGATATCGGTGATCCTCTCCACATATGCTGCTAGCCCTCAAGCAAGCTTTTATAACCGCTATTACTGCAGTCAGCTGTTTATATCTCGCCCAATGGTCTAAACTGCCGCAGCCTTTTTGGGCGGTGATGAGCGCCATCGTTGTTATGCAGGCCGATGCCAAAGCCACCATCAGCGCTTCCTGGATGCGGATCGTCGGCACCTTTGCCGGCGCCCTGATGGGTGGGGC